>CAZVKM010000036.1:10461-18844 GCA_964627685.1 uncultured Solibacteraceae bacterium | reverse complement strand
CGATGGCGGCGTTGAGGCTCAGGAGGTTCGTCTGCCGGGCGATGTCCTGGATGACCCGCACCGCCTCGGACATGCGGGCGCTCGCCTCCCGGATGGCCTGCATGGCCCGGGTCGTGGATTCCCCGGCCGCGGTGCCGGCCTCGGCCACCTGGACGGCCCGCAGCGAGCGGCTCTGGGTCTGGTCCAGGTCCTTGGCCACCAGCTGGGTCGACTCCGCGAGCCGCAGGAGGGCCCCGGAGAGCCCCTCGGTGCGACCCCGGGCCGTCTCCGCGTCGAGGGCCAGCTCCCGGGAGGTCGAGGCCAGGGAGCCCGCCAGATCCGAGAGCTCCCGGGACTGGTGGGTGAGATCCTGGGCCTGGGCTTCCGTGGTGAGGAAGAAGCCCGAGAAGAAGCGCCCAAGGCCGTTGAAGGCCCGGACGAGCGCCCGCACCTCCCCGAGGCCCTCCTCCGGCAGTTGGTGGCTCAGGTCCCGCTCGGCCACGGAGCGCTCCGCGGCCTCGGCCACCTGGCTCAGGGGGAGGGCCACCCGGCGCACCACCCGGAGCGCCAAGGGGATCCCCAGGGCGAGACCCAGCCCCAGGGCCAGGAGGATGACCCAGGTGCCCTGCCGGCCCGTGGCGGCGGAGGCCTGCTCCTCGGCGAGGTTGGCCTCCTCGATGGTGCCGCTGAGGGCCTCCATGGGGGCTTCCAGGGCCGAGAAGGCCGCTTTGAAGGCCTCCAGGCGTTGGAGCGCCAGGGGGCGGTCCCGGAAGGCCAGGTCCACCATGGCCTCGGCCTCCCGGATGTAGGCCTCGAGGGGGGGGCGCACCTTCACGAGGCCCTGCCGCGTTTCAGGCCCCACCTCCAGGGCCTCCGTCGCCGCCAGGGCCTTCCGGAAGATGCCCACGTGCTCGGCGAGGTCCTTCCGGACCTCCGCCTCGCCGGGGCTCCCGGGCGGGGTGAGGAGGGCCTGCAGCACGTCCGAGCGCAGGGCGTCATGCATCATGTCGCCCGTCTGGTGGTTCCGGAGGGCATGGCCCTGGACCAGGACGCGGCGCTGCCCCTCCTGGAGGCGCCCCATGGCCAGGAAGGCGAAGGTTCCGAGGCCCACGGACACGAGCAGGAGCACGGCGGACAGGACCAGCACCCGTGCCCGGATCGTGGTTGCGAACCCCATGGTGCCCTCCTGCCTCCCCCGTCCATCGTCCCGGCCCCGGGGGCCCATGATTCCAGTCACCTTTCCCGGGACCCCGCCCCGGGGGCGCCCCGGCTCGCCCCGCCCGGCCCGGACCGCGTGAGGGGGATCACGCGGGAGGACGGTAGACTCGACCCCTGGCCCTGCCGAAACCCCAAGGAGTACCCATGCGCCTTCGCCTCTCCGCCCTCGCCCTGGCCCTCTGCGCCACGGCCTTCGTCCGTGCCGACGAGGGGATGTGGACGTTCGACAACATCCCGGCCAAGAAGATGAAGGATACCTACGGCTTTGCTCCGGATCAGGCGTGGCTTGACCATGTCCGCCTCGCCTCGGTCCGGTTCCCCGGGGGCAGCGGTTCATTCGTGAGTCGGGATGGCCTGGTCCTCACGAACCATCATGTGGCGCACAATGCCATTGAACAGGTTTCGGACAAGGATCATGACTACGTCAAGCAGGGCTTCGTCGCCGTGGATCGGGGGAAGGAAATCCCCGTTCCAGGTTTGGTGCTGCTGACGCTCGAATCCATGACCAATGTGACAGACCAGGTCGAGGCTGCCGTGAAGGCCGGCATGGACGAGAAGACCGCCGACAAGGCGCGGACCGCGGCCATGGATGGACTCCTGAAGGAGGCCCGCACCAAGTCTGGGCTGCAGTGCGAGGCGGTGGTCCTGTACCAAGGTGGGCAGCGCTGGATCTATGGGTACCGCCGCCACACAGATGTGCGCCTCGTGATGGCCCCCGAGTATCAGGTTGCGGCCTTCGGTATGGACTGGGATAACTTCAGCTTCCCGCGTCACGACCTGGATTTCACTCTGTTCCGGGTCTATCAGGACGGCAAGCCCTATGTCCCTCCTCATCACCTTGCCTGGACCAAGGATGGGCTGAAGCACGGCGACATGACCTTCACCTCCGGACATCCTGGCCGCACGAGCCGTTTGATGACACGTGCCCAGATGCTGTTTGATCGGGACCTCACCCTCCCGCTCCAGGACCGTCAATTGAAGCGGGACCAAGCGGCGGCGCGTGCCTTCGCAGCAAAGGGGGAAGAGCATGCCCGTCTCGTGTCGGGGCGACTCCAGTACGATGGCAATTTCATCAAAGTCTTCGAGGGCCAGATCAAGGGGTTGAAGGATCCCTTCACCCTGAATGCGCTGGAAAAGGCCGAGGCCGCCTTCCAGAAGTCCGTGGCGGCTGATCCGGCGCTGGCGAAGCAGGCCGGGGGAAGCTGGAAGAAGATCGAAGCGGCCCTGCAGACCCGGCGGGCCATTGTAAAGCCCTTGATCAGTGCGAATGCCTTGTCTGGAGCCCGAGGGAGCAGCCACCTGAGTACGGCCATCATCGCGGTGCGCTTGGCTACGGAGGCTGCGAAGCCGGAGGCTCAGCGCCTTCCAGAACTCGTCTCCGAAGAGGCGCTGAAGGCCGCCCGCGGGAGGATCATGGGATTCAAGCCCAAGGAAGTGGATCTGGAGAAGGTGCTGCTTGAGGCCGCCCTCCAAGGGGTTCTGGATGAGCTTGGTCCCAAGGATCCACTTAGTGTGGCGATCTTTGGAGGCGACTCGCCGAAGCAATTGACTGACAAGCTCTTCGGTCAGACAAACCTGCAGGATGAGAAGGTCCGCGGGGCTCTGGTGGAGGGTGGTCTGAAGGCTGTATCTGAGAGCAAGGATCCCTTCATCGCCCTCGCCCGGCGCATGGATCCCATCCTGCGGAGCCTTCGGAAACAATCCGAGGCTTCTCAGGCAATCATCTCCGATCACAGCACTCGGCTGGCCAAAGCTCGCTTCAAGGTCTATGGCACAGCCAACTACCCGGACGCCACCTTCAGCCTGAGGTTAAGCTATGGGGCCGTCGCCACCTACGAGGCCAGTGGGACCTTGGTACAGCCCTTCACGACCTTCGGGGGCCTCTATGACCGCGCAGATGCCTGGGGTCCCAAAGCCGAGAACGGAAGCTGGTCCCTCCCTGCGCGATGGCAAGAGAAGCGGGGGGCGCTGAACCTGTCCACCCCCTACAACTTCGTCAGCACCAACGACATCATCGGCGGCAACAGCGGAAGTCCCGTGATCGATCGGAAGGGTGAGCTGGTGGGGTTGGCCTTCGACGGCAACATCGAGTCGCTGCCGGGTAGCCACGCCTATGACGGTCGTGTCAACCGCATGATTGGCGTTGATGCCCGCGCCATCCTCGAAGTGCTCGACAAGGTCTTCGACGCCAAGCACCTCGCCGACGAGCTCCGCGGCAACTGAAGCTGAACACCCTGCAGGGGCCCGCCACCGCGGGCCCTTGCTTTGCTGGGAGATCCCCCATGAAGACGACCCGCCTCCTCCTTGCCCTCGCCGCCACCGCCTGCCTCCGCGCCGATGAGGGCATGTGGACCTTCGACAACGTGCCCGTGAAGCGCATCAAGGCCTCCCTGGGCGTGGACGTGGACCAGGCCTTCCTCGATCGGCTGCGCCTGGCCACGGTGCGCTTCCCCGGCGCCACCGGCAGCTTCGTGAGCCCGGAGGGCCTGGTGCTCACCAACCATCATGTGGGGCGCGGGGCCATCCAGCAGGTGAGCAGCGCGGAGCACGACTACATCCGCGATGGCTTCATGGCCGTCGACCGGGACCATGAGCTCAAGGTCCCGGGACTCGTGCTGGTGACCTTGGAGAAGATGCGGGACGTCACCAAGGAGATGGCCGCCGCCGCGAAGCCGGGTCTGGCCCCGGCGGCGGCCCGCAAGGCCAAGGAGGCGGCCCTCCTGGCGCTCCAGCAGGCGGAGCAGAAGGCCACGGGCCTGCAGGTGGAGAGCGTGAGCCTGTACAACGGGGGCGAGACCTGGCTCTACGGCTACAAGCGGCACACGGACGTGCGCCTGGTCGCCGCGCCCGAGGCGCAGATGGCCGCCTTCGGCGGGGACCCGGACAACTTCGTGTACCCGCGCCACGACCTGGACTTCTCGCTCTTCCGCGTCTACGAGAACGGCAAGCCCTACCAGCCGGCGGCCTTCCTCCCCTTCGCCGCGGCCGGCGCCCAGGCGGGCGATCCGGTCTTCATCAGCGGCCACCCCGGCGCCACGGCGCGCCAGGAGACCCTGGCCCAGATGGCCTTCGCCCGGGATCTCAGCGTCCCCTTCAACCTGAAGAGCTGGAAGCGGCGGCGGGAGGCCCTCCTCCGTCACGGCGCCACCTCCACGGAGGCCCGGCGCCTGGTCTCCGACCAGGTCTACGGCCTGGAGAACAACCTCAAGCGGTGGGAGGGGTTCCTGCGCACCTTGCGCGATGCGGACAACTGGGCCCGCCTGGAGAAGCAGGAGGCGGAGCTGAAGGCCGCCGTGGCCAAGCAGGGCGGACGCGCCGCCACCGCCTCCTTCGAGGCCATCGCCAAGGCCGTGGCTCGCGAGAGGGCGATGATGAAGGAGCGCGCCCTGGTGGGCACCCTCTCCAGCCAGACCCTGGCCTTCGCCCTGGCGCTCCATCAGGCCGAGGCCGAGCGGGCCAAGCCCAGCGAGCAGCGGCTGGCGGAGTTCTCCGACGCCCGCCTCAAGGCCACCGAGGCCCGCATCCTCAACCCCAAGGCCATCGATCGGGGCGTGGACCAGGCCCTCATGCTCAACGCCCTCCAGGAGGCCCAGGAGCTCCTGGGGAAGGACCACCCCTTCGTGAAGGCCGTGCTGGGGGGCCGCTCGCCCGAGGAGGTGGTGAGGGTGACCTTCAGGGACACCCGCCTGACCGACGTGGAGGAGCGCAAGGAGGTGTGGGAGCGCGGGCAGGGCCATGCCACGGACGCCATGCTCAACCTCGCCCGGGCCATCGACCCCTTCGTCCGCAAGCTGCGCAAGGGCTACGAAGACGAGGTGGAGAGCGTGTTCAAGGAGCAGGGTGGCCGGCTGGCCCAGCAGCGCTTCGCCCTCTACGGCCATGAGGCCTACCCCGATGCGACCCTCACCCTTCGCCTGGCCTACGGGAAGGTGGCGGGCTACCCCGCCAACGGCACCTGGCAGGCCCCGTTCACGACCCTTGCGGGCCTCTACGACCGCGCTTGGGGCATGGGGCCCACCTTCATGGACGGCGCCTGGAAGCTCTCCCCCCGCTGGGTGGAGGCCTGGAAGCAGCTGGACCTCACCACGCCCTACAACTTCGCCTACAGCGCCGACACCATCGGCGGGAACTCCGGCTCGCCGGTGGTGAACCCCAAGGGCGAGGTGGTGGGCCTCAACTTCGACGGCAACCAGGAGAAGCTGGGGAACCGCTACCTCTACGATCCGCGCACCATGCGCGCCGTGGCGGTGGACACCCGCGCCCTCCTCCATGTGCTGGACAAGGTCTTCGGAGCGCCCCACCTGGTGAAGGAGCTTCAGGGCCGCTGAGGGTCCGTCCCCGCGGCTTCAACGGGGTCCTCCACGTCCCACGGGGACGGGAGGGCCCGCCGGGGCTGGACGGGAGCGCGGTCCTGGGGCACGACCACGGCCCGTCGTAGCATCCTCGCCACCGAAGCCTGCCGGGACTCCGGTGGCTGCCCGGCGCCGGATCCGCTCATCGGGGGAGGCTCCGCACGTAGCGGGGACAGCAGAGGGGGCGCGAGCTGCGCACCCACTCCGAGAGGGAGGGGCCTTCCGAAGCCTGGGGTGCGGCCTCGGCGGGGCGCAGCAGCCCCTCCAGGTACTCCACCCGCCAGGGCTGGCGGCGCATCCAGGCGGGATCCGCCGTGGGAAGCGCGGGCTCAGGAGTCTGCGGGGTCATGCGGAGGGAGGCGAGCAGGGCGGTGAGCATGGATGTGGATTCCATCTGGGGTGGGACTCAGGTCAAGGAGGCGTGTGGAAAGCGGAGGGTGAAGCGGGACCCCTGGCCGGCTTCGGTGGCCACCAGTACTTCCCCCCCGAGCTCATCCAGCACCGCCTTGACGGACGTGAGGCCGAGGCCATTGCCAAGGCCCTTGGGCTTGGTGGTGAAGAAGGGCTCGAAGATGCGGGGGAGGTGGTCCGGGTCGATGCCCGAGCCATCGTCGTCCACCGTGAGACGGGCCCAGGCGCCTTCCACCCGGAGGCAGAGGTGGATGCGGCCCTGGCCGGCCATGGCATCGCGGGCGTTGCAGATCAGGTTCACCAGCGCCTGCTCCACCTTGAGGGGGTCCGCTTCCAGCCAGACCTCTTCGGGACTCGCGGTGTAGGCCAGCTCCACACCTTTGCCCGCGAGCTGCTTGAGCACGGGCAGGAGCCCGGCCACCGCCTCCCCGAGCTCGAAGAGCTCCAGGGCCCCCTCGGGATGTCCCGCCTGGGTCAGGGTCCGCCGGGAGAGGGCGGCCGCCTGGTGGACCACGCGGAGGAGCTCCTCCTTGGGGGCCTCCCGCTCCACGAGGACGCAGAGGGCCCCGAGGAGGTTGTTCAGGTCATGGGCCATCCCGGCCCCGATGGTGACGAGCAGGTTCATCCGGTGGGCGCGGAGTTGCGCCTCCCGGCTCTCCTCCAGGGCGCGCGTGCGGTCCTCCAGGCGGGCCCGGAGGATGCGGGCGAAGGAGACCTGATCCCTCAGCGAGTAGAACTGCCGGGCCAGCAGCAGGAAGGCGAGGAGACCCAGGAGGGCGAGGTGGATGGGGCCCGGGGAAATCCCCTGGCTCAAGCTGGGAAGCAGCGCCAGGACCAACAGGGTGGTCGGGATGTACACCAGGAGGCCGCTCTGGAGGTTGGCTCCGCGACCCGTGTCCCGGGAGAGGCGGTCCCGGGTCCAGGGCGCGGAGGCACCCAGCGCCAGGAGGAGGGGGAGGAGGAGCTCAAGCCAGGTCAGGGGGGCGGGGCCCGGAGCCGACGGGGCGAGCGCCCGAAGGGCCTGGGTGTGGCGGAGCCCCATCCCGAGGAAGCCCAGGGCGGCCCAGCCGAGAGGGCCCATCAGGCGGCGTTGATCGACCCGGGCATGGAAGAGGGTGAGCCCCAGGAGCAGGGCGGCGCTGATCACGCCGAAGGCCGGGGTGGCGGCTCCCACCTCCTGCAGCAGGTCGGGGTGGGGCAGGGCCAGGAGGGCCAAGGCCACCAGGCCCACACCGAAGAGGCACCCCTCGAGCACGCGGCGGATGCCTCCGGCCCACTGGATCCCCTCTTCGAACCAGCCCATCAACCCCCAGATCCCCGCCGGGAGGGCCAGGTGGGTGAGCAGCTCCCCGGTGGCCGGGCTCCCGGCGAGGGCGGCACCGGCCACCCCCACCTGAAGGGCGGCATAAGTGGCGAACCCCCACCAACCCCAGGCGCGGAGGGGTTCGCGGTGGCTGCGCCTGAGGAAGAGCACCAGGCACGCGAGGTGGAGCCCGCCCACGATGAGGGGGCGCAGGACCGGGAGGGCCCGGGCCGGGGCGAGTCCCAGGATGACCAGGAGCGCGGCGGCCAGGAGGGTGGCGGTGAGGGCGGCCACCGCGAAGGGGGGGAACCCCTCCGGATCAGCCTGGAACACGGGATCGTGGAGCGTGGATCGCATGGGAACGCCGGTCAACGCTGGGCCTGGAGGGCGCGGAGGGTCCATCGGGAGGCCTCAACGGGATCCTCGGCGGTGTCGAGCCCATCCCGGTAGCAGAGGGCCAGGAGCCGCATGGCCACCACATCCCCCGCTTCCGCCCTGAGCAGGTATTCCTGGAGCGTGGAACCGGGACGGGGTTCCTGCCGGAAGGGGAGGTAGGTGGCGGTGGAGGTCCGGGAAGGGGTCGGGGCCCGGTGGTTGAGCTGCACGAGGCCGTAGGCCGAGCCCAGGGCGAGGGCGAGGCCCAGGCTTCCCAGGCGGAGGAACTGGCCCAGGGAGCCTTCCCTCGGTCGCCTCGGGGTGGGGAGGGGCCGGGGAGAGGCGACGGCCACCGGCCGGGGCTCCACCACCGGGTCCAGGGCCGGGGGGGTGGAGGCTTCGAGGTCCAGGCGGGGGGCCAACCGGATGAGGCCGAGGCCATCGGTGGTCTCCGCGAGCCGGTCCATCGCCGCCAGCACATCCGCTTCCAGGTGGGACTCCCGGACAGCCTGGGCGGGAGGGGCCACCGGTGCGGGTCGGAGCCGGGCCTCCAGCTGATCCAGAGTGACCTGGATCTGGGCCAGGCTGGGAGCCTCCAAGGCGGGAGGGGTGGTCCGGACCTTGAAGATCGGGAGGGTGTCCAGGCCGGGATCGGTGAGGGCGAGGAGGGCGGGGGACATGGCGGCTCCAGGAGGCGGGGTTCAGCTGCAGCGGGCGAAGCCGGCGAGGGGTTTGGGGGAGGGCA
>CAZVKM010000036.1:0-10451 GCA_964627685.1 uncultured Solibacteraceae bacterium | reverse complement strand
TACAATGGGGCTTATTATAAAGTGTTTTGCACATTTTCCGGCGTCGTGCAAAGCCAGGCCGGGAGGGGCGCGGGCGTGGAGGGGGGGGGAAATGGCGGCTCCCGGAGGCGGGTTACACCTGCAGCGGGCGAAGCCGGCGAGGGGTTTGGGGGAGGGCAGGATGTGGAGGGTGGTGACCACCGTCCGGCGGGGGTCGCGCCGGCTGGTGGCCCGGAGGAAGTACACCCCGGTGGGCTTCACGGTCTCGGGCACCCGGAGGGCCAGACCTTCGGGGGTCATCTCGAGCTCCAGGGGGGTGTCGTTGGGACCGTGCTTCAGGGTCCACTCCACTTCCTCGAGGGCCAGGGCCTCGAACACCCGGACCTGCCCAGGCTGGAGGGTGGGGTTCAGGGGGCTGATGGCGGGGATGGCGGGGAAGGGGGTGAGCATGGGGGGCTCCGGGCGCCCCGGGGAGGGGCTGATTCAAGGCTCGGGTCCCCCGCCGTGCAAGGGTGCAGCACGATGTGAATTCGTGTTGCAGGCCGGACAGCCTTCAACCTCAAGCCCGCCGGGGCCGAAGGGGAGGGCATGACAGATTCCAAGCGCATCCTGGTGGTGGAGGACGAAGCGGCCATCCGGAACGGCGTGCTGCAGTTCCTCCAGGATGAAGGCTATGAGGCCCGGGGCCAGGAGGATGGCCGGGCGGCCCTGAAGCACCTGGAGGGGGAGGGCTATGACCTGATCCTCCTGGATGGGCACCTGCCCGGGGTGGACGGCTTCAAGGTGCTGGAGACCCTGCGAACCCGGGGCATCGCCACGCCGGTGCTCATGCTCACGGCCCGGGCCGGCGAGGGGGACCGCCTCCTGGGCTTCCACCTCGGCGCCGACGACTACCTGGTGAAGCCCTTCTACATGAGCGAGCTGGGGGCCCGCATCAAGGTGCTGCTCGCCCGCGCGAAGGGCGCACCCCGGAAGGTGCATGCCCGCCTGCGCAGCGGCCCCATCCTCTTCGACGCCTTCCGGCTCCTGGCCGTGAAGGATGGCGAGCCCCTGGACCTCCTGCCCAAGGAGGTGAAGCTCCTGGAGGTCTTCCTGCGCAATCCGGGCATGACCCTCACCCGGGACCACCTTGTGAAGGAGGCCTGGGAGCGGGACTCGCGCCCGACGCCGCGCACCGTGGACGCTCACATCGCCCGCATGCGCAAGAAGCTCGGGGCCGGCGAGGACTGGCTCACCACCATCCCCGGCGAGGGGTATCGGTGGGTGATCCCCGTGGAGGCGGTGGAAGGCGAGGCCTGACCCATCTCCTGTCCAGGCTGGAGGCCTTCCTGGGGCCGGAAGCCTGCATCCTCCCGACACGCCCGTTCATCCTCCCAAGTCCTCAGGGACGGCCCCTCAACCTTCGCGACCCCCGAAGGGCCTCCGTCCAACGGGGCTTCAGAGGGGGGCCTTCCTCACCCCCCGCACCGGGAACCCCGGCCTGCCCTCAGGCAGCCGAGCCGGCTCGGCGCCTGGGACCGCGGCCCAGGTGAAGGCCGGTGAGTTCAGTCCCAACACGCCGGGTGCTGGTGATCCCCGCGCTTTCGCTGTAATATAAGTGCTGATAAAAAATGATTTGCTTGTGGTGCGGGCCCTGCAACAACTTTTCACACCCGTTCATCCTTCCCAACCCCTGCGGAGCGGAATCTGATCCGGTCCCTTGGAGGTCCCATGCGCACCCTGACCCGTCGCACCCCATTCCTGCCTTCGATCCTGGCCGCCACGGCCCTGCTCACCCTGGTGGCCTGCACCGGGGGTGGGGGCGGGGACAAGGGGGGCTCCACGAGCGCTCCCGCCGGTGGGGGGAGCGGTCCCGCGGCCCCCTCCTGTCCGCTGCCCACGGGCCTGAACGCAAAGGTGCAGACGGCCCTGGCCACGGGCAATGCCCTCACGGGGGCCACGGCGGATGAGTTCCTGGACGCCACCCTGACGACCCTCGAAGCCCAGCGCACGGGCGGGGATCCGCTCCTGAAGGCCCTCTACAACCTGAACGCCGATGGCACCGCCAAGGCCGATGGCTCCAGCCTCACCGGCGTCAACTGGGATCCCAGCCACGATGCGGCCCTCTTCACCGCCGCCTTCGGCGTGAACACCGAGGTGCTGGTCTCCAACCAGACCACCGCCGGGGCGCCGGCCCCCGCCAAGGGGCTCGCCGTGGCCGGGCAGGCCGCCTCCGGGAGCCGCTACCTGGTGATGGCGAGCAATCCCTTCCGCACCACCCGCAACGCCCAGATGGATGCGTTCATGGTGAACGGCCTCCGCTGGCTCACGGGCAAGGCGGCGGGCGCCCCCCTGAAGGTCGCCATCGTCCATCTCGATGAGAGCTACTGGTTCAAGGATGAGTCCACCACCCGCACCTGGCTCACCTCCCAGTGGGGGGCCGGGGCCACCTTCAACGCGGCCAACGCCTATGACGGGCCGAACCTGAACAAGGTGCTCACGGACGGCGCCGACCTCGTGATCGTGTCCCAGCAGCTGGATGCGGGCCAGACGGCGGACCAGGTGCGCGACGGGATCAAGGCCCTCATGGATGCGGGCAAGCCCGTGCTCTACCTCCAGCTGGACGGCGGGCCCAACGCGCTGGGCACCCAGCTCTACGACCTCTTCCAGGTGCAGTACGCCGGGGACAACTACTGGTCCAACTACCAGACCGTGGGGCTGGATGGACGCACGCTGATGGGCCGCCTCAACCCCTCCCTCACCTCCATCCGCGAGATGCTCACGCGCCTGAAGTCGGGCACCTACGACTTCGGCCTGGCCACCTGCCAGACGGACGCCACCCAGAACGCCGCCTTCAAGGCCCAGTTCCAGGATGGGGCCACCGCCGTGAAGGCGATGATGAACAGCTACGACGCCTCGGCGAAGGACCTCTTCAAGGCCTGCGGCAACGAGGTGCCCAAGCTGCTGGCCCTCACCGCCGACCGCATCCGCCAGGACGTGGTCTTCCCGCTGAAGACCGCCACCGCCACGCCCAAGGACTTCCTCCGCGCCTACTTCGCGGATCACGCCGTCTACAACTTCCGCACGGTGGTGCCGGCCCAGAAGGACCTGGGCACCTTCTCCCGCTCCGATTTCTCCGCCGTGACCCCCACCACCCGGACCCTCACCCTCACCAGCCGGCCCAACTTCCGCGGCACCGGCGCCTATGCCCTGCCGGGCCGGACGGTGAAGGTGACCCGCCTCGACTCCGGCGCGGTGGACACCACCCTCTTCGTGAACACGCTGCGGAGCGGCTCCACCCACGAGTGGGACGATGCCAGCTACAACGGCTACGCCCGTCCGAAGTTCCTCTGGAGCGCCGGCATGCCCATCAAGCCCGGCCAGTCCATCACCTTCACCAGCCCCTACGGGGGACCCATCGAGATCGGGTTCAACCAGAAGGACATCCCCGTCCAGTTCACCTTCGAGAACGTCTCGGAGCACCCCTACTGGAACGGGCCCGAGGATGATGCCTCCTTCGCCGCCAAGCTGAGCGCCAACACCCACGACTGGGTGGAGGTGGCCACCGACGGCTTCGAGATGCACTCCAAGGCCGATCGCTTCAAGACCGGGACCCTGGCGAACGCCCACTGGAGCACGCCCGCCGCCCTCGCCACCGCGACCCAGCACTTCACCTACAACACCAGCCACATCATCGCCGGCTTCCAGGGCGATGGCATCGACAAGCACCCCGAGGTCCATGGCTGGGCCACGGGCAAGGGCCTCACCGTGGCCACCACCGACGTGGTGAAGCACATGAACGCCGACGTGCCCACCTGCGGGTGGGGCTGTTCCGGCAATCCCTACGACGCGGGGTGGGCCTTCTCCGTGGTGGGCCACGGGGACATCCACGAGCTGGGCCACAGCCTCCAGTCCAGCCGCTGGCAGCTCAAGCACGGGGCCTACAGCTACCCCAACCACGCCGGGACGAACTTCTACCCCTACTACGTGCAGACCCGGTTCTATGACGAGACGGGGGATGTGGCCAGCTCCCACACCATGCCCTTCAAGGCGATCTTCAATCAGCTGCAGGGGGGCTACCGGGCGGGCGACCGCGTGGGCGCCTTCTCCACCACCCAGGAGACCTATTTCTCGAATGTCCTCTCGGCGGGCGGCGATGCGGGCATCGACAACTCCTACGCCTTCTTCTTCCAGTTCATGATGCAGGTCCGCAAGAAGGGGCTGCTCCAGAACGGCTGGCACATGATGGGCCGCCTCCACATCGTGGACCGGGCCTTCAGGACGGCCCTCGCCAGCCAGGCCGCCTGGGACGCCGCCAAGGGCACCTTCGGCTTCGATCAGGTGACCTACGCCCAGGCCCAGGCCATGACCAACAACGACTTCATGGCCATCGCCATGTCCTGGACCACGGGCCTCGACATCCGCGACTACATGGCCATGTGGGGCTTCCGCATCAGCGCCGTGGCCACCACGCAGATCGCCAGCTACAGCCTGCCGGCCGCGGAGCGCGTTTTCTTCGCCCTACCCGACGCCGACTTCACGAATGGGGTCCTCACCAACCGTGTGGACAGCTACGCGAAGCTCCCCATCAACGGCACCACGGCCTGGCCCTTCTGACCTGACCGCGGCAAGGGAACCCGGAGCCCCCAACAGGGCTCTGGGTTCCCTTTCTGGGGCCTCCCGTGAATCGGGGCGGACCCGCCATGACTTGGGCACCTCCGGGCCGCCGCCGAAGAGCGCCCTGTGACGGACCCATCCCACCGCCTCCCTCCCAGCCGCCGGGCCCTGCCCTGGGCCGTGGCCCTCGTCCTGGTCCTCACGCTGCTGGGGGTGGCCTTGCAGGCCGCCCAGCCGGCCGGCACCCTGCCCATCCTCCAGCGGCGGATCCTGCAGGCCGCCCTCGTGGTGAACCTGGGGGCCTTCCTGCTGCGGGGCTGGCGCGATGGGGCCCGACGCTGGGGATGGTGGGGCTTCGCCGGGGCTGTGGCCTGCCACCTCGGGGCCACCCTGGCCCGGGACCACCTCAGCCACCTGGGGCTGACCCTGGCGGTGGTGATCTACCTGCCGCTGGGGGCGGTGGGCTTCCTGGGATGGCGCCTGGGGGTGCGCCGCTGGCGGAGGAACCTCCGGCAGGGGTTGGAGGGGTTGATCTTCAGCCTGTCGCTGCTCGCGGTGGCCTGGCTGAGCATCCAGGACCTCCCCGGGGCCCGCATCGACCGCCTCTGGTGGGCCTTCCTGGAAGTGGGCTTCCCGGCGCTGCTCCTGGGGCTGGCCATGTACCAGGTGCGGATGCAGCCCGAGCAGCTGGCGGGTCCCCTGGGCTGGGTGGGGCTGAGCCTCCTGGTGTCCAACCTCGAGAATGTCTGGCAGCTTCGCCTGATACTCGAAGGTCGCTGGAGTTCCGCCCACCCCCTGGGGCTCCTGGATCCCATGATCCCCCTCCTCGCATCTGTGGCCGCCTTCGCCCCCTGGCCCCGGGAGCAGCGGGCGCGAAGCCAGTCCAAGCGGCGGCAGCTCCTCAGCGGGCTTGCGGTCTACCTCCCCTTCCTCGCCACTCAGGTCGGGATCCTGTGGGAGGGGCTGAACGGCGTCTCCGCCAGCCCCTTCCTCCTCTGGCTCCTGGGACTCACCTCCTTCTGCATCCTGGGCCGGCAGGTGCTCGCCCTGCGGGACCAGGCCACCTTCTCGCGCACCCTCCAGACCCGGCTGGATGAGCAGCGCGCCGTGCTGGAGGCCCGGGAGGAGGCCCTCCTCCGCACCCAGCGGCTGAACCTGGTGGCCACCGTCGGCGCGGGACTCGCCCACGACCTCAACAACCAGCTGGCGCGCCTCTGCGCCCTGGTGGAAGGCGGTGGGGCCCAGGAGGACATCGTGGCCTCGGCCCACCGGGCCGCGGCCCTGGCGCGGAAGACCATGGCCCATGCGGGCGCCCCGGGGGCCCGGCGGGAGCTCTTCGACCTGCATGAGCACCTCCTCGGGTTCGCCCCCATGCTGCACCGCCTCCTCGGGCCGGGCATCTCCCTGCAGGTGGATGCGACGCCGGGGGAGGTCTGGATGGAGGCGGATCCCCTGGAGGTGGAGCAGGTGCTGGTGAACCTGGCCACCAACGCCCGGGACGCCATGGAGGGGAAGGGCACGCTCTGGATCTCGCTGGACCTGGAGGGGGACCGGGTGCGCCTCGAGGTCCAGGACGACGGGCCCGGAATCCCGGAGCCGCTGCGCGCCAAGGTGCTGGATCCCTTCTTCACCACCAAGGCGAAGGGCCAGGGCACCGGGCTGGGCCTGCCCTCGGTGCAGGCCTTCGTGGAGGGGCTGGGGGGCCACCTGGAGCTGCGGAGCGGGGCGGGGCGGGGAGCCACCTTCGTCCTGACCTGGCCGAAGCTGAAGGACCTCTAGGCGAAGCGCCCGGGGGCGAGGGCGTGGGCCTCCCGTCCCTGGAGCAGGTCCGCCGCCAGGCGCCCCACGGCGAGGCCCGTGGTCATGCCGTGGCCTCCGAGGCCCGCCACCCAGAAGAGGTGTGGAGCCTGGGGATCCCACCCGATCACGAACCGGCGGTCGGCCGCGAAGGTGCGGAGCCCAGCCCACATCCGGGTCACCGGGGCCTCCTCCAGGTGGGGGGCGAGCTCCGCCAGGCTGGCCGCGAGGCCCGGGAGCACGGCGGGATCGGAGTCCGGGTGGTGGCCCGGGTTGGGCGGGGGGACCTCCACCTCCTCGCAGGGACAGAGGAGGAGGCCCCCGCTCTCGGGGCGCAGGTAGAGCGGACGATCCACCCACCAGGCCCAGGGGTGGTCCTGGGGATGGGCGAGGTCACTCCAGATCAGGGAGCGGCGCAGGGGGCGGAGGCCCGGATCCACCCCACCGGCCAGGCGGCCGAGGGCTCCAGCCCAGGCCCCCGCGGCGTTGACGAGGGTGTCCACCTGGAGGACCCTCCCATCGTCGAGGTGGGCCTCATACCCTTCCTCCAGGCGGCTCAAGCCCGAGAGGCCGACGCCGAAGCGGAGGGTGGCGCCGCCCGCCCGGGCCTGGCGGGCGCAGTGCCCCAGGAGGCCGTGGACGTCGATGACCCCATCGGTGGGCAGGTGCAGGTGCTCGGAGGCCCGGAGGTCGGGGAGACCCGGGCCGCTTCCCCGATGGGCCACCAGGTCGAAGGCACGGGCCTCGGCCTCCAGGGCCTCCAGGGCCCCGGGTCCCGCCCCCAGGAGGAAGCCCCCGCTGGGCTGCAGCAGCCCCACCTCCGCCAGCGCCTGCCGCCCGGCCACCGCCAGGGTGGTGTGCTCCGGGCGGCCCGTGAGCTGGCGGCCGATGGCGGCGTTGCGGCCGCTGCTGTGGAAGCCCGGGTGGAGCTCCCGCTCCACGAGCAGGATGGTGCGGCCCGAGCCCGCCAGGGCCGCGGCCGTGGCGAGCCCCGCGATGCCGCCGCCGACGATGAGGAGATCCACGCGTTTCACGGGACCAGCATCGCACGGGGGCCTGGGGCGCCGGTCACGGCCCCCGGGCCTATGATGGGCCCATGGCCAACCACGGCACCTTCCCCACCCGCCTGGTGGTCCTCACCGGAGGACCGGGGGCGGGCAAGACCGCCGTGCTGGAGGTGATCCGCCGGAACTTCGGGGAGCAGGTGAAGGTGCTTCCCGAGGCGGCCAGCATCCTCTTCAGGGGCGGCTTCCCCCGAGGCGCCGACGCCCTGCACCGGCGCTGCGCCCAGGTGGCCATCTTCCACCTGCAGCGTCAGCTGGAGCGCCTGGCCCTGGAGGCCCCGGACGGCGGCTTGGCCCTCTGCGATCGGGGCACCCTGGATGGCCTCGCCTACTGGCCGGATGGTCCCGAGGCTTTCTGGCGGGAACTCGGCACCACCTGGGAGGTGGAGCGGGACCGGTACCACGCGGTGATCCACCTCCGAACCCCCGGGGCGGGGGAGGGCTACGACCGCAGCAATCCCGTCCGCCTCGAGGACGCGGCGGAGGCGGCCCGCATCGACGAGGCCATCCACCGGGCCTGGGAGGGGCACCCCCGCCGCTACACCGTGGAGAGCACCGCGGACTTCATGGACAAGGTGGTGCGGGTGCTGGCCGTGGTGGCCACCGAGCTGCCCGGTCATCGGCACCTGGATCCCCTGGGGCCCGGCGTGGTGAGGGAGCCGTGAGGGCCGAGCTGGGCCTGCTGCTGCTCACCGGGGGCCGGGGGGCCCGCCTCGGGGGCCCGAAGCACGATCGCCCCCACCCGGCCGGAGGCACCTGGGGGGGGCACCTGGTGCGGGTCTTCCGGACCCTGGCCCCGGAGGGGCCCGTCCACCTGCTGGGCGCCGCCCTGCCGGACTGGCCCGAACTGGACCCCCAGCCGGATCCCCGCCAGGGCCCGGCCGTGGCCCTGGGGACCTGGGCCGAGGGCCCCGGCCCCTCGGCGGCGGCGCGCTGGTGGGTGGTGGCCTGCGACCTGCCCCGCTGGACCCCGGAGGCCCTGGAGGCCTGGTGGCGGCGCGCCCGAGCGGCGGACCCCCTCGGGGAGCGGTGGGTGGTGGCCCGGGTGGGAGGCCGCCTCCAGCCCCTGGGAGGCTTCCTGCCGGCCGGCCTTTCGGAGGTCCTGGCCCAGAATCCCCGGAGGCGCCTGGTGGAGCAGGTGGAGGCCCTTCCCCATCAGATCCTTACAGAAAGAGGATCCGTGTGGCTGGACGTGGATGAACCAGAGGCCTTGGTCGATTTCATGGGCAACGCGCTTTGATCCAAGACCTTCCTTGATTTTTAAGGAAACCCGCGTCCTGTATGGGGCGTGCTGTGACGTCACAAGCAGAGGACGTGATCCGAATCACCGCGGGAAAGCCCGATAACGGCTGAAGGTTTTGAAGGGAAAACCGGCGGATCGCCTTTGGGTGCCTGCTGGGAAGTCGGGTCCGCATCGGGCGGTATCCTTCGACTTCGATTCCGGATCAAATAGTCCTTTTGGGGGGATCCGATGTTGAAAGGGAAGGGCAGGGGGCCTTGGATGCTCGCCCTGGCCCTCGCGTCCACGGGGCTGCTGGCCCAGGATGCGGAGGCCCAGTTCAAGAAGCAGTGCATGAGCTGCCACACCATCGGCGCGGGCGCGAAGGTGGGTCCGGACCTCAAGGGCCTGACCACCCGTCGCACCAAGGACTGGGCCACGGGCTTCATGATGGCCCCCGGCAGCTACCTGGACCGGGGCGACGCCACGGCCACGGAGCTCATGAAGGCTGCCAATGGCGTGAAGATGCCGGACCTGGGGATCTCCGCCGCCGAGGCCGACGCCCTCTGGAAGATGATCGATGAGGCCACCAAGAGCGGGAAGGTGATCGGCAGCGCCGGCATCGCCCGGCCCGTGACCCAGGCCGACATCGACAAGGGCCGGCTCTACTTTGAAGGCCGCCTGCGCTTCGCCAAGGGCGGTCCCGCCTGCCTCTCCTGCCACAGCGCCTCCAGCGCGGGCTTCGTGGGCGGCGGCGGCCTCGGCCCCGATCTCACGGCCGTGGCCGGGAAGATGGGCAAGGGCCTCGCGGGTGCCATCGAGCAGCCCGCCTTCCCCACCATGCAGAACATCTTCGCCCAGGCGCCCCTCACCCCCGAGGAGGCGTTCCAGGTGGCGTCGTTCCTGGGCAGCGTGAGCAAGGAGCCCGCCCCCAAGAAGGACATCCTGCTGCCCATCGTCGGCCTCGCAGGGCTGGTGATCGGCTTGCAGATCAGCCGCATCGTGGCCCGCCGCCGCTTCAAGGGCGTCCGCGCCCACCTGACCCCCAAGGCCTGAGGAGACGCCGATGAGCAAGCAGAGCCACTGGATCACCGACGTCATCGACCCCGAGAAGCGCTCCTGGGAGGACTTCTACCGGAACCGCTGGCAGCACGACAAGGTGGTGCGCAGCACCCACGGCGTGAACTGCACCGGCAGCTGCTCCTGGAACATCTACGTGAAGGAGGGGATCGTCACCTGGGAGTTCCAGGCCGTCGACTACCCCCTGCTCGAGAGCGACATCCCGCCCTACGAGCCTAGGGGCTGCCAGCGCGGCATCTCCTTCAGCTGGTACCTCTACAGCCCCATCCGCGTGAAGTACCCCCTCGTGCGCGGCGCCCTGTTGGATCTCTGGGAGGAGGCCAAGTCCAAGGCCCCCGATACCGTCGCCGCCTGGGCCTGGCTGCAGGCCGACCCCGAGCGCCGCGCCCGCTACCAGCGCGCCCGCGGCAAGGGCGGCTTCCGCCGCACCTCCTGGGACAAGGCCCTGGAGATCGTGGCCGCCTCCAACATCCACACCGTGAAGGCCCACGGCCCCGACCGCGTCATCGGCTTCAGCCCCATCCCCGCGATGTCCATGCTCAGCTACGCGGCCGGCAGCCGCTACCTGCAGCTCCTGGGCGGCGTGAACCTCAGCTTCTACGACTGGTACTGCGACCTGCCGCCCTCCAGCCCCGAGATGTGGGGCGAGCAGACGGACGTCAACGAGAGCGCCGACTGGTACAACGCCAAGTTCCTCGCGGTCATGGGCAGCAACC
>CAZVKM010000035.1:0-18863 GCA_964627685.1 uncultured Solibacteraceae bacterium | reverse complement strand
GGGGGCCGGCGCCGCCTGGAGGGGCGCCGCGGAATAGGGGCGATCCTCCAGGTTGAGACTGTGGCGGCGCTCGCGCTGCACGACCTCCTCGCCGTCGAAGCCGCTGGCGAGGATTGTGACGAGCACGCGGTCCTCCATCTCGGGAGCCTCCACGGTGCAGATCTTGATGTCGGGGCGGTGGCCGTAGTGATCCTGGAGGTAGTTCATGGCGGTCTCCACCATGGACAGCTCCATGCGCTCCCAGTCGGCGGTGATGGAGAGCATCACCTGGCCGGCGGCGCCGCCCTGGGCGCGCTCGAGCAGGGGGCAGGCCAGCGCCTTCTTGAGGGCGTCGAGGATGGCCTCCTCGCCGCGGCCCTGGCCGGTGCCGATGAGGGCCTCGCCGCCCTGGCGGAGCACGGCCTCCACATCCGCGAAGTCGGCGTTGATGAGGCCCGGGCGGAGGATCATGTCCGCGATGCCGCGCACGCCCTGGATGAGCACGCCATCGGCGGTGCGGAAGGCGTCCTTCGTCCCCACGCGGGCGTCGCACACAGCCTTGAGGCGCTCGTTGCTCACGACGATGACGGTGTCGGCGGTCTGCCGGAGGTTCTCCAGGCCCGAGAGGGCCCGCTCGGCCTTGCCCCGGCCTTCCCAGGAGAAGGGCGTCACCACCACGGCCACCGTGAGGGCGCCCTGTTCCCGGGCGTAGGCGGCCACCATGGGGGCCGCGCCGGTTCCCGTGCCGCCGCCCATGCCGGCGGTGATGAAGACCATGTCGGCCCCGGAGAGGCAGCCCAGGATCTCCTCCCGGCTCTCCTCCGCCGCGAGGGCGCCCTTCTCCGCGCTGCCGCCGGCACCGAGGCCCCGGGAGGTCTGGGGACCCAGGGGCAGCTTCAGGTGGGCGGAGCTGTGCGCGAGGCTCTGCTGGTCGGTGTTCATGGCGATGAGCTGCACGCCCGTCACGCCGCACTCGACCATGCGGTTGAGGGCGTTGCAGCCCGCCCCGCCGACGCCGATGACCTTGATGTTGGCGCCGGGCAGCTCGGCGGGCACGGGGAGGATGGGGATCTCGGCCATGGTCCGTCGCTCCTAGAACATTTCCTTGAGTTTCCCGAAGAAGCCGCGGCCTCGGTCGGGGGTCTTGCCGCGCTCCTCCAGCTCCCGGGCGAGGGCCTTCACGGCCCCCAGGGCGGTGGTGCAGTGGGGGTTGCCGGTGGCCTGGGGCAGGCCGCTCACGCCGCTGACGCGCCCGTGGACCACCCGCGGGCGGCCCAGCACCGTCTGCGCCATGAGGGGCAGATGGGAGAGCAGGCTGCCGCCGCCGACGAGGTGCACGCCGCCGTGGATCTCGTAGGTGAGGCCCGTGCGGCCGATCTCGGCGGTGACGTGGTTGAGCAGCTCCGCGGCACGGGCGTGGAGCACCTCGGCGATCTCCTTGCGGCTCACCTGCCGGCCCTCCTCCTCCAGCTCCACGTACTCCTCCGCCACCATGTGGGGCGGGAGCACATGGCCGTAGCGCACCTTGATGCGCTCGGCGGCGCTGAAGCCCCCCAGGTGCTTGGTGATCTCGAGGTCCTGCGTGAAGTGCTTGCCGCCGATGGGGATCACGGCGCTGTGGAAGAGGCTGCCGTGGAGGAAGATGCCCACGTGGGTGAGCTCCGCGCCGATGTCCACCACCACGGCGCCGTTTTCGCGGTCCTCGCGGTTCAGCACGGCCTCGGCGCTGGCGAGGGGGGCGTGGATGAGCTCCGCGCCGCCGAGCCCGGCGTTCTTCAGGGCCAGCTCGATGTTCTTCACCACGGGCCCGGGGGCCACGATGATGCGGGCCTCGGCCTCCAGCGTCTCGCCGTACATGCCCACGGGGTTGCGGACGTTGGCCTGGCCCTTGATGTGGAACATCTGCGGGATGCGGTGGAGGACCTGCATCTCCTTCGCCACCTTGCTGGCGTTCGTGGCCTGATCCAGCACGCGGTCGCGATCCGCGGCGGTGATGATCTTGTCGGGGTTGGAGATGGTGATGGTGTCGCGGAGGTTCTCGCCCAGGAACTGGATGCCGTCCACCGCCACGCGGATGCCGTCCACCTGGGTCTGGCCCGCGGTGTTCATGGCCTCCTCCACCGCCCGGCGGATGGCCTTGGTGGCGAGGTCCATGTCGTTGATCTCACCGAGGCGGAGACCACCCTGGGGATCCGCGAGGCCCGCGCCGGTCACGGCGATCGAGCCGTCCTCCCCGAGCACCGCCACGACCGCAACCACCTTGCTGGCGCCTAGATCGAGCCCGAGAAGCACTGCACGCTGCGTCATGAAATCCCTTGTTCCTTACGGAAACTTTAGCCGATTTCCGTCAGGGAAGGGGTCGGGACAGGGAAAAAACGGGGATTATTTTTAACTTGGGCTCGGAGGGCCCGGGGAGGTGGGGCGAGGCCCCAAGGTATGGGTCGGGGGCCCCCCCCTTCCACAACCCCTAGCGTGATTTCTGGAGGGGGGCCGAAGGCTCCTCGGTACCCACCGCCACGTAGTTATCCGTGCCCCAGCGGAGGTCCACGTAGGAGATGTGGGCGAAATCAGGCCGCTTCACGAGGTCATCCACATAGATAGCCTGGAAATTCGGAATGTTATTGCAGGGGTTGTAGCGGGACAAATAAATGGGGGCCTGGAAGCCCTCGATGTAGGCCACAGGCCCCTTGGGGCTCCAGCGAAGTTCGCTGACCCGGTCGAAAAAGCCCGGCTGCAGGTCCCGGAGGCGGGTGGCGGTGCGCAGCAGCTCCACCAGCGAACCATCGGACTGGCTGGCGGGATCCGCCACCACGGGGATCGGCGTGAGGTTCGCCGGTCCCACCCGGTCCAGGAGCATGCCGTCCTCGCTCATGAGGTAGGTTCCGGTGGGACGCACGAGCCAGATCAAGGGTTTGCGCTCTTCCAGCACCAGGGCGAGGCGATCGGGGGGATCCTTCCGGATGAGCAGGGAGCGGACCCAGCGCTTCCCCTCCACCTGGCTGCGGAGGCCCTCCAGGTCCACCCAGAAGAGGGGCTTGCCCAGGGCGGCCTGCTCGGCGAGACGCTGCACCTCCGCCAGGCGCTCGCCCCGGCAGCCCGTCACCACCACCTGCTCGATGACGAGCCGCTGGAGGCCCAGGTAGCGGTGGCCCAGCTCCAGGGCGCCCCAGCCCGCGCCCGCCAGCAGGCCCAGGACGAGGGCCCCCTTCGCCCAGGGCATCCAGGCGGGGCGCACGCGCTTGACGGGGAGGAGGGACATTTAGGAAGGATGAAGGATGAGGGATGAAGGATGAAGGGGGGTCAACGCCAGATCTCGACTTCGGGCTCGAGCTCGACGCCGTGCACCTGGCGGACGGTCTCCCGCACCCGGTCCATGAGCTCCGCGAACTCGGGGGCGGTGGCGTGGCCGTGGTTGATGAGGAAGTTGGCGTGCTCGGGGCTCACCTCGGCGTCGCCGATGCGGAGGCCCTTGAGGCCCGCCTGGTCGATGAGGCGGCCCGCGCTCGTGCCCGGGGGGTTCTTGAAGATGCAGCCGGCGTTGCGCTTGGAGAGGGGCTGGCTGGTGCCCCGCTTCTCCATGTTCGCCGCCACGGTGGCGGTGATGGCCGCCGGATCCCCCTCCGCCAGCTGCACGGTGTAGCCCAGGGCCACGTGGCCCTCCACGAGGAAGCTGCCGCGGTAGCGGAACTCCCCGGGCTCCGGGCGCTTCTCCACCAGGTCCCCCGCCGGCGTGAGGAAGCGGTAGGTGTGCAGCACCTCCACGAGCTCGCGACCGTAGGCGCCGGCGTTCATGCGCAGGGCGCCCCCGGTGGTGCCGGGGATGCCCGCGGCGTACTCGAGGCCCGAGAGGCCCGCCTTGGCGGCGTCCTGGCTGAGGCGGATGTGGCCGTAGCTGGCGGGGGCGGAGAGGAGGGTCCCCTCGCAGGTGGCCACCTTGGGCAGGGCGAGGCGCAGCACGGGCGTGGCCACGTCCCCCAGCACCACCAGGTTGGAGCCGCCTCCCAGCACCCGGTAGGGGAGCCCCTCCCGCACGCAGGCGCGCACGAAGGTCTGGGCCTCCCCCTCGGTGGTGGGCTCGAAGAGCCAGCGGCACAGCCCACCCACGCCCAGGGTGGTGAGCTTGGCGAAGGGGACGTCCCTCCGGTGGGGCAGGCTCAGGAGGTCATCGGGCAGCGGGCGGGACATCGTCCCCAGTATGGGGTTCCAGGGCCCGGATCCGCCGCAGCCGATCGAGGCTCCCGAAGGCGCTCCAGCCGCCCTCCCCCGTGGCGGAGACCACCCGGTGGCAGGGCACCAGGAGCAGGAGGGGGTTCCGGGCCACGGCCTGGCCCACGGCCCGGGCGGCCCCGGGTCGGCCCAGGAGGCGGGCGAGCAGGCCGTAGCTGAGGCGCTCCCCGGGCTCCGTGGCACGGAGGGCCTCCGCCAGGCGCCGCTGGAAGGGGGTGAGGCCGGAGAGGTCCACGGGGAGCGCGCCCAGGTCCTGGGGAGCTCCGCCCAGGTGGGCCCGGAGGGTGGCCGCCGCCGCCGCCACCCAGGCGGGCGGGGCCTCCTCGTCCTCGGGCGCGGGGGCCTCGGGATCCGCGAAGCGGAGGGTGCACAGCCCCCGCTCCGTCCAGCGCAGCCGGACGGGCCCCAGGTCCGTGTCGAAGGTGTGGGCGGCCATCCCCAGTAGCATGGGACCATGCGCTGGCTTTCCATCGACCACGGCACGAAGAAGATGGGCCTCGCCTTCTCCGATGAGCTGGAGATCCTCGCGAGCCCCTTCGAGGTGTGGCCCGTGCCCCCGGCCGGGGAGGCGGCCCTGCTGGACCGCTTCGCCCGCCTCTGCCGGGAGGAAGGCGTGCAGGGCCTCTGCGTGGGCCTGCCCCGCCACCAGGATGGGGCCGAGAGCGCCACGGCCCCGGCGGCCCGGGCCTTCGGCGAGGCGCTGGCGGCCCTGACCGGGCTCCCCCTGCGCTTCGCGGACGAGCACCTCACCTCCGCGGAGGCGGAGCGCCTGCTCCGGGCCCGCGGGGTGAAGCCCGAGAAGCGGAAGGCCCTGCTGGATGCCGCCGCCGCGGCGGTGATCCTGCAGGACTTCCTGGAGGGCCGGCGGACGGCCCGGATCCCGGTGGCCGAACCCGGGGATTGAAAAGGGCGTCACGGAACCCACCTTGGGGCATCCCATCCCTTGTCCCCTTGGAAAGGAACCCCATGCGCCCCCTCCTCGCCCTCCTCGCCACCGGCCTCCTCGCCGGCAGCCTCTTCTCCCAGACGCCCGGCCGCCGCATCGTGGTGGACCGCAACCACACCGTGATCGGCTTCAAGGCCTCCACCCTGCTCTTCGGGGTGCCCGGCCGCTTCCAGACCTACACGGTGGACCTGAAGGGGAACCCCGAGGCCCCCGAGGGCGGGCAGGTGAACGTCTCCCTCAAGACCGCCTCCATCAACACCGCCATCGCCAGCCGCGATGAGCACCTCCGCAGCGCCGACTTCCTGGACGCCGCCAAGCACCCCACCATCTCCTTCACCTCCTCCAAGGTCTGGCGGGAGGGCGGGAAGCTGCAGGTGCAGGGCACCCTCGACCTGCACGGCGTGAAGAAGGAGCTCACCATCCCCTTCGAGGAGGCCAGCGGCAAGAACGGCGCCGGCAACGACAGCTGGTCCTACAGCGCCACCGTGAGCCTCAACCGCAAGGAGTTCGGCGTCGGCGCCGAGAGCATCGCCGCCAAGATCAGCCTCAAGGACACCGTGGAGCTGAACCTCCTCCTGGTGGTCTACGCCGAAGAAGCGGCCCCCGTGCCCGTGGAGCTCAAGAAGGCGCCCGCGCGGCGGAAGGGGTAAGTTGGAAGAATAGCCACTGATTCGAGATCTTCGGCCCTGCTGCACCGCGGTGGGGCCGGTTAATTGAATGATTGAGGTCCGTGGTTCTATTAGTGCTTGGAATTGCCAACGTGAATGTCGGACACCGCTACCTGGTACTCGCAGTTGAGGCCCCAGGCTTATGGGACCCACTTTGGGGACGAGAAATCCCCTTTGCCTGAACCATAAATGCTCCACGGCCCTTCTCCAGTTCGGCGATGACCCACGAACCAAGCGCGTCAGTATCCCCAGCGAACCTCCTCAAGTCCTTCAAGGTGACCTCAGCATCCAAGGGAACACCCACGTACTGCAGCGTGAGGCGGTCGATTTCGACGTATCCCGGGGTTGGCCCAAGCCAGATGTACCGGTCATCGCCAGCTGGAAGGCGCATGTCCATCACCGGAGTCGTCGTCCCAGCCGTGGGAAGGCCTACTACGAGCGATCGATCTGGGAAGGCTCGCCTGAGCATCAGGGCGTAGGTTTCGAGTGTGCTCAGGGTGCTCCCCGCCACCAGCATGATGAGACGACCGCCGGGGCGCTTAACCTCCAGGGGTTTGCCTTCGTGATACACAGCGCTGATGGCTACGGTTCGTTGGGGGCTGTGAACACCCCAGGAAGTGGGCTGTTCGACCTGGCGATAAAACCCCGTCCCAACCACGCTGCGTTCCAATGGGGTCGAATCCACTGTGAAGGGGCGGCGGGGTTGATTGAACCGAAGGTCCAAAACCACTGTTTTTCCAGCCTCGAGGCCGCTTCGGATATCAGCGAAGGACGCCGGCCGTGAGCAGGAATACCATTCCACGTCCGGGAGGATTTTCCGCTTGCCCTGCAGGGGCTCTGATTCATCGGAGAACCTACGGGCCACGATTTCGACTTCACGCCCATCCAGTCCTCGGACAGTGAGGGGAACCGTCTCCGCGTTGTACGACAGGAAGGAGCTCATCGAGGAGAAGATCCGACCTGAGTGGTCCTCCGCTCGCCGGGAACTGATTTTGGGAAGGATCGGCATCAGGTCCGAAACGCGCTTTCCCTCGATGGCCATGACCTCCATGCCGGAAACCAACTTTTCGTCCAGGGATTGAACGATGAGGGCTCCTCCATTCGGGCCGGGGAGGGCCAGGAACGGCAGGAAGCCCCGCCAATTGAACTTCTTCGGTTCGTTGATATAGAAAGGGCCCTGCACCTGGTGTGTGCCCATGTAGTGGGCATCCCTGAGCGCCGGCGCGATGGCCTCCGCGATGCCTCCAGCATCCTTGCCCTCATTGAAGGCCCTGACTGCGGCCTCGAATACCATCTGCTGGCGGTCTGCAGGGGTGAATGAGAAGAGATGGTCGTAGTTGATCAAGGTCCCTGCGGTCATGGCCCTTGCGCTTCCAGGCCGAATCAAACCGCTGAAGGTCTTCATTGCGATCTGGGCACCTTGCAACAGGGCCGCCTTCTGCGGCGGGGCGTAAACGCCCGTAGAGAGCACGAGATCAATACCATCCGCCACCGTGTAGCGCTTGGCTGCGGCCGTGGTGGCTGTGGATTCTGTGAGGCCAAAATTACAGACGGTGCGGCTCAAAACGGGATCAATGATGACCTCCGGGAGACGCGGAACCTGCTTCCCCTCCCCAAGCTCACGCACCGGATCGATCAAGACCATGTTCAGGAAGGTTCCGGCAGGGTTGGAGCGTGGACCTTCGATAAATCCCTGCCTGAAGGCTGTCGCTCGCACCAAAGGGGTGCTGGCAACGCGCTTCACCAGTTTTGGCGCAACTGCCTGCCCAAAGGCCCGAAGGCTACCCGGCAGGGCCTTGAACCAGTGCAGGTCGCGGAAGTCTGGGGGTACATCCGGGATCCCTTCACCCTTGCTGGTCAGCAAGCCGCTCATCAGGTTCGCAGATGGTGCATCCGCAAGGAACACCTTTGGCGGCAGCGCTGTAAGGGAATGGACCTCGAGAATCTCCCCGCCGGCGCGGATCTTCCAGTTCAATGCTTCAGGCGACTGCCCAAGGGCGTGAAGGGCGGCCAGCGTCCTCAGGTTGTTGGCGCCACGCCCCGCCACAGGTGCAACGAACTTCGCCAGGTCGATCCCGTTGATCCCAGAAATCGGCCCGATTTCGTGAGAGATCTGGGCTGCGTCCCCTCCAATGATGAAAATACCCTCCGGCCGGATCGCGTAGATCAGAGGCTGGAACTGACCCCCAAGGCCCTCCGCGGGCCCGAGGACCATGCAGGTAGGATCACTCAGGTCCCCAAGTACATCAGCCAGAGCCAGACGCAAATCGGTCGGGCTCTCAGTGAAGGCGTTGAGCCGATTCGCATACTGCCGCTCCCAGGCATGTTGCTGATCCTCAGAAGCAAACATGTGAAACCATACGACATCTGACCAGACCCGACCCATGACGATTTCCGCCGGGGCGTTGGTATTAAAGGCCTGGCGATGGCTGATCACAGGCTGGTACTTCGGTGAGGGGGTTTCGCCCAGCAGGCAAAGGGCCATCAACACCGAGTACTGAAAGGCCACAATTCCCCCTGACTTCTAGGCTGCTGAGTTGACTAATATCTGCCCATTGGTCTCATCCATTCAATTCAATGCAGGTCCGGCAAACCAGAACCCTTCTTGATATTCCTGGATGAGAAACGTCCTCGATGTTACCCCCGCAGGATCTTCTCCAGCGCCTTCCCCTTCGCCAGCTCGTCCACGAGCTTGTCCAGGCACCGGATGTCCCGGGTCAGGGGATCCTCAATAACCTCCACCCGCACGCCGCAGACGACGCCTTGGATGAGGGTGCGGTTGGGGTTCAGGGCCGGGGCCTGGGCGAAGAAGGCCTCGAAATCGATGGGGACCTCGGCGTGGCGGCGGAGCTGCTCGGGGCTGTAGCCGGTGAGCCAGCCGATCACGGTGTCCAGCTCGGCGCGGGTGCGGCCCTTGCGCTCGGCCTTCTGCACGTAGAGCGGGTAGACGGTGGTGAAGAGGAGCTTGCCGATCTCGCGGGGGGCCATGGCCTCCTCCGGGGGTCAGGGGGCCGGGGCCTCGGGGGTGGGCTGGGCCCCCAGGCGCACGGTGCGCTCGCAGCGGGCGGCCAGGGCGGGGTTGTGGGTGACGAGCAGCGTGGTGGGCCGCAGCTCCCCGTGCAGCTTGAGGAGGAAGGCGAAGACCTCCTCCGCGGTCTCCGGGTCGAGGTTCCCCGTGGGCTCGTCCATGAGCCAGAGGGCGGGCTTGCGCACCAGGGCCCGCACGAGGCCCACGCGGGCGGCCTGGCCGCCGCTGAGCTGGTTGGGATGCCGCTGGTCCAGGGCGCCGAGGCCCACGGTGTCGAGCAGCTCGGAGATCCAGGCCTCCTGGGCCTCCGTGACGGCGCCTTCCACCAGCAGGGGCAGCCGCAGGTTCTCCCGCACCGTGAACTCCGGCAGGAGGTGGGGGGACTGGAAGGCCAGCCCGATGCGGTGCCGCCGCCAGAGGCTGCCCCGGGTGGGATCGCCCATGGGCACGGGCTCGCCGCCCAGGGAGAGGGTGCCGCGATCCCAGCGATCCAGGGCGGCCACGCAGTTCAGGAGGGTGGTCTTCCCCACGCCGCTCACGCCCACGAGGGCGCAGAGGGTGCCGGCGGCCACCTCCAGGTGGAGGCCCGAGAAGACGGGATGCTCGGCCCCCGGATAGGTCTTGTGCAGGTCCCGGATGGAGAGGTCCTGGCCGATCATGGGTGGGCTCCGGGGAAGCGCGGCACGCCGAGGCGCGGAGGCGCAGAAGCGCAAGCGAAGGCGGGCCTGGCCTTGGGTCGGTCTGGACCCGCGGGGTGCTTCCGGGTGGGGCGGCCGGGAGCCGGGCCCCCATCCCCTGCATCCCTTTCATCCAGGCTTCCCAAAAAAGCCTGAGCCTGGATGAAGGGGATGAATGGGATGCCGGAAGGGAAGGGCAGGCGATCCCGGCGGCTTCGCGGGCGGTCCTGGCTTGCCGGTGAGGGGAGGGCCCGTCCCTCCGCCCCGCTCATCGGGCGATCTCCACGAGCTTGAGGTAGAGCGCGGCCGTGGCCCGGGCATCGCCGAGGGCCGTGTGCCGCAGGGGCTCGGGCACCTGGATGCCGAAGTGGGCGAAGAGGCCGTCGCTGGAGAGGCGGAGCCCCACGGGGAGGCGGCCCGCCTGCTGGAGGCCGAAGGCCAGGGCGTGGGTGTCCACGGTGCGGTGGCTGAAGCGGGGCTCCAGCTCCCGGCCCACGGAGGCCAGGAAGGTGCCGAGGAAGGCGCGGTCGAAGGCGATGTTGTGGCCCACGAGCGTGAGGGGGCCGCTCCCGAGGTGCTCCGCGCAGAAGGCCTCCAGGGCCGCGGCGGCCTCGGGCGGGGGCAGGGCCCGCTCGTGGTGGGCGGCGAGGTCGATGCGGTTCACCTTGAGCCCGCCGCCGGTGACGACGTAGGGCTCATGACGCACGAGGAGCTCCAGCTCGCCGGTGACCTTCCCCTCGACGAGGGCCACGAGGCCCATGGAGAGCAGGCTGTGGCGGGCCGCATCCAGGCCGCCGGTTTCGGTGTCGAAGACGAGGAGGCGGCTCATTCGGCCCTCAGGGATTCGGCGGGATCGACGCGGGCGGCGCGACGGGCGGGCAGGCGGCTGGCGAACCAGGCCACGGCCAGGGGGAAGGTGCCCGCGATGAGGACGTCCCACACGGAGAGGCGGAAGGGCACGTAGGTGATGAAGTCGTACACGCTGCTGGGGAGGCGCCACACCTTGTAGCGGTCGAAGAGGAGGCAGGCGGGCAGGGCCACGCCGAGGCCGAGGAGGGTGCCCGCGCCGCTGATGAGGAGGCCCATGCGCTGGAAGAGGGCCGCCACCTGCTCCGGCGTGGCCCCGAGGGCCAGGAGGGTGCCGAGGTCGCGCCGCTTCTCGGTGATGAGCAGCACCAGGCTGGCCACGATGTTGAAGGCGGCGATGCAGACGATGAGGCTGAGGATCCCGGTGAAGATCCACTTCTCCACCTTGAGGGCGGCGAAGAGCTGCTTGTTGGTCTCCCGCAGGTCCGAGCTCAGCCAGCCGGGCCCCAGGGCCTTCAGGGCCCGCGCCTTCACCTCGTCGATGGCTTCGAGGCGGGAGGCGCGCACCTCCAGGAACTCGGGACCCTCGGCGCGGGCGATGCGCTGGGCGTCCGCCAGATGGATGAAGGCCCAGCTGCGGTCGTACTCGCTGATGTGGCTGTGGAAGATGCCGGCGATGCGGAAGACGCCGAACTTGGGCTGCACCCCGCTCAGTCCCAGCTCGAGGCGCATGAAGGCCACGGTCACGGGGTCGCCCACCCGGAGGCTGAGGCGCTCGGCCAGCTCCTGCCCCACGAGGATCTCGCCCTCCCGGAGGGCGGACACGGCGATGGGTTTCGTGGTCTCGAAGAGGCTGCTGGTGCTGGCGGCGGTGGCGGGATCCACGCCCTTCAGGACCACCCCCTCCGGCGGGGCCTCCGCGGCGCCGGCCTTGAGCAGGCCCCGCTCCATGCGCATGGGGCTGACCCCCGCGACGCCGGGCAGGGCCCGGAGCTTGGCGGCGGTGCCTTCCGCATCCCGCACGCTGCCGGCGTAGGGGGCGAGGCTGAAGTGGGCCGTGGCGCGGAAGAGGGTGGCCTGGATCTCCTCCCGGAAGCCGTTCATGAGGGCCATGCACACCACCATGGCGAAGACCCCCAGGGCCGTGCCCGCCAGGGCGAAGATCACCATCACGCGGACGAAGGCCCCCTTGCGGCGGGTGAGGAGGTAGCGGTCGGAGACCAGCTGGACGAAGGAGGCCATGCCTCTAGGCTAACCGCGGCGCCGGGCCTTCCTACCGCAAGCCCTCCACCAGGTAGAGGTCGCTGAGCTTCTTCTCGTAGGTGAAGGCGAAGACCTTGGCCTCCGGGGAGACGAACACGCCCCGCGTCTGCACATGGCCCGCGGCGTCGGGGGGCGCGAAGGCGAGCACGGGGCGACGGGCCCCGGTGGCGAGGTCGATGCGGGTGAGGGTCACGGGCAGCACGGAGAGCTCCGGGCGTGCGAAGACGGCCTTCCCATCGGCGCTCCACCCCACGAGCCGCTCCTGGGGCTGCACGCCGGGGATCGGGCGCGGGGGGCCCGAGGGCAGGGGCTGCACGTACCACGCGCGGCCCCCCTCCGAGACGAGGAGGCGCGTGCCCTCCGGCGACAGGGGCGTGAGGCCGGCCCAGACATCGGCCATCCCCTCCCGGGTCACCACCTGGGGCGTGGTGCGGTGGGGCTCCAGGATCACCCAGTGATCCTTCCCCTCCAGGGACACACAGGCCAGGGCGCGCCGCGCGTCCTCCAGGGGGAAGGCATAGCCCGTGGGCACCGCCCCGGCCGGCAGCGGCAGCGCCCTGGGTTGGCCCAGCCCCGTGGGCACGAAGAGGGCGTAACGCGCCCGGGCCTTCGGGTCCTCCAGTGCCTCCTGGGCGAGGCCCGCCTCCCGGTAGGCGGCCACCCAGCGGGGATCCAGGTCCTTCACCTTCTGCATGCCCGTGTCCATGTGGACCCACTTCCCGTCGGCGGAGAGGGCGTCGGGCGTGCCCCGGCCCAGGCGGAGGGCGGGACCGCCCTCCACGGGGCGGAGGTAGGCCTCATCCCGGGAGGTGCCCCCGTCCATGGCGGGGGACTCCAGCAGCAGCAGGGTCCTTCCATCCGCGCTGAGCCCGAAGGCCTGGGTGCTGCCGAGGATGGAGAGCTCGCGGGGGTGGTCCTCCCCCGCCCGCTGGACGAGCACGCCGCGCCGGGCCTGGTGCTGGGCCATCAGCACCTCGCCCCGGGCGGAGACATCCATGAGCTGGTGATGGCCCTGGCCGCGCCAGAGGGGCCGGTGGCGGCCCTCCAGGTCCACGGCCCAGAGGGCGGTCTGATCGCCCTGCAGCTCGGAGACCCAGAGCTCGCGGCCCGGCCCCCAGGCGAGCCCGGTGAGGGTGGTGCCGTTGAGGTCGCCCTCCTGGGTGTGGAGCACCCGGCGGTGGCCTTCGCGGTCGTAGGTGACGATCTCGGCGCGGGTGCGGGCGTCGGAGTCCACCAGGGCCAGGTGCGTGCCCTCACGGGAGAGGCGCATCTGGCAGAGGGTCCGCGTCTGGTGGCTGCTCGTGAGGAGGCGGCGGCCCTGGGGGAACTCCAGGGTGATGCCGTCCTCGTGGGAGAGGATCCGGGCGAGGCCCTCGCCATCCCAGACCACTTCGGTGACGTCCTCCTCCACCGGCCGGACGGCGCCGCCACCGCCGGGGACGCGGGCCAGGAGCCCCCGGTAGCGGCCCCCCACCCAGTGGCGCGGGGCCGAGAGGAAGGCGAGCTCACCGGTGCTCGATACATCCATCAGCAGGGCGTCCCGGATGCCGAGGGCCTCGGGTTCCGTACGACCGCTGCGCACCACGAAGAGCTCAGGCCGCCCGCCAGCGATCCGCTGGGAGAAGTAGATGCTCCGGCCCTCAGGGCCGAAGCGCGCCGTCTCCAGGGTGCCCGGCACGAAGTTGAGGCGGCGGAAGGTGGGGAGCACGGGGGGAGGCGGGGCCCCCCAGCCGAAGCCCCAGCGGGCCAACGCGCCGGCGAGGAGGAGGCCCCCACCCAGGGCGCCCACGCCCAGGAGCCGGGGAAGGGGCCACCGACGGAGGCCCAGGCCCCCGGCGCCCGGAGGGGCTGAGGTGGTGGCCAGCTGGCTGAGGCCATAGGCCAGGTCCTGCATGGACTGGAAGCGGCGGGCCGGTTCCTTCTCCAGGCAGTGGGCGATGAGGCGCTCCAGCACCGGGGGCAGGCCGCCGCCGGGGCCCTCGGCGGGCTCCTCCAGGAGGATGGCCTTGAAGGTCTGGGCCCCGGTCTCCCGCTGGAAGGCCCGCCGGCCGCGGAGCATCTCGTGGAGGATGGCGCCGAAGGCGAAGACATCCGCCCGGTGGTCGATGGGCTCCCCGCGCACCTGCTCCGGGGCGAGGTAGCAGGCCTCAGGGCCCGGGTCCGCCGGGGGCCCGAGGCCCACGCTCTCCGTGGGCAGCACCGAGGCCGTCTCGCCGGGATGGGCCCAGGCGGGGAGGGGCCGGATGTAGCCGAAGTCCAGCACCTTCACGCGGCCATCGCGGGTGAGGAACACGTTTTCCGGCTTGAGGTCGCGATGGATGAGCCCCTTGGCGTGGGCGGCGGCCAGGCCGTCCGCCATGCCCAGGGCGATCCGGATGGCCTTGCGGGCCGGGAGGGCCCCGCCCTGGAGGCGCTCCCGGAGGGATTCACCTTCCAGGAACTCGGTCACGGTGAAGACGCGGTCCCCCTCCCGGCCGAACTCGTAGATGGCCAGGATGTTCGGGTGGCTGAGGGCCGCCACGGCCCGGGCCTCCCGTTCGAACCGGGCCAGGTGCTCGGGTTCGCGGGTCAGGGCGGGGGGCAGCACCTTCAGCACCACCCAGCGATCCAGCTTCGGGTCCCTCGCGCGATAGGCCTCGCCGGAGCCCTCCGCAGCCAGGGGGGCGGTGATCTCATAGGGACCGAGGTGGGAGCCGGGCGCGAGGGGCATGGTGGGGAGAATCCCGACACTATCGCACGGGGCTCCGGTTTGTTTACTTCAAACCATCCACGAGGTAGAGGTCGCTCAGCTGCCGATCGTAGGTGAAGGCGAAGGCCTGGGCGTCCGGGGTGATGAACACGCCGCGGGTCTGCAGGTGGCCGGCGGGATCCGGGGGCGTGAAGGCGAAGAGGACCTTGCGGGCGCCCGTGCGCAGGTCCAGGCGGGTGAGGGTGACGGGGAGGACCGAGAGCTCCGGCCGCAGGTGGACCGCCTGCCCATCGGCGCTCCAGCCGATGATCCGCTCCCCCGGCTGCATGCCCTGGATGGGGGTGGGTGTCCCGCCCACCAGGGGCTGGATGAACCAGCGCTTCGAGTCGCCGGAGACGATGAGCCGGGTGCCATCGGGGGAGAGGGGCTGGAGGCCGGCATAGAAGAGGCCCAGGCCCTCCCCCGTGATCACGGTGGCGGAGCGGCCCTTGAGGTCCAGTTTCACCCAGCGGTCCGAGCCCCCATGGGTGAGGGTGGTCACCACGTGCTGGCCATCGGGGAGGAGGTGGGCATAGCCCGGGTCCTCGTAGCCTTCCGGAAGGGGCACGGCGAAGGGCCGGCCCAGCCCCGTGGGGACGAAGAGCAGGTAGCGCGACCGCGCCGCGGGCTCCCCCAGCTTGCCGGGATCCAGCCCCGCCTCCTGGAGGGCCTGGACCCAGGTGGGGTCGAGGTCCTTGGGGCCCAGCGCCGCGAGGTCCATGTGCACGAAGCGGCCATCGGCGGAGAGGGTCTGGGGCAAGCCGCGGCCCAGCTTGAGGGCGGGACCCCCTGCGAAGGGCCGCACGTAGGCCGCATCCCGGGGGGTGCCGCCCTCCATGATGGGCGACTCGAGGAGCAGGAGGCTCCGTCCGTCGGCGCTGAGCCCCTTGGCCTGGGTGCTGCCGAGGACGGAGAGCTCCCGGGCCTGCGCATCGCCCGCCCGCAGGGCCAGCACCCCGCGCCGCACCTGGTTCTGCGTGAGCAGGGCCCGGCCGGAGGCGGAGACATCCATGAGCTGGTAGGCGCCGCCGCCCCGCCACAGGAAGCGCTGCCGACCCGCGGGGCTCAGGGCCCAGAGGGCGGTCTGGTCGCCCTGGAGCTCGGAGACCCAGAGCTCACCGTCGGGCCCCCATGCCAGGCCCGTGAAGGTGTCTCCGTTGCCGTCCCCCTCCTTGGTATGGAGGACCTGGCGCTGGCCGCGGCGGTCGTAGCGGACGATCTGCGAGCGCGCGGCGGCGTCGGAGTCCAGCAGGGCCAGGTGGGCGCCATCCCGGGAGACCTGCAGCTTGCCCAGGGTGCGGGAGCTCCAGCTGCCGCTCAGGATCTCCCGACCCGCGGGGAACTCCAGGTGGAAGCGCACCTTGGCGTCCACGCTGAGGGTGGCGAGCCCCTCGCCATCCCAGACGGCCTCGGAGACATCCTCCTGCAGGTCGCGCTGCGCGCCGCCACCTCCCGGGGCGCGGGCCAGCAGGCCCATGTAGCGGCCGCCGAAGCGGAGGCGGGGCCCCTTCAGGAAGGCGACCTCATTGGAGGGGGACACGCCGAGCAGGAGGGCGTCCTGGATGCCGAGGGCCTTGGGCTCCTGGTCATCCGGATGCAGCACGAAGAGCTCGGGTCGCCCCCCCGCCACCCGCTGGGAGAAGTAGACCGTCCGCCCGTCGGGGCCGAAGCGGGCGGCTTCGATGGTGCCGGGCACGAAGCTCAGCCGGTGGAAGGCGGGAGGGGGGTCCGGCCGGCCCAGGTGCAGGAGGTTGCCCAGGGCCAGCAGGCCCCCGGCCACGGTGACCGTGGCCAGCGTGATGAGGATGGCCCGGGAGACGCGCCGCCGCACCTGGGTCGGCGCCTCGAGCCCCGCGGCGGTGGAGAGGGTGGAGAGGGTGGAGAGGTCGTAGGCGAGGTCCTGCATGGACTGGAAGCGCCGGCCGGGCTCCTTCTCCAGGCAGTGGAAGACCAGGCGCTCCAAGGCGGGGGGGATCTGGGGGCGGGAGGCCGAGAGCTCCTCCGGGTCCTCCTCGAGGATGGCGGAGAGCACCAGCGCGGAGCTGTCCCGGAGGACGGGCTTGCGGCCCGCCAGCATCTCGTAGAGCACCACGCCCAGGCTGAACACGTCGGAGCGGTGGTCCGCCCCCTGGCCCCGGACCTGCTCCGGGGACATGTAGCCCACGGTGCCGAGGATGGCCCCCACCAGGGTCTTCCCCTCGTGGGAGCCACTGCCCACCTGGGTGGGCAGGGTGGAGAGCGGGCCGCTGGAGGAGGACCCCACGTCGGGGATCGGGAGGGGCAGGCTGGCCGAGCCCTGGGAGAGCACGGTCGGCGACTCCCCGCCGGCGGCCCCTGCGCCCCCTTCCGGCGAGCTCGGCGAAAGCACCTTGGCCAGGCCGAAGTCGAGCACCTTGGCGTTGCCATCCCGCGTGAGGATCACGTTGTCGGGCTTGATGTCGCGGTGGACGATGCCCTTGGCGTGGGCGGCGGCGAGGCCCTCCGCCATCTGCCGGGCGATCTCGACCGCCCGCTTGGGGGAGAGGGGACCGGCCTTCAGCCGCTCGCGCAGGGACTCCCCCTCGAGCAGCTCCATGACGGCGAAGGGATGCTCGCCCTCCCGCCCGAAGTCGTAGATGCCCAGGATGTTCGGGTGGTTCAGGGCCGCCACCGCCTTGGCTTCCCGCTCGAAGCGCAGGAGCAGGTCGGGGTTCGTGGCCAGGGAGGAGGGCAGCACCTTCAGGGCGACCAGGCGGTCCAGCTTGGGATCGCGGGCCTTGTAGACTTCGCCCATGCCTCCCGCCCCGATCTGGGACAAGACCTCATAGGAGCCTAGGCGCGTGCCAGGGGCGAGGGGCATGGGTTCACCGGAAGCTGACCAGAGTATCGCAGAGTCCGCGGCACGGGCCGGATCTCAAAGGCCGATGAGGGTGTCCACCATGCCCGCGAGGGCTCCATCCAGCTCGTAGGGCTTCACCAGCAGCTGATCCACGCCGGAGCGCCGCGCGGCCATCACGATGACCGGGGACATCTTCTCCTGGGCCACGAGGATGGGGGGCTTGCCTTCGCCGAGGGTGGTCTGGAGGAAGTCCGCCAGCTCGAGGCCCTTCAGCTCGGCCACGCCGCCATCGATGATCACGAGGCTGATGCCGGGCTGGTTCATGGTCTCCATGACCTGGGTGAGCGTGGCCGTGGGGAAGACCCGCTGGAAGCCCTGGTCCTGCAGGAACCCCAGGAGCCAGTCCCGCTCCGGCGAGTCCTCCATGGCCAGGAGGATGCCCCGGCTGCGGCGCTTGAGGTTGTTGAGGGCCGAGCCGCGGTCGGGCTTCGGGTCGGGGGATGGGGGGGCTTCCGGGGCCGGAGCGGGTGGCGGGGCCGAAGGGGTCGGGGCGGCCTGGGGTTCGGGAGCCGGCGCGGGGGCGGCCCGCTCCGTCGAGGGGCGCTCCTGGGCGCTCCCGGGTCGGAGATCCTCATCGCGTTCCTCTTCCCGGCTGCGCTCCTGGCTTCGGCGGGCCTTGGGGGGCACGGCGCTGGGCACGGCGGAGGTCCGGCTGGAGACAAGCCCCTTGAGGGCCCCCTGGTCATTGCTGAAGGCCACGCCGAGGTAGAGGGTGGCGCCGTCCATCTGGGCGTAGACGACCTTGCCATCCACCTCCAGGTTGGGGGCCTTGGGGAGCTTGCTCAGCTTGATGAGCATCAGCAGGCTGCCGGGCGGCAGGAGGTTCTGGGCGATGTGCAGCTTGCGCTCGCCCTTGATCTCCATGGCCTTCTCCACCTTGAGGCGGAAGCCCCCTTCGCTGATCCCCTCCAGGGCGCCGGTGACGCCGGTGCCCTCGAAGAGGCTGGTGAGGAGCGTGCCTGTGGCGCCCTCCTTCAGGTTGAGGCGGGCCCGGGGCTTCTTCCGCCGCTCCGCCAGCTCGATGTCCGAGGGAGGGGCCACCATGAGCACCCCGTTCTTCACCTCGTGGGCGCGGAGCTTGAGGCGGAGGCGCAGGCCGTCGTGCACCATGAGGAGGCTGAACTTGTCGCCCTTCTCCACGGGCATCAATCCGGAGGCGGTGAGGCCGAGGCGGTCCTCCATCAGGGACTGGATCTGGGCCGGCAGCTCCCGCCCCTTGGGATCCACCAGGAGGAGGGGGGTGCGCTTGGCCTGGGCATCCTCCAGGTAGGCCATGGCCAGATCGGAGCCACCCGATTCGCCCTTGTCCTTTCCGAAGAGTCTGCCGATCACCATGGGGGAGTTGACCTTCGGCCCCCTATCGGCGGCCCCTTTGGAGGACATGACAACGGTTCGTTACACTGATCCGATGCTGGATCTCCCCCGTTGCCTGTTGGTTGCCCATCACGGGCCGGAGGACCGGGAGGAGGTCATCGAGGACCACCTGGAGGAGCTGGGGGAGCTGGCCCGCTCCTGCGGTTATGCGGTGCTGAGCCGGCAGCGGCTCAAGCGCGCCCAGGTGGCCCCAAAGACCTTCTACGGCTCCGGCCAGCTCCAGGCCGCACCGTTGACCCGCTACGACTTCCCCGGCCTGGTGGAGAGCAGCCAACCGGACTTCCCCGC
>CAZVKM010000034.1:3684-18892 GCA_964627685.1 uncultured Solibacteraceae bacterium | reverse complement strand
GACATCAACCGGCAGGACGAGGCCCTGCGCCGCATCAAGCCCCACGTGAAGGCCACGAAGACCCCCGGCGTCCGCAGCGACATCGGCCTCTTCGGCGGGCTCTTCGCCGCCCAGTTCCCCGAGACCAAGCCCATCCTCGTGTCCTCCATGGACGGCGTGGGCACCAAGATGAAGGTGGCCCGCCGGGCCGGCCTCTGGGACACCGTGGGCCAGGACCTGGTGAACCACTGCCTCAACGACATCCTCGTGCAGGGCGCCCGCCCCCTCTTCTTCCTCGACTACATCGCCGCCCAGCGCCTGGAGCCCGAGGTCATCGAGCAGATCGTGAAGGGCATGGCCACCGCCTGCCAGCAGAGCGGCTGCGCCCTCATCGGCGGCGAGCTGGCCGAGATGCCCGGCGTCTACGCCGAGGGTGAGGTCGATGTGGCCGGCACCATCGTGGGCCTCGTGGACGAAGCGGACCTCCTGCCCCGCCTGCCCGAGATGAAGGCCGGCGACGTGCTCCTCGGCCTGCCCTCCAGCGGCCTGCACACCAACGGCTACTCCCTGGCCCGCAAGGTCTGCTTCGAGCTGGAGAAGCTGGATGTGAACGATCCCCTGCCGGGCGCGGGCAAGTCCGTGGGCGAGGCCCTGCTGGCCATCCACCGCTCCTACCTCACCCAGCTCATGCCCCTGGTGAAGGCCCACCAGCTGCTCGCCATGGCCCACATCACCGGCGGCGGCCTCACGGACAACATCCCCCGCGTGCTGCCCGAGACCCTGGACGCCGTCATCGACACGAAGAGCTGGGAGATCCCCGCCCTCTTCACCTTCCTCATGGAGAAGGGTGGCCTGGGCCTCGACGACGCCCGCCAGGCCCTGAACCTCGGCGTGGGCATGGTGCTCGTGGTGGCCAAGGACCAGGTTGAACCCGTGCTCGCCCACCTCAAGGGTCAGGGCGAGGCCGCCTGGGTACTCGGCGAGCTGGCCGCCGGCACCGGGCACGTGCAGTACCGCTGATCGGTTCTGATATCGTCCCCCCATGGCCGGGGACATCCTCATCGTCGAAGACGAGCCCGCGATCGCGGATGCCATCGCCTATGCCCTGAGGACCGAGGGCTTCTCCCCCCGCCACGTGACCACGGGGGGCGAGGCCCTCGCCGCGGTGTCGGCGGGCGGGGTGCGCCTGGTGGTGCTGGACGTGGGCCTGCCCGACCTCTCCGGCTTCGAGGTGTGCCGCCGGATCCGGGCCACCTCCGAGGTGCCGGTGCTCTTCCTCACGGCCCGCAGCGAGGAGGTGGACCGGGTGCTCGGGCTGGAGATCGGCGGCGATGACTACGTGGCCAAGCCCTTCAGCCCCCGGGAGCTGGTGGCCCGGGTGCGGGTGATCCTCCGCCGCCTGGAGCGACGGGAGGCGCCCTCCCTCGGGGGCTTCGAGCACGATGCGCCGGGGCGGCGGATCCGATATGGCGGCGTCCCCCTCGACCTCACCCGCTACGAATACCAGCTCCTCCGCACGCTGCTGGAACAGCCCGAGCGCATCTACACCCGCAGCCAGCTCATGGAGCAGGTGTGGGCCGGCGCCGAGGAGAGCTCCGACCGCACCGTGGACACGCATGTGAAGACCCTGCGGGCCAAGCTCCGGGCCGTCCATCCCGAGGCCGACCCCATCCAGACCCACCGGGGCGTGGGCTACAGCCTCACGGCGCGCACGCCATGAAGCTCAGCCTCCGGATGGTGCTGGGGTTCTTCCTCATCGTGGCCCTGGCGGCCTACCTGCTCCTCAACACCTTCCTCCAGGAGGTGAAGCCCGGCGTGAAGCAGGGCCTGGAGGTGGCCCTGGTGGACAGCGCCAACCTGCTGGCCGAAGTGGCTGCGCCGGAGCTGAAGGCGGGCACCCTCGCGGAGGGCCGCTTCGCCCGGGCCGTGGCCGCCTACGAAGCCCGGGCGCCCCACGCCCGCATCTTCGGGGTGGAGAAGGCCCGCGCCGAGTTCCGGGTCTACGTCACCGATGCGCAGGGGATCCTGGTGTGGGACTCCGCGGGCACGGCCCCCGGAACCGACTTCAGCCGCTGGAACGATGTGTACCTCACCCTCCGAGGGGGCTACGGGGCCCGGGCCTCCCTGGCGGATCCCGGGGATCCCGCCTCCCACACCATGTACGTGGGTGCGCCGATCCGCCTGGAAGGGCAGCTCCTCGGCGTGCTCACGGTGGCGAGCCCCACGGCCAGCCTCACCCCCTTCGCCGAGCGCAGCCAGCGCCGGGTCCTCAACGCCGGGCTCGTGCTGCTGGGCGCCTGCCTCCTCATCGGGGGCGGCCTCACCTGGGGGCTGGTGAAGGCCATCCGGGACATGCGGGCCTACGCCCGGGCGGTGGCGGAAGGGCACCGCACCCAGATCCCGGACGTGGGGGGCGGCGAGCTCTCGGAGCTGGCCGGCGCCCTGGAATCCATGCGGGCCCGGCTGGAGGACCGCGCCTACGTGGAGCGTTACGTGGCCACCCTCACCCATGAGATGAAGAGCCCCCTGGCGGCCATCCGTGGCGCGGCGGAGCTGCTGGAGGAGGAGATGCCCGAGCCGGATCGCCAGCGGTTCGTGGCCAACATCCGTGCTCAGGAGCAGCGCCTGCGGGAGCTGCTGGACCGAATGCTCGACCAGGCGGCCCTGGAGCAGCGCACGGGGCTGCAGGACGCCACGGACCTGGAGCTGGAGGGTCTGGTGCGCCGGGTGGCCGGGACCAAGGAGGTGGCCCTGGCCTGGCGGAGCCTCAGGCTGCGACTGGATCCGGAGCCGGGGCTGCGGGTCCATGGCGAGGGGTTCCTCCTGGAACAGGCGCTCTCCAACCTCCTGGACAACGCCCTGGCCTTCGCCCCCGAGGGGAGCGAGGTCACTCTGACCACGGGGCGGGTGGAGGGCTGGATCCGGGTGGCGGTGCGCGATGCCGGGCCGGGGGTGCCCGACTACGCGGTGGATCGGGTCTTCGAGGCGTTCTACTCCCTGCCCAGTCCCGCCACGGGTCGCAAGGGCACCGGGTTGGGCCTCCGCTTCGTGCGGGAGGTGGCGGAGCTGCACCGGGGGACGGCGGGCCTGCGCAACCTCCCGGAAGGCGGAGCCGAGGCCTGGCTGCGGCTGCCGGCCTGACTTCACACCCGCTTCACAGAACCCCATCGTGCCCCCACCGGCGGGAAGGAGGCTGGTTCCATTCCCGGAGGAACCATGAAGCGGATGCTCTTCTTGAAGGGGCTCATCATCGCGGGGCTGGCCCTGCTCCTGCTGATCCCCCTGGCCATGGTGGAGGGGCAGATCACGGCCCGGAACCAGCGGCAGATCGAGACGGAAGGTGAGATCGCGGAGCTCACCGCCGGTCGCCAGCAGCTGACGGGTCCCCTGCTGCTGGTGGACTTCGAGGAGGAGACGGTCCACGAAGAGGTGAACGAGACCACCAAGGCCGTCACCCGGAAGACCCTGTGGGTGGAGGGGCACCGGGTGATCGCCCCGAAGACCCTCACGCTGCGCGGGGTGGCGAAGGTGGAGGAACGTCGGCGCGGGCTCTTCAAGGCTCAGGCCTACGAGCTGGAGGCGCGGCTTCAGGGGGCCTTCACGGTGCCCGCCAACCTGGGCCTGGAGGGCTCCCGACGTCTGCGGCTGGGGCGGGCCACCCTGGTGGTGGGCCTCTCGGACCTGCGGGGGATCCGCAGCCAGCCCACCCTCACCTGGGGCGCGCGGGCCCTGGGCTTCGCCCCGGGGGTGCCCCACGGCGTCCTCAAGCAGGGCATCCAGGTGGACCTGGGTCCCGTGGCCGACCTGGGGAAGGGGGAGCTCCCCTTCGATCTGCCCCTGGCCCTGCGGGGCTCCGGCGCCTTCTCCATGTCCCCGGTGGCCGAGAGCACGAAGGTCACCCTCACCTCCCCCTGGCCGACGCCGAGCTTCCAGGGCCGCTTCCTGGCCAACCATGCCGAGGGCCCCCAGGGGTTCACCGCCACCTGGGAGGTGTTCCACCTGGCGCGGAATCTTGGGGCCATCCTGGAGGGGAAGGGGCAGACCGAGGAGTCCTTCGGGGTCGCCTTCCAGAAGGGGCTCAACATCTACCTCAAGACGGAGCGGGCGGCGAAGTACGGCTTCCTCTTCGTGGGGCTCACCTTCGCCGCGTTCTTCTTCTTCGAGATGCTGCGCCGGCTGCCCATCCACCCCATCCAGTACCTCCTCGTGGGCCTGGCCCTGGCCCTCTTCTTCCTCCTGCTCCTCAGCCTCTCCGAGCGCATGCCCTTCGAGGCCGCCTACGGCCTGGCGGCCGCCGCCTGCACCCTGCTGCTGGGGAGCTACCTGGCCCAGGTGCTCCGGAGCCCACGGCGGGGCTGGGGCTTCGCCGGGAGCCTGGGCCTGCTCTTCGCCGTGCTCTACGGGCTCATCAGCTCCGAGGACAACGCGCTCCTCCTGGGCTCCCTCCTGACCTTCCTCGGCCTCGCCGCGGTGATGCTGGGCACCCGGCGCCTCGACTGGTACGCCCTCTCGGATGGCTCCGGGGCGGACCCGGCGGCCTGAGCCGGGCGGCTACACTCGGGCATGGCCCCCCCACCCCAGGAACGGTTCAGGACCCTCGACGCGCTGCGCGGGGTCCTGGCCGTGGGGGTGGCGGTGTACCACCTGAGCGTGTGGTTCGGCCTCACACCCGCCGGCTCCACGGCCAACATGGCCCTGGCCAAGGCCGGCAACTACAGCGTGTCGGCCTTCTTCATGCTCACGGGCTTCCTCCTGGCCCGGACGGCGCCCTGGCACGCCATCGCGGAGCAGGGACCCGCCCGCTGGTATGCCAAGCGGCTGGTGCGGCTGGCGCCCCTCTTCTGGTTGGCGGTGCTCCTGGGCCTGCTCTTCCGGATGGGCATGGGTCCCGAGCCCTCGGCCCGCTTCCTCCTGGAGAACCTCACCCTCACTTTCGGCCTCTTCCATCCGAACCACGCCCTGGTCACCGGAGGCTGGTACGTGGGGGTCGCCGTGCTCGCCTACGGGGCCTGGCCCGCGGTGGCGTGGCTCATGGCCAAGGTCGGGGAGGGCGTGCTCCCCGTCCTCGTCCTCGGCCTGGTGGCCTGGAGCCTGGGGCCCACCCTCGGGGGGGTGATGAGCCAGGTGGGGGATCACCGCTTCCACGCCTACGTGATGCCGGCCAATCAGCTGTTCCTGGTCGGGATCGGGGCCCTGATCGGCTGGGCCCATGGGCACGGGTCGCGGCGGATCGGACATGGGGCCTTCCTCCTGGGCACCGCCCTGGCCCTGGCCCTCCTGTTCCGACCGGTCCCGTGGTTCGGCGACCATCTCGTCGCGCTCACGGGCGGGCTGCGCTACCGCTACGTGGGGGCCGTGGGGCTCCTCGTGATCTGCGCGGCCTTCCACCGGGGCCTGGAGGCCCGCTGGCTGCGACCCCTCACGCGCCTGGGCGGGTGGAGCTACGGCCTGTACCTGGCCCACCCCTTCCTGCAGCGGCTGGTGGCCCCCCACCTGGGGGGATGGGCGGGTCTGGGCCTGGCGCTCGGGGGTTCGGTGCTGGTGGCGGCCCTGGCCTCCTGGGGGGTGGAGCGCCCCCTGGCCCGCCGGTGGGAAAGCTGACATTGCAAGGTTCATGACCCGTGGGTCCGATGCCGAAGCCTCCGGAAGATTCCTCGGAATCCCGGGAGGTCCCATGCGCTGGAACACCCTCTCCATCCGGAGCCGGCTCGTCTGGATCCTCCTGCTTCCCCTCACCTTCTTCGCCCTCTACGTGGGGTTGGTGGTGCGTGATGCCGGGCGGGAGGCCGTGGAAGCGCGTTCGCTCTCGACCTGGATGCCCGCCGTGCAGCGGATGTCGGCCCTCATGGGCGCCCTGCAGAAGGAACGCGGCCGCAGCAGCCGCTTCCTCGCTTCGAAGGAGGCCACGGATCCGAACCTCCAGGGGTTCCGGAAGGCCACGGATGAGGGCCTGCAGGCTTGGACCGAGGCCCTGAAGACCCTGGATCCCATGCCGGCCAGCTGGTCCAAGGCCGAGGCCCTGGCCCGCGAGCTGCCCGGCAAGATGGATCAGCTTCGCAAGGCGGTGGACGCCCGGGCCATGGCGGCCCCCCAGGTGGTGGCCCAGTACACGGGGACCATCGCCACCCTGGACGCCCTCCTGGCGGGGCTCGCCGGTGAGGCGCGTCGGCCGGAGATGGTACGCCGCCTCCAGGGGCTCCTGCACCTGAACCGCGCCCGGGAGGCGGCCGGGCAGGAGCGGGCCACCCTCATGGCTGTCTTCACGGCGGATGCCCTGCTGCCGGCCCAGATGGAGCGCCTGGCGATCCTGACGGGCAGCCAGCAGGCCCACCTCCGCGCCTTCCAGGAGCTCTGCGGGGCCGAGGGGGCGGGCGTCCTCACGGAGAAGGTGCCGCCGGCCATGGCGGACGAGGTGTCGGGGCTCCGCAACCAGGTGGTCCTGGCGGCCCGGCCTGCGGGGTTCGGCGGGAATCCGGAGACCTGGTGGACCCTGTCCACGAAGCGCATCGAGGCCCTGGGCGAGGTCGAGAAGATCCTCCAGCAGAAGCTCGCGGAGGATGCCAGGGCGGCGGCGGACACCTCCCGCAACGCGCTGATCTTCCATGGCGGGCTGGGGCTCGGGATCTTCCTCGTCACCCTCCTGGTGGGGGTGAGCCTCTCCCGGAGCATCTCCGGCCCCATGGGCACCTTCGTGGACCTGATGCACGACCTGGCGGAGCACCACGACCTCACCCAGGTGGTGCGGGCGGAGGGGCAGGACGAGATGAGCCGCCTCTTCATGGCCTACACGAAGCTCAGCGGGGAGTTCCGGCGGCTCTTCGCGGAGCTCAAGCTGGTGTCCGCCACGGTGGCCAGCGGGTCCACGGAGCTCTCCGCCAGCTCGGAGCAGATGGCCAAGGCCGCCGACGAGATCGCCCGGAACTCCGAACACCAGCGCACCTCCGAGGATGAGGTCCAGCGCCAGCTCGTGGTGGTGGAGGACAAGGCACGGGATGTGGCGGCCTCCGTGAACCAGGCGGAAGCGGAGGTGGCCCAGGCCTCCTCCCGCATGAACGAAGGGGCCCAGGCCGCGGGCCGGACCACCCAGGCCATGCAGGACATCTTCGACACCAGTGAGCGGATGGTCCAGGCGGTGCGGGTCATCCAGGACATCGCCCGGCAGACGAACCTCCTCTCCCTCAACGCCGCCATCGAGGCCGCCAAGGCCGGGGCCATGGGCAAGGGCTTCGCCGTGGTGGCGGAGGAAGTGCGGAAGCTGGCGGAGCGCTCCGTGGGCGCCGCCCGCGAGATCGAGGCCCTGATCCAGGCCAGTGGGCAGACCCTCCAGGCCGGGCAGGCGGCGGTCCAGGCCACGGCGGGGGCCATGTCCGGGGCCCAGGCCCGCATGGGCGAGGCGGCCACGGGCGTGAGGACCATCGAGGTGAAGATGCTGGAGCTCACGGCCTGCACCCGGGCCATGGTGAAGCTCGTGGAGACCAGCGCCGCCGAGACCCGGCAGAACGCCTCAGCCTCCATGGAGCTCTCCTCCACCACCCACGAGATCACCCGGACCGCCCAGGACCTGGCGGAGGTCGCCGAGAACCTGGCTTCCACCGTGGCCACCTTCCGCACTTGACGGAGGGCGGAGCCGCGTCAAGGTGGGGAGCATGAAGCCGATGCGCATGCGCCTTCCGATGCTCCTGATCCTGGCCCCGACCCTGCAGGCCCAGGCGCCCGGCCTCGCCGCCCGGGTCGCGGAAGCCGAGGCCGTCGTGGCCCGCCACTTCCGGGGGGAGCCCCTGGAGTCCGCCCGGGCGAAGGTGGTGGCCGACATCGCGGCCTTCAATGCCGAGACGACCACGGCCACGCGGGAGCTCGCCGCGGAGAAGGCGGCCCTGGATGCCCGACGGGCGCCCCTCCGGGAGATGGAGGCCAAGCTGGAGAGCCTCGATCGGGACCTCGCCAAGCTCCCCACGGCCACGGAAGGGGGGGACTCCCCCGCGGAGCGCAAGCATGCCGCCGCGGTGCGGGAACGGAAGGCCCTGGCGGAACGGCATGAGGCCCTGCGGCAGGCGGTCCAGCCCCAGCTGGAGGCCTACAACGCCCGGGTGACCCGCTCCAACGAGACCCTGAAGGTCCGCCGGAACGCCGTGACGGAAGCCCAGGCCCGCCTCAACGCCCGCATCGACGCCTTCGCCGCCTTCCAGCGTCAGGGCGGGGATGTGGCCTTCTATTCGGGACTCACCCGCCTCCTGGCGGAATGCGTGAAGGTGCATGCGGAGGCCCCGGCCGCCAAGGCGCGGGCCCTGCGGCAGGAGCTGTTCCGGTGGGCCCAGGCCCGGGCGGCCGCCCAGCCCTTCGGGCCGGTGCTGGTGGAGGCCACCGTGGGCGGGGAGCCCGTGTGCTTCATGGTGGACACGGGCGCCGAGCGCACGAGCCTCAGTCCGGAGCTCGTGGCCACCCTGGGCCTGGAGGGCCGGCTCGGGGAGGAGGTCACCTTCGTGCTGGCCGGGGGACCCCGCGTCAAGGGTCGGGAGCTGACCCTCCCCGCCCTCGCGGTGGCGGGGGCTTCCATGGCAGCGGTTCCGGCGGCGGTGCTGCCGGCCACGGAGGTCGGGATCGATGGGCTGCTGGGGCAGAGCTTCCTGAAGGGCTTCGTCTACACCATCGACGAGGGGCGTCCCGAGCGCCTCCTGCTGAAGCCCAGGAAGCCCTGACCCTCAGCCCAGTCCCGCGTAGAAGCTGCTCCTCCGGAGGTTCTCGTCCACCCGGAAGGGCTGCTGGAGCGGGGGGAAGGCCCGCTGCTCGCAGTCCGTCCGGTCGCACAGGCGGCAGGTGACCCCCACGGGGATGGGGGGCTGGTCCAGGCGCACGCCATCGGAGTAGACCAGCTCCCGGGCGTAAGCCAGCTCGCAGCCGAGCCCCAGGGCCTGGGCCGCGTGCTGCCCACGGAAGGTGCCCGTGTCCCGGTGCAGGGTGCGCGCGATGCAGAAGTAGCGGCGGCCATCCGGCATCTCGCTCAGCTGGGTGCGCACGAGCCCCGGCGTGAGGAAGGCGGCATGCACGTTCCAGCGGGGGCAGCAGCCGCTGTAGCGGGCGATGCGGATGCCGCTGGCGGAGAAGCTCTTGGAGATGTTCCCGGCGATGTCGATGCGCAGGAAGTGGAAGGGCACGCCCTCCTCGTTGGGGCGGCGCATCGTGGTGAGCCGGTGGCAGGCCTGCTCGAAGCCCACCTGGAAGCGCCGCGTGAGCAGCTCGATGTCGTAGCGCACGGCCTTGGCGGCCTTGAGGAAGGGCGAGTAGGGCATGGCCACGGCGGCGGCCAGGTGGTTGGCCAGGGCCACGCGTCCCAGGGCCCGGGCGCCGGGCGTGGCCAGGTGCGGGTCGGAGGCCAGGCGGTCCAGCAGGTCGCCGTGGCGCAGGAGGGCCCACTGGTGGGCCAGCTGGAATACGCGTGAGCGCAGGGGCAGCAGCTCCGAGAGCACCAGCACCCGCTTCTCGGGATCGAAGCGGCGCAGCTGTCCCGGCATGGTCTCCGCCTGGCGCACCTCCACGCGGACCTTGAGGTCCTCGAAGGCCTTGAGGAGGCCGGGGTAGAGCAGGTCCTGCTCCAGCTTCGCGTCCTTCCACAGGGCTTCCGCAGCGCTCTCCAGCTCGGGGAAGTGGTTGCGGTGGTCCTGGAGGAAGTCGCCCACGGCCTCCGAGGGCAGGCGGGTGCGGTCGGTGTCGAAGCCCTGGCCGTCGTTGAAGCGCTCGCTGAGGGTGTCGAGGCCCGACTTGGTGGCCTGGTAGCTCTGGTAGAGGTGGAACACGGCCTGGGCGAGGGCCGGGTGGTTCTGGGCCAGGTCGCGCACCTCCTGGGCGGGCAGGTCCATGGCCTCGAAGAGGGGGTCGCCGAAGGCCTCCATGAGGTCCTCGGCGCGGCGCACGTCGTCCTCCGGGGCGAAGGCCCGCAGGTCCAGGTGGAAGGTCTGGGCCAAGCGGAGGAGGAGGGGCGCGGTGAGGGGCCGCTTGTTCCCCTCGATGAGGTTCAGGTAGCTGGGGCTGATGCTGAGCCGCTCGGCCAGCTGCACCTGGGAGAGTCCCTCCTGGCGCCGCAGCTGGCGGAGCTTCGCACCAAGGCGGGCCTGGGCTTTGGGGGGGGCGCTGGGCATCGGGACACCTTGACCTTATTTACAAATTTGCCGACGTGCGTTGACAAAAATTTTCAGTACAACCCCAATCAAACCTTCGAATGCTTGCTTCTTTGAATTGTAAGTCAATCATTGACTCAAATCCACCCAGGAGATGAGCCATGACCGCATCCACCGCTTCCGCCGTCCGTTGGCTGGGCCCCGAGGCCGCCGACCTGCTCCCACCCCCGATCCTCGACCGCCTGGCGGAGCTCCAGCGCCGCTATGGGCGGGAGATCCGGGAGCTGCTCGACCAGCGCCGGGCCCGCCAGCAGGCCTATGACCGGGGCGAGCGTCCCCGCTTCCTCAGCTATCTGGAGCCCGTGCGCAAGGGCCCCTGGCAGGCGGCCCCCCTCCCGGACCTCCTCCTGGACCGCCGGGTGGAGATCACCGGCCCTCCCGAGCGCCGCATGATGCTCCACGCCCTCAACAGCGGCGCCAAGGTCTACATGGCCGACTTCGAGGACAGCCTCTCCCCGGCCCCGGAGCGCCTGGTGGAGGGCCAACGCAACTTGGAGGAGGCCGTCGCGGGCACCCTCCAGGATGGCGACCTTCGGCTCAAGGCCGAGACGGCGCTGCTCATGGTCCGCCCCCGCGGCCTGCACCTGGAGGAGCGCCACCTCGAGGTGGATGGCCAGCCCATGGCGGCGGCCCTCTTCGACGCGGCCCTCTTCCTCCTCCGCAACGCCCAGGCCCTCGTGGATCGCGGGCTCCCCGTGTGCCTCTACCTCCCCAAGCTGGAGCACCACCTGGAGGCGCGCCTCTGGAACACCGTGCTCGAGTTCCTGGAGGAGGGGCTGGAGCTGCCGCTGGGCACGGTGAAGGTCACGGTGCTCATCGAGACGCTTCCGGCCGCCTTCCAGATGGAGGAGATCCTCTTCGAGCTGCGGAGGCGCGCCGCCGGCCTCAACCTCGGCCGCTGGGACTACCTCTTCAGCACCCTCAAGGTCCACCGGCGGGACGCGCACCACGTGCTGCCCGACCGCGGCGAGCTGAAGATGGAGCTGCCCTTCCTGCAGGCCTATGCCAAGCGCCTCGTCCAGGTGTGCCACCGCCGCGGGGTCCTGGCCCTGGGCGGCATGGCGGCCCTGGTGCCCCAGCGGAAGGATCCCGATGCCACCGAGCGGGCCCTTCAGGCCGTCCGGTCCGACAAACTCCGCGAGGTGCGTCAGGGCTGCGATGGCACCTGGGTGGCCCACCCGGACCTCGTGCCCGTGGCCCTGGAGGTCTTCCGCACCCACCTCGCGGGCGTGAACCAGCGCACCGTGATCCCCGCGGGCGAGGTCACCGGGGCCATGCTCCTGGAGCTGCCGAAGGGCCCTGTCACCGCCGAGGGCGTCCGCCGCAACCTGCGCGTGGCCCTCTGCTACCTGGAGGCCTGGCTGCGGGGCAACGGCTGCGTGGCCATCGACGGCCTCATGGAGGACGCGGCCACCGCCGAGATCAGCCGCATGCAGCTCTGGCAGTGGGTGCACCACGGGGTGGAGGTTGATGGCCTCGGCCACCTGGACCGCCCATCCTTCCACGCCCACGTGCACGACGCCCACCAGGCCCTCCGTGTGGAGTGGGGGCCGGGCACCGTCGAGCGGAGCCGCCTCTCCGAGGCCGCCGAGCTCCTGGAGGACCTCGTGCTCGCCGAGGATCCGCCTCCCTTCCTCACCCTCCCCGCCGACCCCCTCCTCCTTTCCCTTCCCCTCCTGCAGGAGATCGCGTGAACGCCTGGCTCCCCATCCCCACCTTCAGTGAAGACCCCGGCGCCCACCGCTGGGAGGGCGTGCACCGCCCCTACTCCGCCCAGGATGTTCAGAAGCTCCGCGGCACCGTGAAGATCGAGCACACCCTGGCCCAGCTGGGCGCCCGCAAGCTCTGGGAGCGCCTCCACCAGGAGGAGCCCGTGCGGGCCCTGGGGGCCCTCAGCGGCGGCCAGGCCGTGCAGATGGCCAAGGCCGGCCTGCAGGCCATCTACTGCAGCGGCTGGCAGGTGGCGGCGGATGCCAACCTGGGCGGCCAGACCTACCCCGACCAGAGCCTCTACCCCGCCAACTCCGTGCCCCAGCTCGTGAAGCGCCTCAACAACGCCCTGCAGCGGGCGGATCAGGTGGAGCATGGCGAGGGCGGCGCCAAGCGCGACTGGTTCCTACCCATCGTGGCGGACGCCGAGGCCGGCTTCGGCGGGCCCCTCAACGCCTTCGAGCTCATGAAGGGCATGATCGAGGCCGGCGCCGCGGGCGTGCACTTCGAGGACCAGCTTTCCTCCGAGAAGAAGTGCGGCCACCTGGGCGGCAAGGTGCTCATCCCCACGGGGCAGTTCATCCGCACCCTCACCTCGGCCCGTCTCGCCTCCGACGTGCTCGAAGTGCCCACGGTGCTCATCGCCCGCACGGATGCCGACGCCGCCCGCCTCATCACCTCCGACGTGGATGAGCGGGACCGAGCGTTCCTCACGGGCGAGCGCACCCCGGAAGGCTTCTTCCGCATCACGGGCGGCATCGACATGGCCATCGCCCGCGGCAAGGCCTACGCGCCCTACGCCGACCTCATCTGGTGCGAGACCTCCACGCCGGACCTGAAGGAGGCGAAGAAGTTCGCCGAAGGGGTGCGGGCCGAGTTCCCCACCAAGCTCCTGGCCTACAACTGCTCCCCCTCCTTCAACTGGAAGAAGAAGCTCAGCGACGCCGAGATCGCCACCTTCCAGCGGGAGCTGGCGGCCATGGGCTACAAATTCCAATTCATCACCCTGGCGGGCTTCCACAGCCTCAACTTCGGGATGTTCGAGCTGGCCAACGCCTACCGCACCGAGCACATGAGCGCCTACGCCCGGCTGCAGGAGGCGGAGTTCGCCGCCGAGCCTCAGGGCTACACCGCCACCAAGCACCAGCGCGAGGTGGGCACCGGCTACTTCGACCAGGTGGCCGAGGTCCTCAGCGGCGGCCTCGCCTCCACCCTGGCCCTGACGGAGAGCACCGAGGCCGCGCAGTTCCACTGACCTTCCCCATTCCCTTCCGCCCAGACGGGGGCGCGGCGGAGGGGAAGCCCTCCCCGCGCCCCCGATTCCCCTTACCCCCCCATTCCCCAAGGAGACCCCACATGTTCGACGTGCGCCCCCCGGACCAGCAGACCCAGACCACCCAGCAGCCCCAGCGCCCTTACGCCGCCGAGCTGGAGCGCGACACCCTGGACCGGGAGCGGGAAGGGGAGACGCGATGCGACTGATCACCGCGATCATCCGCCCCGAGCGCCTCGGGGCCGTCAAGGCCGCCTTGCTCCGCGAAGGGGTGGGCGGCCTCACGCTCACCCGGGCCAGCGGTCACGGGGGCGAGAAGGACCTCGTGCAGCACTGGCGCGCCGCCAGCGTGGTGCTGGCCTTCCACGAAAAGGTGAAGGTGGAGGTGGCCGTGGCCGACGCCCAGGTGGATGGCGTGCTGCTGGCCATCCAGGAGGCGGCCCGCACCGGCCAGGTGGGCGACGGCAAGATCTTCGTGCAGGCCCTGGAGCGGGTGGTGCGCATCCGCACGGGGGAGCAGGACGGTGAGGCGTTGCACCTGGTGAAGGAGGTGGCCTCATGACCCTCAACACCGGCGACACCGCCTGGGTGCTGGTGGCCTGCGCCCTGGTGCTCCTCATGCTGCCCGGCCTCGCCCTCTTCTACGGGGGCCTGGTGCGCGGCAAGAACCTGCTGAACACCTGGATGATGAGCCTGGCCATGCTGGGCCTCGTGGGCGTGCAGTGGGTGCTCTGGGGCTACGGCGCCACCTTCGGGCCCGGCCCCGCCTTCCTCGGGAACCTGGCGTGGGCGGGCTTGCGCGGCGTGGGTGCGGCCCCGCAGGCGGGCTACGGCGACACCATCCCCCACCTCCTCTTCGCCGCCTTCCAGGGGATCTTCGCCCTCCTCACCATCGCCCTCGTGAGCGGCGCCGTGGTGGAGCGCATGCGCTTCAAAGCCTGGCTCCTCTTCGCGCTGCTCTGGACGGCGGTGGTCTACGATCCCCTGGCCCGCTGGGTGTGGGCGGAGGGGGGCTGGCTGCGGAAGCTCGGGGCCCTGGACTTCGCGGGGGGCCTGGTCGTCCATATCAGCGCAGGGGCCTCGGCCCTGGTGGTGGCCGCCTGGCTGGGGCCCCGGCGGGAAGGTCCTTCCCCCCACAGCCTGCCCACGTCCCTCCTGGGCGCGGGCCTCCTGGCCGTGGGCTGGTGCGGCTTCAACGCGGGAAGCGCCCTGGGCGCCAATGGCCTGGCGGCCCTGGCCCTGGTGAACACCCTCGCCGGGGGCGCCGCCGCCTTATTGGTCTGGATGCTCCTGGAATTGACCGAGGGGGGGCAGGCCACGGCCCTGGGCGCCGCCACGGGCCTCGTGGTGGGCCTCGTGGCCGTGACCCCGGCGGCGGGCTACGTCACCCCCCTGGCCGCCCTCGCCATCGGGGCCTTGGGGGCCGCCGCCAGCTTCGGGGCCCTGAAGGTGCGGTTCCGCTCCAAGGTGGACGATGCCCTCGATGTCTTCGCCTGCCACGGTGTGGCGGGCCTCGTGGGCGCCCTGCTCACGGGCGTGTTCGCCACCACCGCCGTGAATCCCGGCGGGGCCGATGGCCTCCTGGCGGGCCGGCCGGCCCTCCTGGGCCTACAGGCCCTCTCGGTGGTCGTGGCCCTGGTCTACGCCGGCGGGGCCACCACCCTGGTCCTGGGCCTGGTGAGCCTCCTGGTCTCCCACCGCGTGGACCTGGCCGAGGAGGTGGCTGGGCTCGACCAGGCCCAGCATGGCCAGCAGGCCTACCCCGTGGGTGCCACGGAGGGCCTGCCCCTTCAGGAAGGGGTGCTCCTCCCCCTGGAGGACTACGGAGTGCCGAGGGATCCACTGGGTCGTCCCTTGGGTTGATCCAAGTCACGGGGATCGCGCCCGGATTTGGCTCGGGGGCCTCCCAGGTCGATACCCGGCCTGGGAGCGTCCGCTCCGGGAGAGACGTCCGTGAGAAACAATCAGCCCGTCACCGGCGTGCGTAGGAACCTGCTGGAGGGCGCCTTCGTGGTGTCCACCACGGACTCCCGGGGGCATGAGCCGGGGCTCCTCGCCGGTCACTTCTGGGTTC
>CAZVKM010000034.1:0-3674 GCA_964627685.1 uncultured Solibacteraceae bacterium | reverse complement strand
GGGTCATCACCTCCGTGAACGATGAGTTCGTGCGCGTGAGCGGGTTCTCGCGGGAGGAGCTGATCGGCCAGCCCCACAACATCATCCGCCACCCGGACATGCCCCCGGCCGCCTTCGAGGACCTCTGGAACACCTTGAAGCGGGGGCAACTCTGGCACGGCATCGTGAAGAACCGCTGCAAGGACGGGGGCTACTACTGGGTGGACACCTGCGTCGCGCCGATCCACGAGCGGGGTCAGGTGGTGGGGTACCTCTCCGTGAGGAGCCTGCCGACGGAATCCCAGGTGGCCGAAGCCGAGGAGACCTACCGCCGGCTCAAGGCGGGCATCAACCTCGACCGCATGCTGAAGGCGCCCTGGGTGCCCTTCCCGGCCATGGGCCTCAGCCAGCGGCTGGTGGGCTCCATCGTCGCCTTGATGGCGCTCCTGGGGGTGGTCCTCACGCCGGCCCTCCTCGCGCTCTACCAGCTCGTGCAGCGCCTGGGGGCCGGAAAGGACCCCCTGGAGGCGCGCCTGGGGCAGACGGCCTTCACCCTCCTGATCGGAGGGGGATTGGTGGGCACGGCGTTGGCCCTCCTAGGCGGCGTGCTGCTGGTCCGCATCGTCCGGCATCAGCTGGGGGGCGAACCCGCCCAATCCGTCCAGGCATCTCAGGCCATCTCGGGGGGGGACCTGCGTGCGGAGATCCAGACGCGGGCCGGCGATGCCTCGAGCGTATTGGGTTCCATCAAGGGCATGCAGCAGCGCCTCAAGGCCTTCATCAACCGCCTCCGCTACGATGCGGGCCGGGTGGCGACGGAGGCCTCGGACTTCAGCCACGCCGCCGACCGGGTCGCGGCCACGGCGCAGGATCTGGCCCGCAATGCGGACATCGAGCGGCAGGGGGCCGAGCGGATGGCCTCCGCGGTGACGGAGCTCAGCGCCTCCATCCAGGAGGTGGCCTCCACCGTCCGCGCCTCCCAGGAACTCGCGGGCGAAGCCCTCAAGGCCACCCAGTCCGGTGAAGGGGCGGGCAGCAGCGCCCTCACCGCCATGGCGGAGGTCGTGGAGGCCACGGGCCGCATGGTGAAGGCCGTGAACGTCATCCAGGACATCGCCCGGCAGACGAACCTCCTGAGCCTCAACGCCGCCATCGAGGCGGCCAAGGCCGGGGCCCACGGCAAGGGCTTCGCGGTGGTGGCCGAGGAAGTGCGGAAGCTCGCTGAGCGGTCCTCCGGCGCCGCCAAGGAGATCGCCGGGCTCATCGAGGGCAGCAACGCCGCGGTGGGTCGGGGCCAGGACACCGTGAAGGAGGTGGTGGAGAACCTCGCCCAGATCCGGGAGCGCATCGACTCCCTCAAGTCCATGGCCGAGGGCATCGGCTTCTCGGCGGAGGAGCAGGCCCGCACCAGCGCCGAGGTGGCCGAGCAGGTGGAGGAAGGCGCCCACCGGGCGGCCCGCAACGCCGAAGCCGCGGGTGGCCTCACCGGCACCGCGGAGGACACGGCCCGCATGGCCCGCGAGCTCTCCCAGGTGGCCGAGGGGCTGAACGCCCTGCTGACCTTCTTCCGGTCCTGAACGGCGCCGGGAGGGGGGGAAGCCCCTTCCGGCCTCGCCTGATCCGGGAATGCGGGGTAAAAAGGAATGTTCGACTGAAAGGACCCCCCATGTCCCTGGACAGCATCCTCCAAGAGACCAAGAAGAAGATGAAGGCGAGCCTGGAGACGCTGAAGAAGGACCTGGCCACGGTGCGCACCGGCCGGGCCAACGCCTCCATCCTGGACACCGTGCAGGTGGAGTACTACGGCGCCCACGTCCCCCTCAACCAGATGGGCACGGTCTCCATCCCCGACAGCTCCATGATCCAGATCCAGCCCTTCGACAAGAGCGCCATCAAGGCCATCGAGACGGGGATCCTCGTCGCGCAGCTGGGGCTCAACCCCAGCAACGACGGCAACGTGATCCGGCTGCCCATCCCGCCCCTCAACGAGGAGCGCCGCAAGGAGCTGGTGAAGGCGACCCACAAGATGGCCGAGGACATCAAGACCGCCATCCGCAACGTCCGCCGGGATTCCAACGACGACGTGAAGAAGCTCGAGAAGGACAAGACCCAGGGCATCAGCGAGGATGCGGCCAAGAAGTGCACCGAGGAGATCCAGAAGATCACCGACGCCCACATCAAGGAAGTGGACGAGCACATCAAGCACAAGGAAGTGGAGATCATGAAGGTCTGAGGCCGGATCCCCGGTCCACGGCCGGAGTCCGGTGAGCGTCTTCACCCTCGCCCTGCTAGCCCTGGCCGCCTTCGCGGCCGGGTTCATCGATGCCGTGGTCGGGGGCGGGGGGCTCATCACCATGCCGGCCCTGCTCCTGGGGCTCCCGGGGGCGCCGCTCCCGCTGGTGCTCGGGAACAACAAGGTCCAGGCCGGCACGGGCACCACCGTGGCCGCCTGGACCTTCCTGCGCTCCGGCGCCATGTCCTGGCGGGATTGCCTGGGCCCAGTGGTCGCGGCCGCCCTCGGCTCGGTGGGCGGGGCGCTGGTGAGCTACCACATCGGCACGGCCTGGATGCGGCCGCTCATGTTGGGGCTCATGGCGGCCATGCTCCTTTGGACGCTCTTCAAGCCGGACCTCGGCCAGGTGCATGCTCCGAAATACGGACTGCAGCATCAGCGGGGACTGGCGACCCTGATCGCCCTGGGGCTGGGCTTCTACGATGGCTTCTTCGGACCCGGCACGGGCAGCCTCCTGATCTTCCTCTTCGTCGCCGCGCTGGGCTTCGACTTCCTCCGGGCCTCGGCGCTGGCCAAGGCCGTGAACTGGGCCTCCAACATGGCGGCCCTGGCGGTGTTCCTGGTGCGGGGGAGCTGGACCCCCATGGTGGGACTGACCATGGCCGCGGGGAATGGCCTGGGCGGGTACCTGGGCGCGAAGGTGGCCCTCCGGAAGGGCAGCGGCTGGGTTCGGCACATCTTCCTCCTGGTGGTTTCGGGTCTGCTCATCCGATTGACTTGGCAGGTCTTGCACGCCTGAACGGCTGTATCCTGGGCCCCTTTCCGGGAGCCGACATGGATCGACGCACGATGATGGGAACGCTGGCCGCGGGCATGGTGGGCGCGGGCCTTTCCGCGAAGGGGCTGGTCCAGGCCGGTCCGGAACCAAAAGCCTCCGGGGATCCGCTGGCGGAATACGTCGCCCGCCCCTTCGACTTCGGAACGGGCCTGCCGGGCCTCTCCAAGGACCTGCTGGCCGAGCACCTCATGCTCTACAAGGGCTACGTGACCCGCACGAACGCGCTGCTCAAGGACGTGCTTGGCGCGGAGCGGGAGGGGAAGGGTGGGGCCATGGTGAACGAGCTGCGGCGGCGGCTGGGCTTCGAGTTCAGCGGCATGCGTGTGCACGAGTGGTACTTCGAGGCCCTCTCCGCCGCACCGGGCGCGCCTTCGGCCACCCATCCCCTGGGCAAGGCCCTCGAGGCGACGTGGGGCAGCCGGGAGGCCTGGTGGAACGCCTTCAAGGCGACCTGCACCATGCCGGGCATCGGCTGGGCGGCCCTCGTGAAGGACCCCGTCACGGGCCGCCTCATGAACGCTTGGTTCCAGGACCACGAGAACGCCATCCCGGTGGGGGTCCAGCCCATCCTGGGGGTGGATGTGTGGGAGCACGCCTACGTGAAGGACGTCGGCGCCACGGGCC
>CAZVKM010000033.1:0-19215 GCA_964627685.1 uncultured Solibacteraceae bacterium | reverse complement strand
CCATCGGCTCCGTGGAGCTGCCGCAGGAGGCCTTCCTCGCCATCCTGAAGGTGGACAGCTAGGGCCTGAAAGGATGTAGGCGGAAGGATGAAGGATGAAGGAACAGGGGTTCCCATTGACCTGAAGGACCGGACTCGGGCCTTTGCCCTTAGGGTCATTCGGCTCACAAGTGCTTTGCCTTCCACCTCCGAGGGCCGTGTCCTGGGAAACCAACTGCTCCGATCCGGGACCTCTGTTGGAGCCCACTACCGCGAAGCCCAGCGGGCCCGATCGCGCGCGGAATTCATCAGCAAGCTGGAAGGGGGTCTACAGGAGTTGGAGGAGTCCCAGTATTGGATGGAACTCCTCGTTGAGGCCGCCATCGTTCCCCAGGATCGGCTTCAATCCCTTCTGCAGGAATCCGAGGCCCTCATCGCGATCCTCACGGCCAGCGTGAAGTCCGCCAAGGCCAAACGCCCGATGCCCCGGGCCCGAAAGTCAGAGCCATGACCTCCATCCTTCATCCTTCACCCTTCATCTTTCCCTTCGCCCTCCAGCCCTCCGTCTCCCTCGAAGGGAGCCCCGCCCCGGCTCCGGCGAAGAAGCCCTGGCTGGCCATCACCACCTGGCAGAAGGCCGGTGTGGTGACCCTCCTGTTGGGCCTCGTGTGGATCCGGCAGCTGCGCCGGCGGAAGGCCCGCCTCAAGGTGTGCGCCCACTGCGCCCACAAGAATCCCCACCACCTGACCAACTGCACCAAGTGCCAGGCGCCGCTGTTCACCATCGACGCCTGAAGGCCTTCCCCCCATGAAGAAGGGCGCCCCGGTGGGCGCCCTTCTTCATGGTCGAACCTGGCTCAGAACTGGATCTCGACGTTCTCTTCCGCGAGGTCGTTCTCCTCGCCCAGCACTTCGCAGGCGGCCCCGTACATCTGGATCACGGCGGCCTTGCGGTTGCTGAGGGAGGTCAGCAGGTCGCGCACGCGCTGGACCTCGGCGCTGATGGTGTTGTTGATCTGGTCCACTTCCGTCCGGCAGCGCTGACGGGTGGTCTCGTAGAAGGCTTTCTGATCCTGGGACAGGTCCATGGGAGCTCCGGAAGGCGTGGGCGGGCGAAGACAGCTCTGAATTTTATCCTGGTCAGGTCCGACCAGCCACCCAGATGAGGGTCACAAGCAGGATCAGGAGGGCGAGGATCACCGGCATCAGCCAGAGGGGGCGAACCGGGGGACGGATGTCCGAGGGCGGCGGGTTCGGAGCCGGGGCCTCTTCCTGGGTCCCCGCCGTGGGACCACCGAGGGAGTTGGGTCCGGCCTGGGTCTCCTGGAGGGCGGGGTAGGTCCCGGAGATGGGCTTGCTCCCGAGCTGCAAGGTGGGCTGGGGGAACCTCAGGTGCATCACGCGAACCACATCCTCGCGGGTGCCCGTGAGGAGGGCATGGATGTACTCCGCCACGTCGTGCTCCGTCGGGATGTGGCCCTGCTTCATCAGGAGTTCCCGGAGATCCCGCTCCATGAACCGGGCGGAGGGGTAGCGGTGGTCCACGTTCTTCTGGAGGCTCTTCGTGACGATGCCCGCCATCTCACGGCTCACCTGGTTGTTGAGCACCGTGACGTCCTGGACCCGTCCAAGGCGCACCTTCTCCAGCACCCCCAGCTCGCTGTCCGCCTGGAAGCAGCGCTCCCCGGTGAGCATCTCGAAGAGCACGAGGCCCAGGGAGTAGAGGTCCGAGCGGTTGTCCAGGGCCTGGCCCATGGCCTGCTCCGGACTCATGTAGAGCAGCTTGCCCTTCAGCGCCCCCGCCACGGTGTGGCTGGCCTTGCTCACGGCCTTGGCGATGCCGAAGTCCACCAGCTTGACCGCCCCCTCCTGGCTGATGAGCACGTTCTGCGGGCTGATGTCGCGGTGCACCAGCTTGAGCTCACGGTCATCGAAGCCCCGCTTCCGGTGGGCGTAGTCGAGGGCCGCGGCCACCTTCATGGTCACGAACCCCGCCACCGCCTCCGGGAAGGGCAGGCCGTACTCACGGGCCTTCCGGAGCAGCGTCCGGAGATCCCGGCCGTTCACGTACTCCATGGCGATGTAGTAGGAGCTCCCCGCCTTGCCCAGGTCGAAGATCTGAACGATGTTCGGATGGGTGAGCTGGGCCGCGAGCTTCGCCTCGTCGATGAACATCGTGACGAAGTCCTCGTTGTCGCTCAGGTGTGGAAGGATGCGCTTGATGGCGACGATCTTCTGGAAGCCGGCGGCCCCCCGCTGCTGGGCCTTGAAGAGCTCGGCCATGCCCCCCACGGCGATCTTCTCGAGGAGGTAGTAGTTCCCGTATTCCTCCAGGGCCTGGGAGATGGACACCCCGGGGGACGGGGGCGCGGGGGGCATGGGCTGCACCACCTGCACCGCGGGCCCGGCCACGGGGGCGTCGGAGCCCTTGGACCAGTCGAAGGGGTCGTTCACCCCGGCGATCCCCGTGAGGGTGAAGTCCCCGGTCTTCAGGGGGGCCGCCTCCTCCACGGGGGCGGGGGCCGCGGGGGGGGCCGGCTTGGCCTTGGCCGCGGGCGCCCCCAAGCCCTCGATCTCCTCCAGCACGTCCCCGAAGATGTCCTCGGAGGTCATGGGTCGCTTGGGGGGCTCGGTCACGGGTCGGGCCACGTGGATGGGGGCCACGGGCTGGATGGCCAGGCCGGGCTTGGCTTCCACGGCCGGGGCCCGGTCGAGGATGGCGAAGGGATCCGTGCCCGAGTGCGTGCCCTCCTGCTCGATCTCGGCCACCAGGTCGCCGAAGATGTCATGGCTCGAAAGCGGCTGATGCGCGGCCGCCTGAGCCTGGGAAGGCCAGAACCGGCGCAGGGCGGCCGTGATCTCCCCCTTGGGCTGGGTCAGTTCGAGGATGCCCTGGATGCCCTCCTCCAGCGGAGGCGCCCCCCCGGGATGGTCCATGAGCATCAGCACCGGCAGGCCGTGGAAGGCGGCCCGGAAGGTGGAGACGTGGGGTGAGCCCTTGGCCTGCTCATCCACCACCAGCAGGTCCGGGGTCACCCCCTGAACCCGGAAGCTGTCCAGTTCCGCCGCCTGCACCCACTGGACCAGCCAGCCGTCCCCCTCCATGGCGGAGACCAACTCCGGCGTCCGGAGGGACTCGCCATCCACGATCAGGAGGAGGGGTCGGCTCATGAAGGGTTCCCGCGGCGTTTCGACTAGGGTGGATCCCTGTCAGGGTAGCCTTGGCGCGGCCCAAGTCACAACGGGAAAGCCCGTGGGCACACGATTTTCCCTCGCAAGACAGCCCCTTCCCCGCTAGACTGGTCCTTCGGTCCGGTCCAACGCCCCTGGCGTGGCTGGGCGAATCCAAAGCGGGAAGGAGGGATACATCACATGCCACTCGTGAAGATCAAGGAAGACGAGACCTTCGAAAACGCGCTTCGCCGCTTCAAGCGGAAGTGCGAGAAGTCCGGCATTCTCAGCGAGCTGAAGAAGCGCCAGCACTTCGAGAAGCCCTCCGCCAAGCGGAAGCGGAAGATGCTCGCCGCCCGCAAGAAGAGCCTCAAGCGTCTCGCCCAGGAGCGCCGCATGATGGGGGCCTGATCCCCATCCCCGTACTTCAAGGCCCGCTGATGCGGGCCTTTTTCGTCCCCCTCCCATGAACGAAGAACGCGCCAACCTCGAGTTCCCCGATGTCCTGGCCCTGGTGGCCGGCTTCGCCCGGACCACGGGAGGGCGCACCCGGCTCCTGGGCATGGCTCCGGAGGACGGCCGTGCGGGCCTGCGCCGCCTGCACCAGGAGGAGCTGCGGGACGCCGTGGCCACCCGTCCCCAGGGCTTCCCCGTGATGCCCATGGACGAGGCCCTGGCCGAGGTGCTGAGCCCCGCGGGCTGGCTGCTGCCGGAGCATTGGCGCCAGCTGCGCATGGGGCTCCAGGCCCTGGCCACCCTCATCCGCAGCACCGCCGACCTGGGCTGGCCCAAGGACGAGAAGGGCCAGGATCGCCCCGCCCCGGGGGGCACCCACCTCGGCATCGACCGCCTGCAGGTCACCGCCGCCATCCTCGAGGATCCCGCCCCCATCGCCGACAAGCTACGGCGCTTCTTCACGGAGGACGGTGACCTGGACCCCCTCAAGGTGCCCGGTCTCGCAAGCCTCCACCACGCCCGGGCCCACGCCTTCCAGGCCGTGCAGGGCAAGCTCCAGAAGCTCCTCCGCCAGGTGCCCGAGGCCTTCATGGAGAGCGGCATCGTGGAGCGCAACGGGCGCTTCTGCCTGCCCGTGCGCAGCGAGAAGCGCTCCCTGGTGCCGGGGCTCGTGCTCGACCGCAGCGGCAGCGGCGCCACCGTGTTCCTGGAGCCCCACGAGGCCGTGGCCCTGAACAATGACTTCGTGGAAGCCGACGCGGAGTACCGGGAGGCGGTGGTGGCCTTCCTCAAGGAGCTGCTCGAGGAGCTGCGTACCCAGCGCCAGGCCTTCGCCGCCTGGGCCGACTTCCAGGTGGCGGTGGACGAGACCCTGGCCCTGCTGGGCTGGGCGACCCTCATCCAGGGCGGCCTCCCGGTGGAGACGGAAGGCCGCCTCTGCCTCCTGCAGGCGAAGCATCCCCTGCTGCTGCCCCAGGTCCGCGAGCGCATGGAGCTGGCGCCCCTGCCCCACGCCGTGGTGCCCCTGAACCTGGTGCTGGAGCGGGAGAAGCCCAGCCTGGTGATCTCCGGTTCCAACACCGGCGGCAAGACCGTGGTCCTGAAGACCGTGGGCCTGCTCTGGGCCCTGGGCGCCTGCGGCTGCCCCATCCCTGCCGAGAGCGGCAGCAGCCTGCCCCCCCTCCCCTCCCTGCACGCCGACATCGGCGACCACCAGACCCTGGTGGGCAGCCTCTCCACCTTCAGCTCCCACGTGGTGCACCTGAACCAGATCCTCCGGGAAGCCAAGGAGGGTGGCCTCGTGCTGCTCGACGAGCTGGGCACGGGCACCGACCCCAAGGAGGGCGGGGCCCTGGGCATCGCCGTGCTGCACGCGCTGTCGCGGCGGGGCTGCTGGATCCTCTGCTCCACGCACCTGGGCGAGATCAGCCAGTGGGCCCTGCGCCACCAGCGCTTCCAGAACGCCAGCGTGCAGTTCGACGAGGAGAAGCTGGCCCCCACCTACCGCCTCATGGTGGGCCTGCCGGGCCAGAGCCGCGCCCTGGCCATCGCCCGCCGCCTGGGCCTGCCCGAGGCCGTGCTGGAGAAGGCCGAGAGCACCCTGGGCCAGCGGGAGAAGGACTGGCGCGACTTCCTCAAGGAGCTGGAGGCCGACCGCGTGCGCCTCCACGAGGAGGCCGAGGACGTGAAGCGGCGCGAGGCCATCGTCCAGAGGGACCTGGCCCAGCTCCGCCAGCGGGAGGAGCAGCTGCGGCAGGCCCAGGAGAAGTTCGCCCGGGAGGCCACGGAAAAGCTCACCCGCACCCTGGAGTTCGTGGAGCACGAGGGCAAGCGCCTGGTGAAGGAGCTGAAGGCCAAGGTGAAGGCCACCACCTCCACCCCCGAGGCCGACCGCACCGGCACCGAGGCCACCGAGCGCGTGAAGCAGATGAAGCAGATCGCCGAGTCCGAGCTGGCCTCCCTGCTCAAGCGCGGCAAGCCCGCGGAGAAGGCGCCCGAGGTGAAGGAGGGCGGCTACGCCCGCCACCGTGGCCTAGGCCTCGAGGGCAAGGTGGTGCAGCTGAAGGGCGACCGCGTGACCCTGGAGACGGGCCCCGGCCGCCGCTTCGAGTGCCGCCTGGGCGAGCTCGAGGCCATGGGCCGCAAGGAGCTGGATGTGAAGCCCAAGGGCGCCGTGCGCGTGCGCGCCGAGGCGGATGAGGACCTCGCCCAGCAGCTCACCCTCATCGGCCGCGCCAGCGACGACATCGACGCCGAGGTCTACCGCTTCGTGGAGGCGGGCCTCGCCTCGGGGCGGAAGTACCTCCGCATCGTCCATGGCCACGGCACCGGCAAGCTCAAGGCCGCCGTGCGCGAAGCCCTCCGCGGCCACCCCGGCATCGCCCGCGTGGAGGACGCCCCGCAGAACCAGGGCGGCGCAGGGGCCACGGTGGTCACGCTGCGGTAGGCGACGGTCCCGTGCCTGTAGAGGCCTGACGCAGAGGCGCGGAGGAAGGTGACTTCACCCCCTCCGCGGGGCCTGTGCCGGGAGGTCCCACCGGCCCTCTCCGCGCTTCCGCGCCTTTGCAGTAAGCAGTTTTCGATTGAATCCTTAAATGGCCGCGCGCCCTCGCCCCCCGGGTGGTGAAAGGATCTGCTTTGTCCCGGCATTACATCCTTGAAGCGCTCTCGCGCCCCCAGGAGCCCCCATGACCCCCCGCACCCTCGCCCTCGCCGCCCTGCCCTCGCTGCTCATGGGGCAGCAGCCCGGCGAAACCGCCACCACCCAGGCCGATCAGAAGGCCCTGGCGGTGACCATCTACAACGACAACCTGGCCCTGGTGAAGGACCAGCGGCTGGTGAAGCTGGGCAAGGGGGAGGTGCGGCTGGCCTTCCAGGAGGTGTCGGCTCAGATCCGGCCCGAGACGGCCCTGCTGCGGAACCTCACGGAACCCAAGGGGTTCTACGTGGTGGAGCAGAACTTCGACTTCGACCTGCTCACCCCCCGCAAGCTGCTGGAGAAGTACGTGGGGGAGAAGGTGGTGGTGATCAGCCAGAAGCCCAACGCCGGCGCGCCTGGCAGCAGCGAAGTGCGCGAGGAGGCCCTGGTGCTGGCCACCAACGAGGGCGTGGTCCTTCAATACGCGGACCGCATCGAGACCTCGGTGAACGGCCGGCTCATCTATCCCAAGGTGCCCGCGAACCTGCGGGCCCGGCCCACCCTGGTGGTCACCCTGGGCAGCGGCGCCGAGAGGGCCCAGAGCCTGGAGCTGAGCTACCTCACGGGCGGCCTCGCCTGGAAGGCCGACTACGTGGCCAACCTCAGCGCCGACGAGAAGACCCTGGACCTCAACGGCTGGGTGACCCTCACCAATCAGAGCGGCGCCGCCTACCCCACCGCCCCCCTGCAGGGGGTGGCCGGGGATGTGAACCAGGCTCCGGAGCCGCCCCGCATGGCCCCCATGGCCGCGGTGCCACGGATGGAGAAGGCCCGCGGGGTCGCCATGAAGGAGGAGGGCCTCTTCGAGTACCACCTCTACACCCTGGACCGGCCCACCACCCTGGCCGCCAATCAGACCAAACAGGTGGCCCTGCTCAGCGCCACGGGCGTGCCCGTGCGCAAGGAGTACCGACTGGAGGGGCAGTCCTTCTGGTACACCTCCGTGCAGGGCGACCTGGGCGACAAGCTCAAGGCCGGGGTCTTCGTGGAGTTCGACAACACCGAGGCCCAGCACCTGGGCATGCCCCTGCCCAAGGGCATCATCCGCGTGTACAAGCGCGACAGCGAGGGCCGGGCCCAGTTCGTGGGCGAGGACCGGGTGGACCACACCCCCCGCAAGGAGACCGTGCGCCTGAAGCTGGGCGAGGCCTTCGATGTGACGGCCCGCCGGAAGCAGACGGATTTCAAGGTGCTGGGCCGCAGCGGCAAGTACGGCAGCAGCACCGAGAGCGCCTACGAGGTGGTGATCAAGAACGCCAAGAAGGAGTCGGTCACCGTGAGCGTGGTGGAGCCGGTCTTCGGCGACTGGGAGCTCCTCAGCGCCAGCCAGGCCTGGACCAAGACCAGCGCCGGCACCGCCCGCTTCGAGGTGAAGGTGCCCGCCGAGGGTGAGGCCACCCTCACCTACCGGGTGAAGAGCCGCTGGTAGCCGCAGATGCACGAAGGGCCCCGGGGTTCGCCCCGGGGCCCTTCCGCCTGCGCCGGGTCAGCTCTTGGGAGGCGCGGGGATGGGCATCTGCAGGTCGAGGGGGTTCTTCCAGCGCTGGGACTCCAGTTCCTTGGCCCGGGCCTGCCGCTTCGCGTCGTCCCCGGCCAGCCAGCTCTCCGCCCGGCTCCGGAGGTTGTTCAGCACGGAGTCCTGGAGCACGCCCAGCACCAGGGCGACGAGGGGCGCGGCCCGGTGCGTCTCGAGCGGCTGGTTGGCGCAGTCCACCTTGGCGACCATCACCTCATCGAAGGCCGCCGCCCGGGCCGAGAGGTCCACCAGCAGGCCCTTGTAGACAGCCTCGTCGATCTTGTCCTTCTTGGTGCCGTTCCGCAGGTCCAGCGCCAGGGTGTTCAGCAGGGCGTTGGAGGCGACCTTCAGCTTGTCGTAGGCGAAGTACACGCTCTTGTAGCGGGCGGAAGCGGGGCCGCAGTCACTGTAGACCTCCTGCAGGAAGCTCTCGCTCTGGGCCCGCTTGTTGTCGAGACACGCGAAGAACTGCAGGCTGAGCTTGCCGTCCGGGGAGGGGCTGGAGCAGGGGTTCCCGGCGGGGGTCTGGGCCAGGGCCGGGAGGAGGAGGCAGGCCGACAGGAGGGCGGAACGCAGCATGGGGACTCCGGGGGGATGGATCATTGCACCTTGAACCGGCCCCCGGGGGAAGGGGTGACCAGCGTTCAGTGATAGGACCAGGAGACTACGGCCTTCCGGGTCAGTCCGTCACTCCAGAGCACGTACCCGTCCTGGTTGTAGCCGGTTTGAGAGAAGAGGACGTCCGAGCTCCCCGTGCCACCGAAGTCGCCTGCCTCCACCCAGGCCAGCTCACGTCCCAGGAAGGAGGTCCGGTCCCCCACCACCAGGAACCAGTGGCCGCTCCACTCCGGGTCCATGACCCCATCACAGCGGTAGCGATCCGGGTCCAGGCCCACCGCCACGACCCAGCGTCCACCCCGGTCTTGGAAGGCCGCTTGGAACACCAGGTCCCCGGGCCCCGTCTGGAGCGGTTCGGCCTTTTCCAGATTCTCCGGACAGTGCACGGGGTTCCACCGACCCCAGACGCGACGCAGGGCCTTCCAGAGCAGCGGCCGAAAGGCCTCCGGGGCGGAACGCGGGGCCCATCCGTCCGGATCCGGGGCTGTGCCTGGTCGCTGGAGCACGAGCGGACGACGGTCGGACTCCCGCACCCAACCTCCAAAGGCCGCTTTCCCTTCCGTGACCTTGGGGGCCCGACCCGGTGCCAGGAGCGGCCTCAGGAGGCCGTCTCGGGCACCCTTTGCCGCCGAGCGTTCTGGGGCCGCCAGGTCCACGCGTCCCACGGACTGGCCCTGAAGGCCCACAGACCATCCAGGTGCAGGCGCCTCCTGGGCCTCCTTCACGGACATCCGCTGCCACCGCCCCTTGCGGCGGATGAAGAGGAGGCGGGCTGCGACTTCGGGACCGCCCTCGACCTGGGGCGTCTCCAGTACGCCCAGGACAACCGGAGCGCGGGGGGCGCTCGGGGGTCCCTGGATCAGACAGGCGAGAAGCGCGGCCATGAGCATGTTCACGTCTCCCGGGTGCCTCGAGCCAGGCGACTCACCGCCACGCCCCCATGAGGATGAAGGGTCCCCAGTAGAAGGGATGGGACCAGTCGCGGGCGGTGCCCTCCTTGCGGATCAGGCGCAGCTGGGCCTCCCGCAGGGACTCGGCCCGGGGGCCTCCCGCGGACCAGCGGCCGTAGAAGGCCTGCATGAGGTCGGCGGTGCTGGCGTCGGCCACCTTCCAGAGGGTGGCCACCACGCTGCGGGCGCCCATGTCGAGGGCCAGGGCGCCGAGGCCCTCCACCTCCACGCCCTGGGCATCCTTGCCCCCTCCCACGCCGGTCTGGCAGGCGGAGAGGGTGAGCATGCGCACGCCATCGAAGCGCACGCCCTCGGCGCGGATGGCCGCGAGGGAGAGCAAGGAGCCGTCGCCCACCAGCAGCGCGGAGCGGTCCTCGCTGCCCGGGCCGAACTGGAAGTGGCTGGCCACGTGGACCACCGCCGTGGACTCGGAGAGCTCCTTGAGGCGGTCCGCGGTGAAGGCCTCATCCAGGAAGGCCTGCCCGGTGAACCCGGCGCCCTTCACCTGATCGAGCACGCCCGCCACCTCCCCGGGCACCGCCTCCAGGGGCGCGAAGCCGCCATGGGCGCGGCTCACGCCGAAGGCCCGGGCCTCCTTCCCGACCATCCCGGACTCATCGGACGCGGCGAAGGCGCCCCGGGCCGTCACTCCGAGGGCGAAGCGTTCCACCAGCCACCGCTGCCCGTCGTGGAGCGTCCCGAAGGGGAGGTAGCGCAGCGGCCCATCCAGATCCAGCAGAAGGCGCTGGGTGCCAGCGGCCTCGAGATCGCGGGCCACGGGGGCGATCAGGAGGGCATGGAGGGCCTGGGCCTCGCGGATCGGGGGGCGGCTGAGGTCCTTGAGCGCCCAGCGGTGGGCCTGGATGGCCTGGGCCAGCGCCTCCGCCCCCACCGCGGCCTCCCGGTGCACCTGAAGCTGAGGGGTGGTGAGGAGGATGTGGAGGCGGTCCGGCGCGAGCACGTAAGAGAGCAGCGCCGTCCCCTTCCCCAGGCGGCCCTGCAGGCCGGTGAGGCGCTCCAGCTGCCGGGCCGCGAGCCGGGCGGCCGCCGCCGCATCCCGGCCCTCGACTTCCCCGCGAAGGGCCAGGAGGGCCTCCCGGAAGGCCATGCGGGCCCCTTTCAGCCGGGCCTCCAGATCCTCCCGTCGGGCCCGTTCCTCGGGACTCAGGGTGCCCCCCGGACGCCGCCGGAGGCCCTCGAGCTCCAGGGCCTGGGCCACCCAGGCGCCTTCCCCTTCCTCGATCTTCGCCTGGGCACGGGCCTCCGCGCCCGTGGAGGACGGGGCTTCCGCGGAGGTCTCCCCGCCGCGGACATAGCGCCCGAACTCATCGGCCTTCAGGAGGTCGAGCACCTCCTGGGCCTCCGCCAGCCGCCCGCCATCCCGGATGAGCAGCTCCGCCAGGAGGCGGAAGGTGATGGCGTTGGCCGCACGGAACTGCGCGCTTCCCGGGCCCATGAGGTGGGCTCGCCGCTGCACCTCCTGCAGCACGGTCACGGCCCGCTTGCCGGCGAGGATCGCCAGGTCGCGGCGGCCCAGCGCCTCGAAGCCCGCCATGAGCCCATGCTCCGCCGCGGCGCGGGTGAGCGGGTGGTGGGCCACCCCGCGCACCCAGAGCAGGCGCGCCACCGCCTGGGAGGCGCGTCCACGGGCCAGGTCGAGGTTCGCCCAGGTGACCGCCACCCGCGCGGGGGCCTCCGCGGAGCCGAGGGACTGGGCCACCTCGAAGGGGCCCCCCAGGTCCCGGGGAAGCCCGACCCGCTCCCCACGCTCCAATTCGACCGCAGCGGCATTCACCAGGAGGCTGCACTGGAGGAGGGGCATCCCGAGGCGGCGGGCCCGGAGGGCGAGGGCCTGGAGCTTCCCCGCCCGCGACTTCCCGTGGACCCCCAGGAAGCACTGCAGGGCTTCAGCCCCCAGGCGGGCTTCCGGCACCGAGGGCGGCAGGTGCCGGAGGGCTTCGGCCAGGGAGGCCTGGGCGCCTTCGGCGTCTCCGAGGTCGGCCAGCACCCGCCCCCGCAGCGCCGCCACCTGCCCGATCCAGAGGTTCCCCCGGGCCCCGGTCAGGTTCCCGGCCGCGGAGCCGGCGGCCACCAGGCGCGCCAGGGCCGCCCCCAGCTCCCCTTCCTCCAGTCGTCGTCGGGCCTGGGCCCAGGCCACCTGGACTCCCGCCTCCGGGCCCGCTTCGGGGTGGCGGGAGACCGCCTCCGCGGCGCCGAGGGCCCGATCCGCCTCCTCCCAGCGACCCGCTGCGAGATCGATGTCCGCCACGATGAGGATGGCCTCGAGGTCGAGGCGGGGCTCCAGACACTCCTCGGAGAGCAGGCGTTCCGCCAGGGCCTTCGCGCCGTCCGCATCGCCCACCTGCAGGCGGAGGCGCACCACCTCCATGCCCCAGGCGCCCCGCGTGGCGTCCGCAGCCTGATCGAAGGCAGCTTCGGCCGCAGCCAGGGCCTTCGCTCCCGTGCTGCCCTTCACCTGGGCACGCAGGCTCCCCGTGGAGGGGATGGGGGGATCCCAGGGCTCCGGCAGGTCCCGGTCCCCGGACCGCGGCACGCGCGTCACCCGGGGAAGGGCCCAGGCGACCTCCGCCTGCCGCCCCGCCGCCCCGACCTCCTGGAGCCGCTGCCATTGGGCCTGGAGCTGGGTCCGCTGGCGCTCGGCCTCCGCCCGGGCCCTGAGCTCCGCCTCCCTCGCCTGGGTGGCCCGGGCCTGGGACTCGGCCTGCTGGCGGGCCTCGAGCTCCCGCTGCCGGGCTTCCCGCTCCCAATCCCCTCCCCCCGCGGGGGGGGGTGGGGGCGGAAGGGGGCGCTTGGCCGGAGGGGCCATACAACCGGTCGCCAGCAGGATGAACGCGGCGGCGCCCAGGCGCAGGGGACGAGACATGGAGGGCTCCGGGATTCCACCATCCTAAGCGGGTTCCCCTCCGGAGTAGCATGGGGCCATGCGCCCCCGCCTCGCCCTCGTGACCGCCCCGGAGGCCGTGGGCCTGGATCAGGACATGGCCCCCCTGCTCGGGGCCCTCTCCGACCTCGGAGCCCAGGCGGAGGAGGTGTGCTGGGATGCGCCCGTGGCCTGGTCGGACTACGATGCGGCCCTGCTCCGCTCCACCTGGGACTACGTGCCCAGGCTGCCGGAGTTCCTGCACTGGTGCGAGACCACCGCCCAAGCGACCCGCCTCCTGAACCCCCTCGAGGTGGTGCGCTGGAACACGGACAAGCACTACCTGCTCGACCTCCACCGCGCGGGGGTCCCAGTGGTCCCCACCCGCTTCGTGGAGCCTGGGGAGAACCCGGAAGGGGCCCTGGAGACCTTCCTCCACCAGGACTCCCTGAGCGTGGGGCGCCCCGTGCCCTTCACGGAGTTCGTGCTGAAGCCGGCCATCGGCGCCGGCTCCAAGGATGCGGCCCGCCACGCCATCGGGGAGGTGGCCGGGGCCCGGGCCCACCTGCATCGGCTGCTGGATGGAGGCCGCAGCGTCATGCTCCAGCCCTACCTGGCCTCGGTGGACTCCCGCGGCGAGACCGCCATGCTGATGTTCGAGGGCGGGTTCAGCCACGCCATCCGCAAGGGGCCCCTGCTCCAGCGGGGCGCCGGGCTGGTGGAGGGGCTCTTCGCCCCGGAGGAGATCACGCCCCGGCTCCCCACCCCTGGCGAGCAGGCCGTGGCCGCCGCGGCCCTCCGCGCCATGCCCTTCCCCACCCTGCTCTACGCCCGGGTGGACCTCATCGAGGATGAGGCGGGGAACCCGGTGGTGCTGGAGCTGGAGCTCACGGAGCCCAGCCTCTTCTTCACCCAGGGGCCGGGGTCGGCGGCGCGCTTCGCCCAGTCCCTCCTGCGGCGGCTGGAAGCCTGAGGCTCAGCTCCGGTTGCCACCCTCCCGGCGTGCGGTCCTCCGGGCCCGGCCCCAGGCCTGCTTCACCTCCATCAGGTGGGCGGCGCGGGCATCCCCCTGGGCGAAGAAGGTCCGGTTCCGCCGGGACTTCGGGTCGTAGAACCCCACGTATCCTCCGGGGTTCACGCCGAAGCTGTGGATCCGGGTGCGGCCGTGGCGGATGCCGAGGAAGTCGTTGCGGCCCCGCCGCTCCTCCCCGCTGGTGAAGTAGAGCGGCAGCACGAAGTTGCTCAGGGTCACCCCGTCGATCTCGTAGAACTCGTCCTGCACCGCATCGCACATCTCGTACCAGAAGAAGACCTCGCGCCCCTGCTGCTTCGGATCCGGGTGCGGCCCCCGCACGAGCAGGTTGCTCTCCGGGTCCGCGAGCAGCTCCAGGGCCTCGTGACTGAAGGTGTGGCTCCAGGGGCGTCCCGTCTGCTCCACATAGGAGGTGAACACGATCCCGTAGGGGAGCCCCAGGCCGTTCTTGTCATGGAAGCCCAGCACGCCGTCCGGGGCCAGGTCATCCCAGAGGTAGATCACTGCCTCCCCGCGCATCTCCTCGGGATCGGGCTTCCGCCCCCGTCCCTCCAGGCGAAGCTCCGCCCCCATGCTCCAGGCCGGCTCGAAGTCCTCGGCGATCTGGCGGTTCAGGGCCCGGATCACCTTCTGCACCTCCCCATCCGGGATGGCGGTGTGGTTCACGACGGAGATGCGCATGCTCTGGACTCCTGGGAGGATCCCCACATGGTAGGCCCCGGATCGGCGTCCGCCACCCGGATCCCCGTGATAGCCTCTCGCCAGCATTCCCGCAGCACTCCGGCCCCTCCTCCGTCCCCACCGCGTGGAGCCCATGGCAGATCCCGACGAGACCAGGGAGCACTCGGATCCCTCCCTCCAGGAGACCCTGGCGGGCCGGGAAGCCGCACGGGCGCCGGCCTCTCCTCAAGGAGCGTTCCATCCCCCCGCCCCACGCCGAGGGGATCCCCCGTTCCCCGTGGCGGACTGGGACCGCTACACCTTCCTCGGCTTCCTGGGACAGGGGGGCATGGGGAAGGTGTTCCTCGCCCAGGATCGGCGGCTGGGCCGGGAGGTGGCCATCAAGTTCGTGAGGGTGGAGGATGGGCGCTTCCTCACGAAGTTCATGGCCGAGGCCCGCGCCCAAGCCCGGGTGGATCACCCCCACGTCTGCAAGGTCTTCGAGGTGGGCGAGGTGGAGGGCAAGGTCTTCATCGCCATGCAGCATGTCCGGGGCTTGCCGCTGGACGTGGCCGCTCTCCACCTCACCCTGGAGCAGAAGGTGATGGTGATGCGGGACGCCGCCCTCGGCGTCCATGAAGCCCACCGCGTGGGGATCATCCACCGGGACCTCAAGCCCTCCAACATCCTCGTGGAACGCGATGAGGAGGGGCGCGACCAGGCCTACGTCATGGATTTCGGCCTCGCCCACGAGTGGAGCGCCGAGTCCACCGAGACCGGCTCGGTGATCGGCACCCCCGCCTACATGTCCCCCGAGCAGGCCCGGGGCGAGGTCTCCCGCCTGGACCGGCGCGCCGACGTCTACAGCCTCGGGGCCACGCTCTACCAGATCCTCACCGGCCGCCCCGCGGTGGAGGGGAGCAACCCCCTGGAGATCCTGAGCGCCGTCTCCTCCGCCGATCCCAAGCCCTTCCGGGCCCTCAAGCTGGAGATCCCCCGGGACCTCGAGGCGGTGACGCTCAAGTGCCTCGAGAAGGACCGCGCCCGGCGCTATGACTCCGCCCGGGCCCTGGCCGAGGACCTCGACCGATTCCTGGCGGGGGATCCCGTGGAAGCCCGCGCCACCGGGCTGTGGTACCTCCTGCAGCGGAAGGCGCGGAAGCACTGGCAGCTTACGGCGATGGCCCTCGGGGCGAGCCTCCTCGTGGCGATCGCCGGGGGTTACGCCCTCAAGGCCAAGCGGGATGCGGACCGGCGCGAGGTGCTGGCCCGCCGCTTCACGGAGGCCATGGCCCGCCTCGAGTCCCTGGCCCGCTACTCGGCCCTGGCCCCGCCCCATGACATCCGGCCCGACCTGCAGGCGGTGCGGGACCAGATGACCCGCCTCCAGAGGGACATGGCCGCGGCGGGCCGACTGGCCGACGGCCCCGGTCACTACGCCCTGGGTTGGGGCCACTGGACCCTCGAGGACGGCGACCAGGCCCGTGAGCACCTGCAGATGGCCTGGGATGCCGGCTACCGGGAGCCCCGCGTGGCCTACGCCCTGAGCCTCACCCTGGGACAGCTGTATCGCGAGCGCCTCCTGGAGGCCCACCACCTCACCGCTCCCGCCCAGCGGAAGGCCCGCCTCGAGGAGCTGGCCGCGACCCTCCGCACCCCCCTCCTCGGGTACCTCCAGAAGGCCCGCGGCTCGGACCTGCCCGCCCCCCGCTACTTGGAGGCCCAGATCGCCTTCGCCGAAGGCCGGATCGAGGACGCCCTCGCCCTCCTCCAGACCGTGGGGGCGACCCAGCCGTGGTTCTACGAGGCCCCCCACCTGCTGGGCGCCCTCCATCAGGCCCGCGCCTGGGAGCGCTGGAACCGCGGAGATCGCCCCGGGGCCCTCGCGGACTTCCAGGCCGCCCGCGAGGCGCTCGGCAAGGCCGCCACCGTGGCCCGCAGCGCCGCCGGACTCCGGGCCGCCCAGGCCGACCTGGAGTTCAACGTGATGCTCATGGAGAAGTACAGCCAGGGCACGGACACCCAGGCCTTCACCCGGGGCATGGCCGCCGTGGCCTCGGCCCTGGCGCTCCACCCCGACCATGTGCCCACGCTGGTGGCGAAGGCCGCCCTCCTGGGTCAGGAGGCCGACCTGAGATCCAGGAAGGGGGAGGATGCCGTCCCCCTGGCCGCGGAAGCCCTGGCCACCGCGGACCGCGCCGTGGCGGCCGAGCCCTACCGTGCCGACGCCCGACGGGCCCTGGGCTTCGCCTGCTATGACCTCGGCGACGCCCTGGCGGCCCGGGATCGGGATCCAGGCGAGGTCCTCCTCCGGGGCATCCGGGCCTTCGCGAGCCTCTCGGAGGCGAAGCGGGACGGTCGCGTCTGGCTGCACCTGGGCCTCATCCACCAGACCCAGGCCGACTACGACACCAGCCGTGGCCGGGAGGCCCTCCCGGAGCTGAACGGCGCCATCGAGGCCTTCCGCCATGCCGTCCGGATGGATGCCCAGGCCATCCCGCCCCGCATCAACCTCGGCACCTGCCTCTACCAGCGGAGCCGGCTGCCCGGCGCCACCACCCCCGACGAGGACCTCCGGGCGGCCCGGCAGGTCCTGGAGGAAGCCCGGGCCCTGAACCCCCAGCACTTCGTCCCGCCCTTCGTGCTGGGGAAGGTCCACCACGCCCTGGGCATGCAGGCGCGGGCCCGGGGGGAGGACGCCCGGCCCCAGTTCAGGGCGAGCCAGGAGGCGAGCCGCCAGGGGCTGGCCATCAACCCCTCGGTGCCCAACCTCCACCTCCAGCTCTCGCTGGCCCTCCAGGAGTCCGCCCAGGAGGCCTGGGACCTCGGTGAGGACCCCGGGCCCCTCCTCGCTCGAGCCCTGGAGGCCACGGAGCAGGCGATCCGTGTGGCCCCCCGCCTCGCCCTCACCCACACCCAGCTGGGCGAGGTGCTGCTGACCCGGGCCCGGCGCCGGCACACGAAGGCGGACCTCCTCCGGGCGGAGACGGCCTTCCGACGTGCGCTGCAGCTGGCCCCGGGGGATCGGAACGCGCTGGGGAACCTGGGCCGGGCCGCCGGGCTCAAGGCCCTCTGGGCCCTGGAGGCGGGTCAGGATCCCAGCGCGGCCCTGGCGGAGGCCATGCCTTTCCTTAAACGCGCCCTCGCCATCGATGCGCGGAATGCCGACCTCTGGCAGTATCTGGGCGCCGCCTTGGCGGTGAAGGACCGATGGCGCCTTCGCTCGGGCCGGCCCGTCGCGGACCAGGAGGCGGAAGAGGCCCTGCTGAAGGCCCTGGAGCTGTCACCTTCCACCCAGGAGCCCCTCCTGGAGCTGGGACATCTCGCCCTCGCCCGGGCCCGGGCGGGCGCGCCCGAGTCCGCCCTAAGGGATACCCTTGGAAGGCTCGATCAGGCGCTCCGGCAACGCCCCCGATGGGCTGAGGCCCTCGCACTCCGGAGCGCCCTGCGTCAGGCCCTGGCCCCGGCCGGCAGTGAGGCCCAGCGGGCCGCCGGCCTGGACCTCGAGGCCGCCCTCCAGGCCAATCCCAACCTGAAGAGGGAGTGGGACCTCGGCGCCTCCGCACCCCCACTCCCCTCAGGCCGGCCCTGATCCCTCAGCCCTTCACCTTGATCGTGCCAGTGTCGCTCAAGGCCCTGGTGGAGGCCGGAAGCGACACGGTGTAGTCCCCATCGGCTCCCTCGACCTTGTAGGTCACCTTGTCGTGGGCGTTGGGCTCGTTCACGGTGCAGGAGGTCACGCCGTTCTCGAAGAGCGTGTCCGGCACGGTGACGGTCTCGGGGGCCTCGTTCCCCGACTGGATGAAGCAGACGTGGTCCTTCCGCTTGATGGTGAGGGCGTCTCCGGGGAACCCGCCTTTCTGGACGCTCATGTTCTTCACGGTGTCGCTCATGGCCCCTCCAATGGGCAGTCCGGCCTGGCCGGTGGGGATGGGAAAGCGCCCCAGCCTAATCCAGGTGGCGGTAAAAAACGAATGCCGAAAATCGGTGGTGGCTCTTTTTTGACAACACCTGGCCAGACGTGGACGGGCCTGGCGCGCCCCGCCATGGCACACTGGGCCTTCCCACCCTCCGGAAGCTCCATGACCGCCAAGCCTTCGCTTCGCCATGCCCTCACCCTGACCGTGCTCGTCGCGGCCCTGGGCTACTTCGTCGACATCTTCGACCTCCTGCTCTTCGGCATCCTCCGCCAGAAGAGCCTCCTGGCCCTGGGCATCCCCCTCGAGCAGACCCTCACCAAGGGCATCCTCCTGCACAACCTCCAGGTCTGGGGCCTGGTGATCGGCGGCGTGGTGTGGGGCGTGCTCGGGGACAAGCGGGGTCGCCTCTCGGTGCTCTTCGGCAGCATCGCGCTCTACTCCCTCGCGAACATCGCCAACGCCTTCATCGCCCACCTGCCCGGCCTCTCGCCTTTCCAGTGGTACATGGTGTGGCGCTTCATCGCGGGCTTCGGCCTGGCGGGTGAGCTGGGCGCGGCCATCACGCTGGTGGGCGAGACCCTGCCGAAGGAAGTGCGGGGCTACGGCACGGGGATCGTGGCCGGTGTGGGCGTGAGCGGGGCCGTGGTGGCCAACCTCGTCGGCAAGCACTTGGCCTGGAACCAGGCCTACCTGGTGGGCGGGCTGCTGGGCCTCGGGCTGCTGGCGCTGCGCATCGGGGTGGCCGAGAGCGGCATGTTCCACCAGGCCCAGGAGCAGGCCGTGGCCCGGGGCGACTTCTTCAGCCTCTTCACTTCGCGGGATCGATTCCTGCGGGCCCTTCGCTGTACGCTCATCGCGGTGCCCCTCTGGTTCAGCGTGGGCATCCTCATGTTCTACGCCCCGGAGTTCGGCCGCGCCCTGGGCTACACCGGCCCGATCACCGCCGGCGACGCCATCGCCTGGTGCTACGCGGGGCTCGTGTTCGGCGACGTGGGCAGCGGCTTCATCAGCCAGTGGCTCGCGAGCCGGAAGAAGGTGCTCCTCATCTGCCTGCTGGGCACCCTGGCGGGCATCCTGGCCATGCTGCACCTGAAGGGGCTGAGCCCCGCCGCCTTCTACGCGCTCTGCTTCGCCTTCGGGCTGCCCCTGGGCTACTGGGCCGTCTTCGTCACGGTCACCAGCGAGCAGTTCGGGACGAACTTGAGGGCCACCGTCACCACCTCCGTGCCCAACTTCGTGCGGTGGTCCGTGAGCCCCATGTCCATCGCCTTCCTCTGGCTGGCCCGCCCCGAGGGCCGGAACCTCGGCGTGCTCACCTCGGCCCTGATCGTGGG
>CAZVKM010000032.1:0-19277 GCA_964627685.1 uncultured Solibacteraceae bacterium | reverse complement strand
AGCCTCTGCAAGCGCTTCACCACCATTGCACACGTGGTGCTGGGCCTCTCCCTCGCCGGGGCGCCCCTCGGAGCCTGGATCGCCGTCTCCGGCACCCTCGAGCGGGGCGCCTTCCTGCTGGCCGGTGGTGTGCTGGCCTGGACGGCGGGCTTCGACATCCTCTACGCCCTCCAGGACGAGTCCTTCGACCGGCAGGCGGGCCTCCACTCCATCCCCGCCCGTCTCGGCACCACCCGCGCCCTCCTCCTCAGCCGCCTGCTCCATGTCCTCGCCCTGGCCGCTTGGGCCGCCTTCAACCGGGACCAGGGGGTGCACCTCTTCCCCTGGGCGGGCTGGGCCCTGGTCGCGCTCATCCTCCTCCGGGAGCAGTGGCTGGTCCGGGACAGGGACCTCTCCCGGATGGACGAGGCCTTCTTCACCCTCAACGCCTTGGTGGGACTGGTCTTCCTCTCGGGCCACGCCCTGGAGATCTGGCTGCGCCACAGCCTGGCCTGAGGGGCCGGAACCATCCGGCCAGGGAATCCTCCCGCTGGGCCAGAATCGTCATGAAGTTGTATTTCAGAGGCCGCTGAACGCCGATTTCCCAGGTAAGCTGGGAGGCTCATGCCCACCCCATCGGACAGCACCCCCCGCCGCGCGGTACGGCAGAGCAGGCCAGACGCCCTGTCCTGGCTGACGGTCATGGTGATCCTCAGCCACACGACCTTCAGCTGGTCCCTCTCGAAGCGCCGGCTCCTCTGGATCCTGGGGGGCACCCTGGGCATCTGGGCCTTCGGGGTGCTCGGGAGCAGCTATGGCCTCCTCTCCTTCCGCAAGGTGCTCACCTTCAGCCAGCTCCAGCGGGAGACCCGCGAGCAGCAGGAGAAGCTCCGCACCACCCTGGAGCAGGCCCAGGGCCTCGAGACCGAGATCCAGACCCTCCACCAGCAGCAGGCCGAGCTCCTGAAGCTCCTGGACCCCAAGGCCCCAGCCCCCAACATCCCGGCCCCCCCCTCCCAGCCCAGCGCCCCCGCCACCCCCCTCTCCCCGGAAGTGAAGGAGCGGGTGGGGCAGCTCCAGAACCAGCTGGACCAACGCCAGAGCCAGGCCAAGCTCATCCGGGCCCGGCTGGAGCCCATCCTCCGCGCCTGGGCCGCCACCCCCTCCATCCCCCCCACCGTGGGCTACCTGTCCTCGGGGTATGGGGTGCGGGTGTCCCCCTTCGCCAACGTGAAGGAAGAGGGGGAGGGCATCCTAGGCTTCCACAGCGGCCTCGACATCAGCGGCCCTGCGGGCACCCCGATCCAGGCCACGGCCGATGGGGAGGTCGTCACCGCCGGGTGGATGGACCGCTACGGGAACGGGGTGGTCATCCGCCACTCCAACAGCCTCGAGACCCTCTACGCCCACATGGAGCGCGTGGATGTGAAGGCGGGGCAGAAGGTCCAGCGGGGGGATATCCTGGGTGGGATGGGCCGCTCCGGCAACGCCACCGGGGTCCACCTCCACTACGAAGTGCGCCAGGGCGGCAAGACCGTGAACCCCACGCCCTACCTCAAGCTCCAGCGGCAGTGGATCTCCGCGCTGCCCCATCACTCCTGAGGAGACACCATGGCCGTCTTCGGCAACAAGAAGCAGAAGGTCGAACCGGCTCCGGCCGTGCATTCCATCCTCGGCAAGGACATGACCTTCAAGGGCGAGATCATCGCCGGCACCAAGAGCCTCCGCATGGAGGGCGTGCTGGAGGGCACCATCCAGAGCGAAGGCGAGGTCATCATCGCCCCCACGGGGCTCGTGACCGGCACCATCCTGGCCAAGCACCTGGTGGTCACCGGCAAGGTGAAGGGCACCGTGAAGACCACCGAGTGCCTGGAGATCCATGGCACGGGCTTCGTCGAGGGGGATGTGGAGGTCGGCCGCCTCGTGGTGGACGAAGGGGGCATCCTGCAGGGCACCTGCGTGCGCCGGGATGACCACCACCCCAAGCCCGCGGAAGTGGCCAAGGGCGGCAGCCTCCCCGGCGCCGAGAAGGGCCGCATCGAGGCCAAGAAGCCCTCCTGATCCTCTCCGGCGACGCCGGAGCTCAGGAGAACAGCAGCCCGGGACTGGAGGAGCCCTTCAGTCCCAGGTAAGCGAAGGCGTGGTCAGTGGCCTTGCGCCCCTGGGGCGTGCGATCCACGAAGCCCACCTGCATGAGGTAGGGCTCCACCAGGTCCTCCAGGGCCCCCTCGTCCTCCCCCCGAGCCGCGGCCAGGGTCCGGAGCCCCACCGGCCCGCCCCGGTGCTTGCCGCACAGGGCCTCCAGGTACATCCGGTCCAGCCCATCCAAGCCGAGGTCATCCACCTCGTGCAGGTGGAGGCAGGCCTCCGCCACCTCCGTGGTGATGAGGCCATCGGCCTTCACCTCCGCGTAGTCCCGGCAGCGGCGCAGGAGCCGGTTGCAGATGCGGGGGGTCCCGCGGCTCCGGCGCGCGATGGCCTCGGCCCCCGCCGCATCCAGGTGGATCTTCAGCAGGTCCGCGCTCCGGCGGGCGATGATGGCCAGGTCCTCCCGGGTGTAGAAGTCCAGGCGGTGCACCATGCCGAACCGGTCATGGAGGGGCTTGGAGATCAGGCCAGCCCGGGTGGTCGCCCCCACCAGCGTGAAGGGCCGGAGGTCCACCTTGAGGGTCTGGGCACTGGGCCCCTGGCCGATGAGGATGTCGAGCTTGCGGTCCTCCATGGCGGCGTAGAGCATCTCCTCGATGGGGGCCGACAGGCGGTGGATCTCATCGATGAAGAGGAACTCCCCGTCCTCCAGGTTGGTGAGGATGGCGGCCAGGTCCCCCTTCTTCTCCAGGGCCGGGGCCTGGATGACCTTGCAGGGCGCCCCCATCTCATTGGCCAGGACGTGGGCCAGGGTGGTCTTCCCCAGGCCCGGGGGGCCGAAGAGGAGCACATGGTCCAGCACCTCGCCCCGGCGCCGGGCGGCCTGGAGGGCGATGTCGAGGCGGGCCTTCACTTTCATCTGGCCGATGTATTCGGTCAGGCGCTGGGGCCGCAGGGAGAATTCCACGGCATCGGTGGCGCTGGGATCGAGGTCCGGATGGCGGTGCAGGTTCATCCCCTTCAGTGTCCCTTGTCCGACCGGTCCGGCTCAAGGCTGGGGTATGCTGAATCTGGTAATTTATCCCCAGCACCCCGCTGCCGATACAACGATCCGTCCACCCCCCCCCGGAGCCCGACTTGGCCCAGCGCTTCCAGCTGCTGATTCGCGACCGCCATGGCTTCGAGCGGACGGTGCCCCTCTCCCGCTCCATCACCCTGGGCCGGCAGAGCCTCTGCGATGTGGTGCTCTCCGACAGCATGATCAGCCGGAACCACCTCCGCCTGGAGACCAAGGACGACCTCTGGTGGGCCGAGGACCTCGGCAGCACCCACGGGACCTTCTACAAGGACCAGCCCCTGGGCCGCATCCAGTGGGAGCCCGGCACCCCCCTCCGCCTCGCGGACGGCGCCTACGGCCTCACCCTGCTCACCCAGAACCAGACCAGCAGCGAAGTCCACCTGCAGGCCATCCTCGAGACCGCCCAGCTCCTGGCCCAGGAGGTGGACCTGGAGGACCTGCTGGAGCAGACCCTGGACCGCCTGCTCAGCATCTCCGGCACGGACCGCGGGTTCATCATGCTGCTGGAGGACGCGGAGCTGCACATCAAGGCCCAGCGGAACCTCGGGCAGGAGCCGGAGGGCGCCATGCAGCTCTCCATGAGCTCGGTCCACTCGGTGTTCGACAGCGGCGAGCCCATCTGGATCCTCAACGTGGCGGACGACCAGAAGCTGCTCAGCCAGCAGAGCATCCTCCGCCTGGAGCTGAAGACGATCCTCTGCCTGCCTCTCACCATCCAGGGGAAGCGCATCGGCGTGGTGTACCTGGACAGTCGCCGGCCCATCACCGAGCCCCCCAATCGGGAGACCTTCGAGGCCATCGTCGGCCTGGCCTCCATCGCCATCGAGCGCACCCGCCTCAGCGAAGCGAACCTCCGGAGCGAGGTGCTCGCCACCGTGGGCCAGGTGGCCTCCAGCATCGTGCACGATTTCAAGAACGGGCTCTTCGTGCTCCGTGGCCATGCGGAGCTGCTGGAGATGGCCAACCCCGATCCGAAGTGCAAGCACCACGTGGCCCGGATCCACGAGGGCATCCGGCGGCTCACCAGCCTCAGCCAGGATGTCCTGGAGTACGCCAAGGTCCAGGAACCCCGCCGCACCCTGGTGGAGCTCAAGGCTTTCCTCGAGCGCCAGGTGGAGCCCCTGCTCCCCCGCGCGAACGAAGCCGGGGCCACCATGCGCGTGGAGGGCGAGGAAGTGAGCCTCCAGATCGACCAGGAGCGCTTCACGCGGGTGATCGAGAACCTGCTCGCCAATGCGCTGGACGCCCTGGAGCACCCCGAGGGGTCCGTCCTGGTGAGCCTGCAGCGGGCCACCGGCGGCGCCATCATCCGGGTGAAGGACACGGGCAAGGGGATCCCGCGCAAGATCATGCGCCGCATCTTCGAGCCCTTCTTCAGCTATGGGAAGAAGAAGGGCACCGGCCTCGGCATGGCCACGGTCCGCAAGATCGTGGAGGAGCATGGCGGCACGCTCGAGGTCCTGAGCGAGGAGGGCCAGGGCACCGAAGTGGTCATCACCCTCCAGGACCACGACTACCGGGCCCGCCTGACCACGGATGAGAACACCGGGCGCCACAAGCAACCCTCCCACCCCACCCAGCCCAATCCCCATCCCGCCACGCTGGAAGGGAAGCAGGAATGACCTTCCGGGTCGGGCAGGGCTTCGACGTCCATCGATTCGCGGAGCCCTCCGAAGGACGTCCCCTCGTGCTCATGGGCCTCCAGGTCCCCCATGACCGGGGGCTCGCGGGCCACTCCGATGCGGATGTCATGCTCCACGCGCTGATGGATGCCCTCCTTGGGGCCGCCGGGCTGGGCGACATCGGGCTTCACTTCCCCGATACGGACAGTGCCTACAAGGGCGCGGACTCCACGGTGCTCCTGGCCCAGGTCATGGCGGACCTGCGGGATCGCAGCTGGCGGGTGGTGAACGCGGACGTCTGCCTCATCGGGGAGCGCCCCAAACTCTCCCCCCACCGGCAGGCCATGCGGGAACGCATCGCCCCGCTTCTGGGCCTCGAGCCCGAAGACCTCAACGTCAAGGCCACCACCACCGAGAAGCTGGGCTTCACCGGTCGCGGGGAGGGACTGGCCGCCCAGGCCGTGGTGCTCCTGGAACGGAACTGAACCGTCCGATCAGGCAGTACGGAACTGGGCCACGGTGCCGCTCAGCTCCTCGGCGATCCGGGCCAGGTATTCACTGGTGCGGTTCACCTCCTCCACGGTCTGGGCCAGCTCGGTGGCCGCCGCGGCGCTGCGGGCCGTGGCCGAGGCGGAGGACTCCACCTGGCTTGCCACCTCCTCGGAGGTGCGTCCCTGCTCTTCGGTGGCCGCGCTGATCTCGGCGATGGCACTCGCCAGCTGGGCCACGTTGTCCCGGATGGCCCCCAGCGTCTCCACCGTGGCCTTCACGGTGCGGGCCCCCTCGCCCATGGCCCCATTGGTGGCCTCGATGAGGGCCCCGATCTCCTTGGCCGCTCCGCTGCTGCGCTCCGCCAACTTCCGGACTTCCTCGGCCACCACCGCGAAGCCCTTGCCCATGGCCCCGGCCTTGGCGGCCTCGATGGCGGCGTTGAGCGCCAGGAGGTTCGTCTGGCGGGCGATCTCCTGGATCACCTGCACGGCCCGCACCATCTGACCGGAGGCTTCGCTGATGGAGCCCATGGCCTGCTCGGTGGCCGTTCCCTGGCGGGTGCCCTCCGCCACGGCGCTCACCGCCTCATCGGTGGCCCCCATGCTGGCCTTGGCATTGCCCGCCACCTGCTGCACGGAGGCGCTGAGCTCCGTCATGGCCGCGGCCGTGTGCTCCTGGGCCTGCCGCTGGCTCTCCGAGAAGTCCGCGATCTCCCGGGTGGCCCGCTGCATCTCATGGGCGGTGGCATTGAGCTCCGTGCTGCCCTGGGCCACCTTGCTCGAGGCGTCTTTGAGGTTGTTGAAGAGCTGGGTGAACCGGGTGAGGAGGTTGTTGTAGTTCTCCGAGATGTCCCCGATCTCATCCTGAGAGGTCACCGCGATGCGCCCCGTGAGGTCCCCGGAGGCCATGGCGTTCATGGCGCGATGGAGGCCCCCCAGCGGCCGGGTGATGGCGTTGACGATGTAGGTGGTGATCCCCAGGGCCACCAGCATTCCCAGCACCAGCACCCCGATGCCCACCACCATGGAGGTCCGCTTCCGGTCGTCGAGCTCCTTCACGTGATCCGCCCGCCCCTGCGCCGCGGTCTTGAGGATGCGATCGGAAAGGGTGGTCAGGCCCTCGGCCATGGGCCGGTCGATGCCGCGCAGCTGTTTGTCCACATCTCGGTAGCTGAGGGGCTTGGCGGCATCGAGGCTCCCGAGCGCCGCCCGGTACTTCTCCCCCAGCTCCTTGTGGGCCTTGAGCACGTCCTCGGCGAGCTTGGCTTCGAGGCCCAGCTTGGACAGGAGTCCCTTCACCTTGTTGAGGTCCTCCTCCACTTCCTTCTCGTATTTCTCGAAGGCCGCCCGGTGCTTGGCGAGGTCCGCGGCCTCGTACCCCCGGATCAGGATGTTCTTGAACTCCTGCACCTGGGTCTTGAAGTCCGACTGGGCCTCCCGCACCGCGTCGGAGGCGGAGATGGCCAGCTCCGTCTCCTGGTAGGACTCCTGGACCGAGGCCACGGTGCGATGGAGGTCGTAGGTGCCGCTGCCCCAGATGAAGAGCGCGATCCCCAGCAGGATCCCCACCAGCAGGAAGAGCTTCGGTTTCACACGAAGGCGATCGAGCATGCCCATGGCCGACTCCAGGTTGAGATTCAACCCCATCATCGGCCGCTGGGACTTGGAATCAATTTCCGAACGATTCCCGGGATAACCAGACTCGAACCTCGTTTTTCAACAGGTCAGGGTCATTGAGCTCCGGGTGGTCCAGCACCATTTCCAGGAGGTGGTTCTGAAGCCGCCCCACCCAGGGGCCTCCCTGGCGCCCCGCGAGGGCCATGAGGGCCCGGCCATCCAGGGCCAGCGCCTTGGCCTGGAGGGCGGGCCGCGCCTCGAGGAGGGCCCTGAGGCGGGCTTCGGCCCCCCCGCACTCGGCCGCCACGGCGGCCACATGTTCTGGGGAAGGCCCCGGACCCTCGGGACCCTCCGGATCCCCCCAGCCCTTGGCCAACCGGTCGGCCCTCCGGAAGCGGCCCCAGTCCTCCAGGGTCAGGGCATCCGCCTCCAGGCGCTGGAGGAACCGGCGGCAAGCCCCATCGCTCCAGGTCTCCTCGGGGTGGATGCCGTGGTGACGGATGAGGGCCTCCACGCGGGCCTGGAGCTGGAGGCTGACCTTCAGGCGCCGGAGGATCTCCCCTGCCAGGGCCACGCTGCGAACCTCATGGGCGTAGTGATGGATGTGACCGTCGGCGCCCCGGCTCTCCGTGGAGGGCTTGCCCACGTCGTGGAGCAGGAGGGCCCAGCGCATCGCCGGGTCGGACCCCGGATCGCAGTCGAGGGCCCGGAGGGTGTGGGTCCAGACGTCGTAGCGGTGGTGGGGGTTCTGGGGGGCGCCCACCATGGGTCTCAGCTCGGGCAGCCACTGATCCAGCAGCCCCGTGGCCTCGAGCAGCCGGAGGCCCCTGGACGCCCAACGGCCCCCCAGGAGCTTTGTGAGCTCCACCTGCACCCGCTCCACGGCGACCTTGGCGGTGACCGGGAGGCTCGGAGGAATGGCGGCCTGGGTCTCGGGATCCAGCGAGAAGCCGAGCTGGGCGGCGAAGCGGCAGGCCCGGAGCACCCGGAGTCCATCCTCGCCGAACCGGGCCGCTGGATCCCCCACCGCCCGGATGATCCCGGCCGCCAGATCCCCGCGACCTCCGAAGGGATCCACGATCCGCGAAGTGGCCTCCGGAGCGCCCAGGTCCCGAAGGGACAGGGCGAGGGCGTTCATGGTGAAGTCCCGCCGGCTGAGGTCCTCCTCCAAGGTCACACCAAGGCGAACCCGGTCCGGATGGCGTCCATCCGAGTAGTCCCCCTCGCTCCGGAAGGTGGTGATCTCGAAGGGCTCCCCCGCCACCATCACCGTCACCGTGCCGTGCTGGAGGCCCGTGGGGAGCGCCTTCAGGCCGGCCCCGCGGGAGCCCTCCATCACCGCGTCAGGGAGGAGGTCCGTGGCCAGGTCCCAGTCCGTGTGGGGGCGGCCCAGGACCTCATCGCGCAGGGCCCCGCCCACCACCCAGAGGTGCTCCGGCCCCAGGGCGGCCCCGAGGGCCCGGAGACCCTCGATCACAGGCCCTCCGCCAGCTTCCGGAGGGCCTCCCCCTCCACGCGGCAGGTGAGCCACTCGGGCATTACCTGCGCCCCCTGGGCCCTGTAGAAGTCGATGGAGGGCGTGTTCCAGTCCAGCACCTGCCACTGGTAGCGGGTGCAGCCTTCCGCCAGGGCGCGCTGGGCCAGGTGCCGCAGGAGCGCCTTGCCCAGACCATGCCCACGGAAGGCGGGCCGCACCCAGAGGTCCTCCAGGTAGAGCCCCGGCTTCCCCTCCCAGGTGCTGAAGTTGAAGAACCAGAGGGCGAATCCGGCCGGCTGCCCATTCCACTCGGCCATCTCCGCATGGGCGAGGGGCCTCGGGCCGAACAGGTGGTGCGCCAGGTCCTCCGGCGTGGCCACGGCCGCCTCAGGGGCACGCTCGTACTCGGCCAGTTCCGCGATGTAGGCGAGGATCAGGGGGACGTCCTGGGGAACGGCGGGGCGGATGGTCAGCATATGGCTCTATCCTATCGGCATGGATCAGGCCACCGCGCTTCGCCTCCACGAGCTCATGCTCCTCACCCGCCTCACGGAGGAGCGACTGGTGTCGCTGTTCCGCCAGGGGCACACCATGGGCGGCATCTACCGCTCCCTGGGCCAGGAGGCCACCGCCGTGGGCTCCGCGCTGGCCCTGGAGGAGGGCGACGCCATCGGACCCCTCATCCGGGACCTCGGGGCCATGCTCGCCCGGGGCGTGGCCCCCCTCGACGTCATCCGCCAGTACCTGGGCCGGGCGACCTCCCCCACTGGGGGCCGGGAGCACAACAACCACTTCGGGGACGTCTCCCAGGGGCTCATCGCCCCCACGTCCATGCTGGGGGCCCTGATTCCCGTCATGGCCGGGGTGGCGCTGGCCTTCCGGCAGGAGGGGAAGCCCAACGTGGCCATGACCTGGATCGGGGACGGGGGCAGCTCCACCGGAGCCTTCTACGAGGGCATGAACTTCGCCGTCGTCAACCGCCTCCCCCTCATCGTGGTGGGCGAGCTGAACGGGTACGCCTTCTCCACCCCGCCCGAGCGCCAGATGCGGGGCCACCTCTCGGCCCGGAGCCAGGGGGCCTACACCCTCACCGTGGATGGGAACGATGCCAAGGCCGTCTACCAGGCGGCCACCTTCGCCCGCCAGCAGTGCCTGATGGGCCTCGGCCCCGTGTTCCTGGTGTGCGAGACCTTCCGGATGTCCGGGCACGCGGAGCACGACGACCAGCGCTACGTGGATCCCGCCCTCCTCGCCGAGTGGAAGGCCAAGGACCCCCTGCCCCGCTTCGAGGCCTGGCTCCAGGCCCAGGGGTGGAGCCCCGATCCGGCCCTGCGGGAGCGGCTGACCCAGGAACTGGCCCGCCAGGCGGAGCAGGCCCTCGCGGAGCCCCTGCCGGACCCGGACACCCTGGCCCAGGGGGTCTTCCAGGCCTGACAGAACTCAAGGGCGGCCCCCAGGCAACCGTTGGGACGGAAATGCCTTGGAGTGCCCTGTCATGGCTCTGTCGACCCTACTGAAGAACCTCAGCATCAAGGGGAAGTTCCTCTTCCTGTGGGGGGGGCAGTTCCTGATCCTGCTCGTGCTCGGAATCGTGGCCTGGCGGGCCTCCGTGCATGACATGGAGCAGGCCTTCGAGACCCGCGACAACATGCACCACCAGAAGCTGATGGCGGAGACCCGCTACCACTTCAACCTGCTCCGGGGCGAGCACAAGGCCGCCCTGAACGCTGCGGAGGATGCGGCCCACCTCGCGGAAGTCGCCCCCAAGATCCAGAAGTACGCGGATGAGCTCGAAGCCAACCTCAAGGCCCTGGAATCCGAGCCCAAGTGGGACGATCAGGAGCGGGCCATGATGAAGGAGGTCGTCGCCCAGATCCGGGCCTACACCTCCGCCTTCCCCGCCTCCCTCGAACAGGCGAAGACCCTGCCCCGCACGGCCCGGCAGGCGCTGAACCAGGAGGCCCTGGAGAAGTCCCGGGAGCTGCTCGGGAAGATGTTGGACATCCAGACCAAGCAGACGGAGGAGGGCCTCAAGGACGTGGAGGCCTTCGCCACGGCCACCCGCAACTACATCATCATGTTCATCGTGGCCGCCGCCCTGCTCGGCTACTGGTTCGCCAGCTACGTGAGCCGCCAGGTGAGCGGAGCGGCGGACCACCTGCGGAGCCGCCTCACCAGCCTCGCCGAAGGGGACCTGACCAAGCAGAGCGTGCTCAGCGGCAAGGATGAGCTGGGGCAGATGGGCCGCACCTACAACGAGGTGGTGGAGCAGCTGCGGTTCGACATCCGGGCCATCGTCCAGGCCGCCGATGGCACCGCCTCCAGCGCCACCGAGCTGAGTGCCACCACGGAGCAGATCAACAGCACCACCGATGAGCTCCGCAAGGCCTCGGAGATCCAGCGCCAAGCCGTGGAGGACAGCTCCGCCGCCCTGGTCCAGATGAGCGCCTCCATGCACGGGGTGCTGGAGAACACCAGGAAGGTGGAGAGCCTCGCGGAGTCGGCCCAGTTCACCACCCAGCAGGGCGCCGACAGCGTGCGCGAGAGCGCCAACGCCATGGATGCCATCGAGGAGAGCAGCGACAAGGTGGGGCGCATCACCACGGTGATCCAGGACATCGCCCGCCAGACCAACCTCCTGAGCCTGAATGCCGCCATCGAGGCCGCCAAAGCCGGGGCCATGGGCAAGGGCTTCGCCGTGGTCGCGGAGGAGGTGCGAAAGCTGGCCGAGCGCAGCGCCGCGGCCGCCAAGGAGATCACCCAGCTCATCCAGGAGAGCAAGCAGCGGGTGGAGGTGGGGGCCAGCGCCGTGGATGCGGCCGGCCGGAGCCTCGAGCTCATCGAGTCCAACATGCGGGAGAACACGGACCACATCCGCACCATCGCCCTGGCCATGGAGGAGCAGGGCAAGGCCACCGAGTCCGTGGTGCAGGGGATGGGCGAGACCTCCAGCATGGTGGAGCGGAACGCCAGCGCCACCATCCAGCTGGCCGCCACCATCCAGGAGACCGCCCGGACGGCGGAACAGCTCGCCCAGCTCGCCCAGGACCTCCAGAACCGGGTCAAGCGCTTCAAGACCGCCTGACGGGTCCCTAAACCCCGTCTGAAGGGGGCCGTACCCCGGGAACAGCATCCGGCTCGTACGGAGTCTTTCCCATGGGGTCCCCTATGAAAAAGCGTTGGGTCATCGCGTCCACAGCGGCCGTCGTGGTGGTGGGAGGCCTCCTCATCACGGCCAAGGGCGGGGACAAGGGCAAGGGGGAGCAGAACCTCCCCTTCCGGCTGGGCAAGGTCCAGGCCGAGGATCTCCAAGTGAGCGTCCGGGAGGTCGGCACCGTCGACCCCTTCACCAAGGTGGATGTGAAGAGCACCGTGTCCGGCCGGGTGGTGGGCCTCAAGGTCCGGGAGGGCGCCGTGGTCACCGCGGGCCAGACCCTGGCGGAGGTGGAACCCGACGTGAACCAGGCCCAGACCCTCTCCGACGTGAAGGGCGGCCTGGCCCAGGCGGAGCTGAACTTCCGAAACGCCGAGCGCAACTACACCCAGCAGGCGGCACTCTTCAAGGCCGGTCTCATCTCCGAGCAGGCCCACCGGGATGCCAAGACCGCCCGGGATCTGGCCGAGGAATCCTTCAAGAACTCCCAGATGAAATACCAGATCGTGGAGGACCGCGGCATCCCCATCAGCGGCAACGCCTCCTCCCAGATCGCCCGCGTGGCCAGCCCCATGAACGGCGTGGTGATCAAGAAGGGCGTGGAGCTGGGGGACACCATCACCAGCGGCGTCTCCAGCTTCAACGCCGGCACCGTGGTGTTCACGGTGGCCGACCTGAAGTCCCTGATCATCCGGGTGAACCTCAACGAGGTGGACATCGCCAAGGTGCGCACCGGCCAGAGCGTCCGTGTGAGCCTCGACGCCTATCCCCAGAAGGCCTTCGGCGGAAAAGTCCGCTTCGTGGCCCCCGCCGCCAAGCTGGTGGACAAGATCAAGGTGTTCGAGGTTGAGGTCGCCCTGGACGAGCTCACGGAGGCCTTCCGCACGGGCATGAGCGCCAATGTGGAGATCCTGGGCGAGCGCCGCGAGAAGGCGATCAGCGTGCCCCTCGAGGCCCTGCAGCGCAAGGACGGCCAGCCCGTGGTGTTCAAGCTGAAGGATGGGCTCAAGCCCGAGCAGATCGCCGCGGCCAAGGAGGGCCTGCAGGGCCGCTCCAAGTTCATCTGGATGGCCGACCACTGGAAGGACTTCTACGAGGTCGTGTCCGTGAAGGCCGGCATCGCCACCCTGGAGCGCGTTGAGATCCTGGCGGGGCTGAAGGCCGGCGATCAGGTCGCCCTCGAGGACCCGACCAAGAAGAAGGTCGAGAAGGACGACGAGAACAACTAGACCGGAAACCGGATCCCGGGGGCGGCGCGGCCGTCTCCGGGGCCGAACCCGCGCGGAGCGAGCATGAGCCCCATCATCCAGACCACCGGCCTCACCAAGGTGTTCGGCACCAACGGCAATGCGGTCCACGCCCTCCGGGGCATCGATCTCCAGGTGGATGCCGGCGAGTTCGTGGCCCTGATCGGACCGTCCGGCTCCGGCAAGTCGACGCTCATGGCCATCCTGGGGTGCCTGGACTCCCCCACCGAGGGCATCTACCGGCTCGATGGTCAGGAGGTGCAGGGCCTCTCCGGATCGGCCCTCGCGGCCATCCGGAACACCAAGATCGGCTTCGTGTTCCAGAGCTACAACCTGCTCCCCAAGGCCAGCATCCTCCGCAACGTGGAGCTCCCGATGCTCTATGCAGGGGTGGGTCGCAAGGAGCGCCGGGAGCGGGCCATGGACCTGCTCGCCAAGGTGGGCATCCCCGATAAGGCCGACAAGCTGCCCGGGGCCCTCAGCGGGGGGCAGCGCCAGCGCGTCGCCATCGCACGGGCCCTGGCCAACCAGCCGGCCCTGCTCCTGGCGGATGAGCCCACCGGGGCCCTGGACAGCCACACTGGCGCCGAGGTGCTGGGACTCTTCAAGGAACTGAATGCCGCCGGCAACACCCTGGTGCTCGTGACCCACGACCCCTCCATCGCCGCCCAGGCCCAGCGCCGGGTGGAGATCAAGGACGGCCTCATGGCCGTCGCCGAGGGAGCCGCCTGATGAAGGGGGCCTTCGCCGTCCGCCTGGAGTCGGCCTGGACCGAGATCCGGGAGAACCTGGGCCGCGCCTCCCTGCAGGCCCTGGGCGTCATGCTCGGCGTCGCCGCCGTGCTGGGCGGGTTCTCCATCACGGATTCCTTCCGCAAGCGCAGCGAGCAGCTCTACGTGAAGATGGGGGGCCTGGACAAGCTGAACGTGGACACCAAGCAGCTGCCCACCGAGGGCACGCCTTCGGCCCTGCAGACCGCCAATCGGGGCCTGCGCACCCAGGACCTGGACGACGGCAGCGCCCTCAACCAGGAGGAGATCCACGGCGTGAGCGTGCAGAAGCGCGCCCGGGCCCGGATCCGCTCCAGCGCGGCCGACCAGGAACGCCAGGTCATCGGCGTGTACGGTGACACCGTGGCCCTGGAGGGCTATGAACTGGGCGAGGGCCGCTCCTTCTCCACCCAGGACCTCACCGACGCCAACCCCGTGGCCATCCTCGGCAGCGAGGCGGCCCAGACCTTCTTCCCCACGGGCGGCGCCCTGGGGGCCACCATCCGGGTGGGCGACATGCCCCTCACGGTGATCGGCGTCTTCCGCGAGCAGGTGTTCCGGTTCCGCAACGTGAAGGGCCAGGGGAACATGTTCTGGCGCCGCAACCGCGCCATCGCCGTCCCCGCAAGCCTCGTGCAGCGGCGCATGCAGGGCGACGCCTTCCGGCGCGTGGACCGCCTCACCTTCCGCATCCCTAAGGTCACCGTGCTCGCGGCCTTCTCGAAGGAGCTCCAGGGCCTCCTCAAGGCCAACCACCGCCAACAGGAGGACTTCCGCCTCGATGACGTCCAGGCGCGCATGCGCAAGCGGGACAACGCCGTGGGCGCCTACGACCTGATCTTCCTCCTCTCCGGCATCCTCAGCCTCATCGGGGGCGGCATCGTGAACGTCAACATCCAGCTGGCCTCCCTCAAGGAGCGGGTCCGCGAGGTGGGCGTGAAGATGGCCATCGGGGCCAGCGGGCGGGAGGTCTTCAAGGAGTTCATGACCGAGGCGCTGCTGCTGACGCTGCTGGGCAGCCTCGTGGGCCTGGTGCTCGGCATCGCCTTCTCCTGGACCATCACCGCCTTCATCGGCGTGCCCCTCGGCATGGAGCTCAAGAGCTTCCTGTGGGCCTACGGCCTGGCCGTGGTGTTCGGCTTCCTCTTCGCCCTCTATCCCGCCTGGAAGGCCTCCAAGCTCTCCCCCATGGAGGCGCTGCGCTATGAGTGAGCACACCCTTCCCCTCAGCCCCGGCCCCTCGATCCTCGGAGAGGTGGCCCAGGCCCCGGGGCCACGCCGTCACACCGCCTCCACCCGCCTCGCCATGGCGCTGGAGGTCATCCGGGGGGGCTTCGTGGAGCTCTGGAGCCACAAGCTCAGGAGCTTCCTCACCCTCACCCTGCTGACGCTGGGCGTCTTCGCCCTGGTGATCATGACCAGTGTGATGGACGGCGTGCGGGACAAGATCGCCACCGGCTTCTCGGGCATGAGCTTCGACGGCTCCCTGCAGCTCGTGCCGAAGGCCCCGGAGACCACGGAGCAGGCCAAGCGCTTCGCCATGAGCCCCGGCCTCCGGTACGAGGATGTGGGAAGGCTCACGGCCCCCAATGACAAGGTGCTCTCCTTCATCCCCCGGGCCTTCAAGCCCACGGCCATCCGGCTTCCGGGCGGGAACGAGCGGACCTTCGCCATCGGCGTGACGCCGGACTACTTCCCCTGGCAGAACCGTCCCATCGGCAGCGGCCGCGGCATCACGGAGGATGACATCCGGCGACGCTCCGCGGTGTGCGTGGTGGGCGGCACCATCGGCAGCAAGCTCTTCGGCGGGGCGGACCCCGTGGGCCGCACCATCCAGCTGGAGGGCCAGAGCTTCATCGTGGTCGGGGTGCTCGCCCCCCTCCAGATCATGAGCGAGGACACCTGGATCGACGCCAACGGCATCCTCATGCCGCTGGAGACCTACATGGACCGCATGGACACCTCCCACAAGCTGAGCCAGGTGGTGGTGAAGCTCCGCAGCAAGAAGGACGTGGACGAGGTCACCGCCATGATGGTGGGCCGGGCCCGACAGGCCCACCGGGGCATCGAGGACATCGAGGTGGCCGACCTGGGGGCGGAGCTGGTGAAGGCCAACCAGCAGTTCGAAGATCAGATCTGGGGCTGGCAGGTGGTCCTGCAGAGCCTGGGGGCCACGGTGCTGCTGGTGGGAGGCGTCGGCGTGCTGAGCGTCATGCTCATCAGCTACTCCGACCGCCGCTTCGAGATCGGACTCCGGAAGGCCCTGGGCGCCACCGACACCGAGATCCTGGTGCAGTTCCTCCTGGAAGCGCTGGTCCTCGCGGCCCTGGGCGCCTGCCTGGGCTCCCTGCTCGGCAAGCTCGTCTGCGGCGCCCTCTCCGCGAGCTTCCCCTACGGCCTCGTGGTGAATCCCTTCGGCCTCTTCCTGGCGTGGGCCAGCGCCCTCGGGCTGAGCCTGGCGTTCGGACTCTACCCGGCCCTGAAGGCCAGCCGGCTCTCCCCCATGGAAGCCATGCGCTGAGGCTCCCGGGGACGGGAGGCCTCCCGCCAGGGGGCCTCCTCCCGGACCTCCGCCCCCACCATCCAGGTCGCCCAGCCCGGGATCAGGTGCTGACGGGACTGCTCGGACCACCGCAGGGTCCGCCGGCGGCCATCCCCACCTACCAGGTGCCATTCCCAGCCCTGGAACCCCGGCCCCCGACGCGCCCACTCCTCGAGGACGAGGGCCCGCTCCAGGGGTTCCGGGAAGAGGCACTCGAGCCCCTTCCCCACCAGGTCCGCCCATCGCCACCCGGTGAGCCGCTCGGCCTCCAGGTTCCAGCAGAGCACCCGTCCGTAGGGATCGAAGGCCGCCACGGCCACCGGCATCGCATCCATGGCAGCCCGGAGATGGGCTTCCGTGAGGGGCATCATGGTGTTCATCAAGGATTCAGGCATGGCGCCGCCGGAGAGGGGTGGTGGAAAGCCTGTGGTTGAATTTGAATCCCAAGATTAGGGTCTGGGGTCTGGCGCGCAAGTTGGACAACTCCAAAAATTCCAGAATCACCACCCGAGGCTATCCTGGGCCCTTCCCCAGGAGCCTCCATGCCCGAACAGACCTACGCCAGCCACCGTCGCCTGGACGCGATCTACCACGGACTGCTCGGAACGATCTACCTCGCGGTGCTCGTCATCGCCGGGGTCTTCTTCAAGCGCCAAGCCGACCTCGCGGGGCTCTGGCGGGTGCTGCTGGCGCTCGGTCTGCTCCTCCACTGGCTGAAGACCCGCTCCTACGCCCTGAAGGTGCAGGACCGGGTCATCCGGCTGGAGGAGCAGCTCCGGATGGCGCGCCTTCTTGAACCGGGCCTCCTGGCCCGCGCGGCGGCCCTTCGCCCGGGTCAGCTGGTGGGACTCCGCTTCGCTTCCGATCAGGAGCTCCCGGAGCGCGTGCAGGAAGCGCTGGATGAAAACCTGGACAACGAGGCCATCAAGCGGCGCATCCGGTCCTGGCGTCCCGACACCTTCCGGGTCTAGATGCCCAGGGGACCGGTCCAGCTCATCGGCCTCGACTGCGCGACGGAGCCCGCCAAGGTGGGCCTGGCCCTCGGCCGGTGGGAGCCCGGGCGGACGCGCCTCCTGGAGGCGGAACCCGGGGGGACCCACGCCTCCCTGGAGGCCACGCTGGTCCGCTGGATCCGGGGATCGCCCCACCCCACCCTGCTGGCCCTGGATGCCCCACTGGGGTGGCCGGCCCCGCTCGGGATGGGCCTGGAGGGCCATCAGGCCGGTGAGCCCCTGGGAGGTCGTGCCCATGATCTCTTCCGCCGTGAGACTGACCGACACATCCAGCGGACCCTGAGGAAGACACCGCTCGAGGTGGGCGCGGATCGCATCGCCCGGACCGCCCATGGGGCCCTCGGGCTCCTGGCGCGCCTGGGCGGAGCCCTCGGAGGCCCCATACCCCTGGCCTGGGACCCCGAGGCGCTGCCCCCCTGCTCCGCCCTGGAGGTCTATCCCGCGGCCACCTTGGCTGTGCATGGCCTCCCCGACCGGGGCTACAAGGCTCCGGATCAGCGCGGGATGCGGGAGCGCATCCTCGAGGGCCTGGGGCACCGGATCCACCTGCCCGTGGCGGTGGACCCCCTGCTCCGGCAGGCCGATGTGCTCGACGCCGGGGTCTGCCTCCTGGCCGCCCGGGACTTCCTGGAGGGCGCCTGTGACTCCCCGGGAGACCCGGACCTGGCCCGCAAGGAGGGCTGGATCTGGGTGCGGCGGCCTAGTCCTTCCGGACCTCGACCACCTCGCCGCCGCTGAGGCGGAGCAGGTCCTGGAAGGCCGGGTCCTTCCGGATGCGGGCCTCCGGGGGTTCCGTCTGCACCGGCTCCTCGAAGCCCACCTCCACGCGCCTCAGCCCCGGGAGGAGCGGCGTCAGAGTCGCCAGCAGGTGGGGGCTCTCCCGCTCCCGCAGCAGCGGATCCGCCGTGGCCTTGGCGTTGGCCGGGAAGCGGAACGTGAGGGTGTCCCCTTCCCAGGTCACCAGACTGGCCAGGTGCGGCAGCGTGCCCAGGCTGCGGGCGGGTCCACCGGCCGCCTTCAAGGTGGCGGCCACGGCCCCGCGCAGGGCTTCGCCCCCCGTACCCGGGGCCAGCGGCTGAATCGGTTCCCCGGAGGGTGCGGTGGCCGCCGCAGGCGCGGGGGTCGCCTGAGGGGCCGGATTAGGGTTTGCGGGTGGCCTCGGCGGCGGAGCTGCGGCCGGAGGTCGCTGGGCCCCGGCGGGGGCCGCTGTGAGCAGCGCCTCCAGGGGCGCCAGCTGCGGCAGCTGGGAGGCGGTGACGAGGGCCAGCTCCACCACGGCCCGCTTGAGGGCGCTGTCGCGCAGGTCCCGCTCCCGCTGGAGGAGCAGCTGGGTGACACGGGCCCACTTCAGCAGGGCCTGGGGGCCACCGCCGGCCCGGGCCTCCTGCTCCAGGCGGCCCCGCAGCGAGGTGACCAGCTCGCGCCAGAAGGTGTCCCAGTCGGCGCCCTGCTCGGCGAGGGCCTGGGTGTGGTCGAGGATGCCCGCCGCGTCGCCTGCAGCCAAGGCGTCCAGCACACCCTGCACCCGGAAGGCGGGCACGATGCCCAGCAGCTCGCGCACCAGCTCCTCGCCCACCACGCCATCGCCCGCGGCGATCACTCGGTCGAGCGTGGTGAGCGCATCACGCATGGACCCCTGCCCCGCCTCCGCCACGAGGCGGAGCGCGTCGCCTTCGGCGGTCACGCCCTCCTGCTGGCAGACCCAGGCCAGGCGGGCCTCGATGACGGGCACGGGGATGAGGCGGAAGGGGAAGATCTGCACCCGGCTCTTGATGGTGTCGGGGACATCCTGCAGCTCCGTGGTGGCCAGCACGAAGATGGCGTGGGGCGGCGGCTCCTCGATGACCTTCAGCAGGGCGTCGAAGGCCTGCCGGGAGAGCATGTGCACCTCGTCCACGATGTAGACGCGGTAGCGGCAGAAGGCGGGCCGGGTCTGGGCCTGCTCGCGGAGCGCACGGGCGTCCTCCACGGAAGCCCGGGAGGCGGCGTCGATCTCCACGATGTCCAGGTTCTGGTCCGGGGACTCGGCGGCCTTGCAGGGGTCGCACACGCCGCAGGGCGTGGCCGTGGGTCCCTGCACGCAGTTCAGGGCCCGGGCCAGGATGCGGGCGGTGCTCGTCTTGCCTGTGCCGCGCACGCCGGCGAAGAGGTAGGCCTGGTGAAGCTTGCCCGTTTCCCGGGCCCGCTTCAGGGCGTTGG
>CAZVKM010000031.1:0-19530 GCA_964627685.1 uncultured Solibacteraceae bacterium | reverse complement strand
TCCGCGCCTGGCACGGGCGCTGGACCTGGACGTGGAGGTGGTCGCCTTCGACGTCCCGGGGCGTGACCCGCCGCAGCTGGGTGCGGTGCGCCGCCGGAGGCAGGTAGGTGAGTTCGACCATCAGGGTGTGGGCCCCGGCGTACTCCAGGATGCGCTGGGTCTCCTCGGGGCCCTGGGCGGCGCCGAGGTGCAGCATGGGGATGCGCTTCTGGATCTCCTGGTAGAGGTTGGCGTCCTCGTCGTGGAGCTTCTGCAGGGCGGCCCGGACCATGGTCCGCACCGGTTCCAGGTGGTGGTCCATGCCCTTCTCGTCCACGAAGGCCAGGGCCGCCAGGGCCCAGAGATAGAGGTCCTCGTCGCCGTCCAGGCTCACCGGGAGGAAGCGGGCCGGCTTGGGGAGGAAGCCGGCGGCCTTCAGGAGGGCGAAGGCGTTGCCCTGGCCCCGCACCTCCATCACGGTGTCGGAGATCGGCGTCAGGCGGAGCTGGGCCAGCTCGGGCCGCAGCCGTAGTTCGTCCGCGAGGTGGGCCGTGCGGGCCCGCACCAGCCGGGCGCCCTGCTCAACCTCGACCTCGCCCACGCGGGCGGCCAGGTCCTCGAAGAGCTGGACCAGGGGCTGGGGCAGCGGCCCCGTGGCCCGGTCGCTGAGGCGGTGGCGAAGGTCGTCCAGGCCCACGCCCATGTCCAGGGCGCGCACCAGGGTGTCCTGGCCGACGCGGAAGGTGGCCATGGTGTCCAGGGCCTCGATCTCGGCCACCTGGGCGAGCTGGAGCAGGCGGTGCGGGTTCTGCAGGAGGGGCGTGAGGACCTCGAGGTTGGGCTGGATCACGAGGGGCGCCTCGACGTCCATGGGCCGCCAGTGCGCCTCCGTGCCCGCGTGGTCCCGCAGCAGGTACTCGTGGGCCAGGGCCTCGCCGTGGGGGGTCAGGGCCAGGTGGCGGCCCGCCGGATCCATGGCGACGAGGCCCATGCGCTTCAGGAAGGGGAGAAAGACCTCGGCGGTGCGCGCCTCGTCCAGCGTGTGCAGGGTCTTCAGGAAGGCGAGGAAGGGCTGGACGGTCAGCGTCTGCCCCCGGCGTTCCAGCAGGTGCTGCATGAGGAAGTGCCGGTCCTCCGCCGGTGGCATGCCCCAGGCCTTCAGGTCGTGCTCCAGGAGGGAGGCGAAGGCCCGTTCCGCGACCCAGCGGGGCGGGTGGGCGAGGACCGCCGGGAGCAGGGTGTCCACGCGACCCTCACGGCTCCACAGCAGGCCGAGACGATGCAGCAGGGTGAAGAGCAGGGTGGCGTCCTGGTCCTCGTGGAGCAGGGCGTTCCGGTGAAGGAGCTGGTTCAGCTCCTTCTTGGCGGGAAGCCCGCCCTTGAGGACCCGGATGCCCCCGACGCAGCGGAGGAGGACGGAGGTGAGCGCCAGTGAGAAGCCGAAGGGCTGAGGCTCGGGCAGGGCCACGTCGCCGGCTTCCTGGAAGGTCAACGCGCCTTCGTCGAAGTCCTCGAGGGCGTCGGCGACCCGGGGGGGCACCACGAGGCCGTGCTCCAGCCGCCCGTCCCGGGGCAGGGCGAGGCCGAGGTCCATGAGCTCCTGGGCTAGGACGGCCTCTGGCTGGGCCCCTTCGGCGGCCAGGTGCTTGAGGGCGAGGAGGGCCGGGCTCTCCAGGTCCGCCAGGACGTCCGTGAGGTGCCGGTTGTCCTCCAGGTGGAAGGCCATGGTCTTGAGCAGGCGCTTCCGGCCCTCGGGCCCGTCCTCCCACCGGGTGGGGATGGGGAGGCGACGGCGTTCACAGATGCGCTGGAGCTGTTCGTCAGTGCAGGTGGTGAGCAGCTGGAAGTGCGAGTTCGCCATGGAACCTCGGGGAAGGCAGGACCCTCCAGCTTCCCACGAAAACGCTCCGCGGGCACGCCCGAGTTCCAAGGGGCACGGTGGCAGGGCCCGCGGAGGCAGGCCCTGGGGCGGGCATCCGGGTCGGCCGTTCTCCGGGCGCTACTGGGCGTTCAGCGTGCCGACGGAGATGGCGATCGTCGTGGCGGCGCCGGAGGCGGGCAAGACCACGGCCTTGTTGGTCACGGCGGCGAAGGTCACCGCGCCGAGGGCGGGGTTGCCCTTGAGGTCCAGGGCCACCCGGGCCAGGGGGGTCCCGGCGGTGAAGGTCACCGCGGGCACCGCGCTGCCCTTCTGGTAGACGCCGGCCTGGAGGGTGTCGCCATTGGCCTTGGCCTTGAGGAGCTGGGTGCCGCTCCCCAGGTTGAACGCGTTGTTCTGCACCAGTTCGGCGTCGGAGGCGGCGACCTTGGTCCAGGTGACCTTGGTGGTGTCGGCGCTCAGGTAGAAGCCGACGCCGCGGCCGGTGTCGCCGGTGGTGCAGACCAGGTCCAGCACCAGGTGCGTGGCGGTGGAGAGGCCGGCGTTCCGGACCAGGCGGTAGGCGCCGGTGGCGGGGTCGGTGTAGCCCAGGGCGCCCGCGGTGCGGGTGAAGGTGGGGGAGGCCGTGGTCCCGCCGGGCGTGGTGACGCTGATGGGGCCCGCCGTCGCGCCCGCGGGCACCACCGCCGCGATGGAGGAGGCGGAGGCGGAGAAGGAGGCCGCCGGGGTGCCGTTGAAGCTGACCGCGGTGGCCCCGCCGAGGTTGGCGCCGGAGATGGTCACGGTCGAGCCCGCGGGCCCGCTGGCGGGGGTGATGCCCGAGATGGTCGGCGCGGGTGTCGGCGTGGTTCCGCCCCCGTTGCCGCCACCCCCGCCGCCACAGGCGAGGAGGAGGACGATCGAGGCGCCGGTGAGGATTCGCAGTGAGTTCGTCATGGTCGCCTCGACTCAGAAGCCCAGGAGGGAAAGGAAGAGATTGAGGTCCACATCGTCGACGTCGCCGTCGCCGTCGAAGTCGGCGCCGGGGAGGGTGGTCGCGATCCCCGTTCCACTGTAAGCCCGTGCCAGGATGGCCATATCGAGCACGTCCGGGGAACCCCCGCTGGCATCCAGGTCGAGAGGCTTTACCGTCACGGTGGCGTTCGCCGTGGCAGTCCCCATCCCGTTGGAGGCGGTCAGGACATACTGGGTGGTGGTGCCCGGGCTCACGTTGATGGAGGTCCCGCTGACGGCGCCAACGCCGCTGATGGACAGGGAGGCAGCGTTACTGACGTTCCAGGATAGGGTGGAACTGTTCCCCTGGGGGATCGTGCCCGGGGTCGCGGTGAAGCTGTTGATCACGGGGGCCGAGCTGACGGTGGTGACGGTGAAGGACGGTCCCACCGCCGTGCCACCCGGCGTGGTGACGGTGACGGTGCCCGTGGAGGCACCGGCAGGCACGGTGGCAGTGATGGCTGTTGCCGAATTCACGGTGAAGGTGGTCGCGGGAGTGCCATTGAAGGTCACCGCCGTGGCCCCGGTGAGGTTCGTGCCGCCCACCGTCACCGAGGTGCCGACAGGACCGCTGTTGGGAGTCAGGGACGAGACCGTCGGAGTCGGCGCGGCGGACGTCGAGAGCTCCCAGACGCCACGGCCAAAGGTGGCGGCGCGGACGAAGCTGCCGTCAGGGGCGATGTAGAGGTCGCGTACCGCGACCAGGGGAAGACCCGTCCCATATCGGGACCAAGTGGCACCTCCGTTCTCGGAGATGTAAACGCCGAAGTCCGTACCGGCGAGCAGGCGGCTCCCATTGGACGGGTCGTTTTGGATGACGTGGACAGGGACTCCGAAGGGGAAGCCGTTGCTCACGTCGATTGGGGCCCACGTGCTTCCTCCATTGCTGGACTTGAACAGGTGGCTGACGGCTCCCAGGGTCGAAGACGTGGCGTAGAGGTTCTGGCTGTTGGTGGAGTCCACCCAGACGTAGGCCAGGTTCAGAACTCCGCCCGTCACGTCACCGCCCTTGGGATTGGTCCAGGTCGTGCCGCCGTTTGCGCTGAGCCATACGTTGCCGCTATTGGCCGCGATGATGAGGACATTGGGATCCGAGGCCGAAGCATTGAAATTCCGGATCAACGTCCCACCGAAGCCGGTCATGGGCAGTGGCGTCCAGCCAGTTGCAGCCCAGTCGGTGGTCTTGTAGATCACCAGATTGGTGGCCGTGTAGACGGTATTCCCTGTTGGATCCCCGCCGCCAGGGTAGAGGCGGGTGTGGAAGGGGGCCAAGGAGGAATTCCCTGCGCCCGTGATGCCTAAGAAGGCGGAAGTCCAACTCGTCCCCCCATTGGTGCTCCTTAGCGGCCGGGCGTAATAGGAGGAGACCATCATCTTGTTGCCATCCGCCGAGTTGATAAGGGTTCCGAAGCCGTCACCCGTGCCAGTGGGGTCGTTGTAGGTCGTCGAGTTCACGAGCCCGGTGCCCTCGTCGACTCGCACGCGGCTGCTGAGGTCCTGAATGCCCACCGTGATACGGGCGCGGGCGTCCGGCGGCGTGGACGCGGTGGTTGAGCCGAGGTGGTAGACCAGTTGGGAACTGAGTCCTCGATTACGGCGGTTGTCAACGAACGTAACGTCGGTGGTGGCGTACACGGACGGATTCGCGGTGAAGGGTGGGGATGCCCGGAAGGGGTCCGGCAGGACACAGAGCCCGCCATCGCTCCCGGTGAAGAGGGTCTTCGGACCAGTCTTCGACCAGGCTGCGGTATGGAAATCCGCGTGGGCGTAGGGGAGATTGGTGGAATCCCAACTGGTCATCTGAGTCCAGGAGGTTCCGGAGTCCATGCTGCGGTACAAGGAGAGATTGGCCCCCACGAAGAGGCGCGTCGCATCGTCGGGGTCGACCGCGAGCAGCTGGTTATACTCCGCCTGGTCCCCATCCCCGGAGTTGTTGAAGGGCTGGAAGAGCCCGCCGGTCACGGTCGGCGCTGGCACGAAGGTCCAGTTGTGGCCCGCATCGGTCGACTTGAACACGCCTGACGCCATGAGCCGGCCACTCGCCGGATTCTTATTGGCGATGGCATAGACAATGAAGGGACTGGAGGCGGAGCCCGCGACCGTGGCCCGTCCGGGCGCCTGGGCGGTCGCCGCGCCGTCGAGGGCGGCCTGGCTCCAGCTCGCCCCGCCGTCGGAGGAGTACCAGAAGGTGCCCGTGCTACTGCTGAGCCGAGTGGCCACCAGATTGGACGTGCTAGTGCCGACGCGGGTCACGGACCAGACGTCACCGCTGGTGGAACCCCCGAGGCTGATGTTGGTGAACGAGGTTCCGCCATTGGTGGATCGCCACATCCCTGCGTTGCCGCCGACGATCAGCGTGGTGCCGTCAACCGCGAACAGGGTGTGCACCCGCGTCGTGGCGCCAATGGCCCCCAGCTCCGTCCAGGACGATCCTCCATTGCTGCTTTTGTAAAGACCTTTGCCGGCAGCATCGAAGGAGTCCCCCAGCCCGAGAAAGATCGTCTCGGGGTCGGCGGGGCTCATGGCCACGGCACCGATGCTCACATTGCCGGTGGAGGCGCTTGCGGGAAGGGCGTCGGTCAAAGGCGTCCAGGTCCAATCGCCCGAGGTGGCCGGATCGGCGTTCGTGGTCTTCCACAGGCCGCCCCCCGAGGCAGCGAGATAGAGAATCTGGGGGTTGGTGGGATGGGTGAGCAGGCCGCCTTCCGCAGGTCGCCCACTGTCCACGTCGGGGTGCGCAGGGGCTTGGCCCGAATAAACGGAAAACGTGCTCTTCGTGGGACCCACACTGACCCAGGTGCCGCTGCCTCCGGGGATGGCCGGCCGGTCGCCCTTGAGAGCGAAGGTGTTGCTCCAGCGGGACACTTCGTCCTTGGCGCGCTCCCGCTTGAAGTCCAGGTACTCCGGGGTGGCCTCCCCTCCGAACCAGAACAGATCATCTTCCCGGCGCAGGGCGGCGTTGTCCCGCTCGGCGGCCTCGCTTTCCCCACGGGAGGCCTGCGCCCGGGCGTTTTCCGAGGCTTCGGGCCGGGGGTAGGCCCCGCTGACGCGAGCGGGTTTCGGAGGCTGGGTGGGCGCCTGCCGCTCCCCCAGGGGAGAGCCGGCACCCACAGGAAGTAGAGCGAGCGCGGTGAGGGCGAGGGCGACCCTTGAAATGACCGACATGATTCCTCCAATGTGAGCAGCGACGGGAGCAGGCGGGGAGACAGCGCCTTCAAGTATAGGAATCCAACGAGGGGTCCTTTCCTGAAAGTTTCTTCACGACGGCCACCCCGGCGACCCTCCCCCGCCGATCCCAGCGTTGACCGGACCGGGGCCCGCACGTAGGCTCGAGTCTTTTAGGCCTCGGCGGCCTCCGCCATGGTTTCCGCAGCCCTTCCATTCCCGCTGCTCCCCTCCCCCGGGCCATGCAGGCCCCGAAATCGTGCTGGATCAGGCCCTTGATCGCAATGCGACCCGACAATCCCCTGATCGTCCAGAGCGATCGGACGCTCTTGTTGGAAGTCGCGCATCCCGCTTTCGAACAAGTGCGCGACGAGCTGGCGCGCTTCGCGGAGCTGGTGAAGAGCCCGGAGCACATCCACACCTACCGCATCACGCCGCTCTCCCTGTGGAACGCCTCGGCGTCGGGGGTCACCTGCGACCAGATGCTGGAGACCCTGGACACCTGGTCCAAGTACCCGGTGCCCCAGAACCTCATCCAGGAGATCCAGGACCACGGCACGCGCTACGGCAAGCTCAAGCTCGTGAAGAAAGGGGACCGCCTCGCCCTTGAGATGGACGACCGCGGCCTCTTCTGGGAAATCGAGAACCAGCGAAGCCTGCAGGGCCTCCTCGCCGAGCCCTATCCCGACGAGCGGGGCGTCTACCTGAACGAGGGCATGCGCGGCGAGGTGAAGCTGCAGCTCATCCGGCTGGGGCACCCCGTGCAGGACATGGCGGGCTACAAGCCCGGGGACCCGCTGCCGCTCGCCCTCTCGCCGGAGCTGAAGTCCAGCGGCAAGCCCTTCGGCCTGCGGGCCTACCAGAAGGCCGCCGTGGACGTCTTCCACGCCGGCGGCGGGCCCGAGGGCGGGGCGGGCGTGCTGGTGCTGCCCTGCGGCGCGGGCAAGACCGTCATCGGCATCGGCTGCATCCACTCGCTGCAGACCCACACCCTCGTGCTCACCACCAACGGCACCGCGGTGAAGCAGTGGAAGCAGGAGCTGCTGGACAAGACCTCGCTCACGGACGACCAGGTGGGCCTCTACATGGGCGACATCAAGGAGATCAAGCCCGTCACCATCGCCACCTACCAGATCCTTACCTACCGCAAGGACAAGGGGGGGCCCTTCGAGCACTTCAAGCTCTTCGAGGCGGCCAACTGGGGGCTCGTCATCTACGACGAGGTGCACATGCTCCCGGCTCCGATCTTCCGGGCCGTGGCGGAGCTGCAGGCCAAGCGGCGCCTGGGGCTCACGGCCACGCTCGTCCGCGAGGACGGGAAGGAGGAGGATGTCTTCTCCCTCATCGGTCCCAAGCGGGTGGACGTGCCCTGGAAGATGCTCGAGAAGGAGGGGTTCATCGCGACCGCCCACTGCCTCGAGATCCGCGTGCCCCTGCCCACGGATGAGCGCATGCAGTATGCCGTGGCCGACCAGCGCCAGCGCTTCCGCCTGGCCTCCGAGAACTCCATGAAGCTGGCCGTGGTGGATGAGCTCCTGGCGGGCCATCCGGAGGAGGGCATCCTCATCATCGGCCAGTACCTGGAGCAGCTGCGCATCCTCGGCGAGCGGCTCAACGCCCCCGTGCTCACGGGCCAGACCCCGGAGCGTGAGCGGGAGGAGCTCTTCCGCAAGTTCCGCGTCGGCGAGATCCGCATCCTCATCGTGAGCAAGGTGGCCAACTTCGCCATCGACCTGCCCGACGCCTCCGTCGCCATCCAGGTCAGCGGCACCTTCGGCTCCCGGCAGGAGGAGGCCCAGCGCCTGGGCCGCGTGCTGCGCCCCAAGGGCGACCGCAACGTCAGCTACTTCTACAGCCTCATCAGCAAGGACAGCACCGAGCAGGAGTTCGCCCGCAACCGCCAGCTCTTCCTGACGGAGCAGGGCTACCGCTACCTCATCGAGAGCCGCGCCTTCGAGCCCCACGGCGCCCTCAGCGAGCCCAAGGTATGGAAGCAGCTGCTGGCGGAGACGGGGGGCGGTCCGGCCTAGAGGCGGGCGAGCAGGGGCAGCAGCACCGCGGTGAGCACCGCGGCGTAGGCGCCGGCCAGCACGTCGTCCATCACGATGCCCTTGCCGCCGGGCAGGTCCTGGAGGTCGTGGATGAGGCCCGGCTTCCAGATGTCGAAGAGGCGGAAGAGACCGAAGGGGACGAGGGCGCGGAGCTCGAGGAAGGGCGGCGGGCTCTGAAAGGGCACCAGCAGCCAGAGGGGGGTGAGGGCGAGCCACTGGCCCGCCCACTCATCGACGACGATCCAGGAGGGATCCTCCTCGCCGGTCTCGCGCACCACGGCCTCGGAGGCCCGGATGCCCAGCCACGTGAGCCCCATGGCGGGCAGGAGCCCGTACCAGAGCCCGCCGGTCAGGGCGTCCCCCCCGGGAAGGTGCGCGGCCCCCCGTCGCATCAGCAGCCAGGCGACCACCGCGGCGGCGCTTCCCCAGGTGCCCGGGGCGGGCTTCAGGTAGCCGCTGCCGAAGCCGGAGGCCACCCACCAGGCCCAGCGGGGGGCCTTGGGAACGGGTGCATCAGGGGCAGGGGTCATGGGCCCAGCATCGCATGGGCCCCGCACGGGTCAGAAGCGGGCGCCGAGCTGGTAGCTGAGCTCGAAGGCCGGGGCCATCTGCCGGAGTTGTCCCGTGCGGGAGGCCCCGCCCTGGCGCCAGAGGGGTGTGGCCACCTCGAGCCGGGTGAGGGGGTGGACGTCCCGGCCCCCCTGGGTGAACCAGGCCAGGAGGCTGTGGCCGGTCATGAAGAAAAGGGGATCGGGGATCCAGAGACCCCGCACGGTGAGGCCGGCCCGGGCCCAGGGGCGGAGGAGCCAGGCCTCCGTCCGGGTCAGGTCCACCGGATGGGGCTCCCAGCGCCAGCCCGAACCGAAGATGGGGTCGGCGACCCACACCTGGACCCACTGCTGGCCGGGGTCCAGGGCCCGGCCGCGGAGGTGCTCGAGCCGGAGGTCGATCCCGACGTAGGCCGAGACCTGGTTGGGCTGGGGATCCGCCCGCCACTGCCGCTGGAGGCCGAGACCCAGGCTCTCGAAGCGGAGGTAGCCGTTGGCCCCGGTCTCCAGGCGGAGGGCGCCACGTCCGGGCCCCCGCTCGAGGTCCTGGTGGAAGTCGAGCACGAGTCCGCCCGTGTTCTCATGGCCGAGCTTCACCGGCCCCTCCCAGGCGGCGCCCGTCTGGTGGAACGTCCCCCCCACGGTGAGATCGCGTTCCCCCTGGGCGGCGAGGGGCAGGAAAAGGAGCAGGGCCGGGAAGAGGCTGCGGAGGATCATTTTCCATCCAGATACGTATGCGTATGGATTATACAGAGGGCGATCCCCCCTGTCCAGGGCCTCCCGCCCTCAGACGTGCCGGAGGGCCTCCACCACCCGGAGGCGGGCGGCCTTGAGGCCCGGCAGCAGGGCGCTGAGCTGGAGGGTGACCTGGAGGAACAGCCAAGCGCCCGCATAGACCGCCGGAACGAAGTGGATGTGCAGCTCGTACCCGTGGCTGGTGCCGGGAGGGGCGGGCATCTGCAGATGCAGGGCGTTCAGGGCGGCTCGCAGGAGCAGGGTGGCCGCCAGTCCCAGGCCGGATCCCAGGAGGCCCAGGAAGGCGCCTTCCCACTGGAGGAGCTGGAGGAGCTCCCGGGCCTGCAAGCCCATGGCCCGGAGGACGCCGAACTCGCGGATGCGCTCCATCACCCCCATGAGGAGGGTGTTCGCCGTGGCCAGGAACACCACGAGGAAGAGCACGAGGCCCATGAAGCCGAAGATGGCGAAGTAGAGCATGCGGACCTGCTGGTAGAAGGCCGCCAGCTGATGCCAGGGCTTCACGGCCAAGCCGGGATGGGCCTGGGCCAGGTGGGCGCCGAAGGCGTCCGTGCGGCGGGGATCCTTCAGCACCAGGCTCAGCCGGCTGCGGGCCCCTTCGGCCTGCACCAGGAGGTCGCCGGTGGCGAGGCTCACCGTGAGGCTGCGGTCGTTGAGCTCCTTGAGCCCCAGGTCCATGAGCCCGACCACCTCCACGTCCACGGCGTTGAGGGCGCCACCACGGGTGGTCGAGAGGAGCGTGAGGGAGGTGCCCACCTGGGCGCCGAGGCTCCGTGCGAGGCCCAGGCCCAGCACCACTTCGCGGGCGGAGGGATCCGCCGAGAGCCAGCGGGAACCGGCGCCGCCCGGCGCCCTCGCCCCGTCGCGCACCTGCTCGGGGATGGCCATGTGCCGAGCCTCCCCTTCCGGCTCCACGGCGGTGCCCAGGTAGGCCACGCTGCGCGGGCCGTTGCTCAGGAGACCCATGAAGGTGATGCGCGGGAGCACGGCGGCCACCTCCGGGTCTTGGCGCAGCCGGGCGGCCAGGGCCTCCCCGCCCTCCAGGGCCTTCTCGAGGCTCCCCTCCTCCCCAGCCTCGAGGCTGCCGGGAGGCATGAGCTGGAGGTGGCCGATCCCCCCGCGGATGGCCCCGTCGGAGAGCCCTTGGAAGGTCTGGGCCATGAAGCCGCCCGCCAGGCTGAGGGCCACGAAGCCGGCCACCAGGACGAGGAGGGTGAGCAGGGTGCGGCGGCGCTGCCGCAGGAGGTTGCGGAGGGCGAGGCGGGGGAGGATCACGGACGCACCTCCAGGCCCGCGAGGCGCCCATCCACCAGCCGCACGACCCGATCTGCACGTCCGATCACCATGGGGTCGTGACTGGCTACGAGGAAGGCCGCCCCGCGGGTCAGGGCGAGCTCATGCACCCGGTCCATGAGGGGGATCCCGTGGGCCTGGTCGAGGCTGGCGGTGGGTTCGTCCATGAGCACCACGGCGGGGTCCCCCGCCAGGGCCCGGGCGATGGCCACGCGCTGCTGCTGTCCCCCGCTGAGCTCCGTGGGACGGTGGTGCAGGCGGGCGCCGAGATCCAGGTCCGCGAGGGCCTGCTCGGCCTTCGCACGCGCAGCTTCGGGGCTCAGGCCCCGAAGCTGCAGGGGCAGCATCACGTTCTCCAGGGCCGTGAGCACGGGCAGGAGGTTGTGGGCCTGGAACACGAAGCCCAGGCGGTGGAGCCGCAGCTCGGTGCGGCCCCGCTCGGGCAGCGTGGAGATGGCTTCGCCGTCCAGGCGCACCTCGCCGGCCTCCGCCTCGTCCAGCAGCCCGGCGATCTGCAGCAGCGTGGTCTTGCCCGAACCCGAGGGCCCGGCGAGCACCGTGAGGGCGCCCGAGGGAACCTCGAGGCTCACGTCGAAGACGCCCGCCTTCTCCCCGCCGGCCTCAAAGGTCCGGGTGATGTTCGCCAGCTGCAGCATCCCCTCAGGGTAACGGATGGGACTCAGGGCCGCTCGCGCTCCCGCCTGCCGTGGGCCTCGTGCTCCCGGGCTTCGTGATCCTCCGCCTCCCGGGGGGCCTCGGCCTCACCGCCGGCGGGGGAGGGTCCGGCGGGGCCGGCCACCCCGCCGTGGCCGTAGACGAGGCGGCCCCCGGCTTCGCCCACACGGACGCCCAGGCCCAGCACCCCGAGGCTCGCGGCGAAGCTCGCACCCATGAGGGCGAGCGCCGTTCCACGCCGCCGGGTCAGCCCCGCCACGGCGACCACGAGCAGGGTGCCCCCCGCGCCCACGAGGAAGAAGGTGGCGGCCTGTTCGTGCGCCTTCAGGGCGGCTTCGGGAACCCGTCCCTCCACCCGGTCTTCATCACGCTCCCCGCTCCAGCGGGCCGCGAAGCCGCCCCCGAGGAGGAGGGCCTGCAGCGCCCCGGCGAGGATCCAGGTGCGGGCGGGCAGCCAGGCCCGATGGATGGCGAGACCCAGTCCCAGGAGGAGCAGGGGCATGAGCACCGCGAGGGCGATGGGAAGGTGGACGAGCTTGGGGTGCAGGGGCGGCATGGTGACTCCTCGGTCAGTGGCACCAGGCTGGGGACTCCCCACGCCTTCGGCCATCCGCCGGATGTGATAGCCTCCGCGGCATGCCGAATCACACCGAAGATCCGCTGGATGTGGCATGGGAGCGGCGGAAGGCCGCCCTCTTCGCGGGGCTCTTCCTGGGCATCGCCCTGCTGGTGGCCCTGGATCTGGCGGCCGATGCCCGGGTGGGCAGTTCCGGCCGGCACCTGCTCGTGGAAGGGGGCATCTTCCTGATGGCCACATGGGGGGGGGCTTGGATGTACCGCCAGCAGCGACGGCTCGCCCGGCAGGCGCAGGCGCTGCGGCGGGAGGCTGAGGGCCTGACCCGGGACCTGGTGCAGGTGCGAGAGGATGCCGAGGCGTGGCGGCGGGAGGCGGGCGCCCTCGTGGCCGGCCTCGCCGGGGCCATCGATCAGCAGCTGACGCGCTGGGGTCTGTCCTCCGCGGAGCAGGAGGTGGCGCTCCTCCTCCTGAAGGGGCTGAGCCACAAGGAGATCGGCGAAGTCCGCGGGGTCAGCGAGGCCACGGTGCGCCAGCAGGCCCGGAACCTCTACCGGAAGGCGGGGCTCCAGGGACGCCACGACCTCGCAGCCTTTTTCCTGGAAGACCTGTTGACCCCGAGGGGTTCCTGAGGCCCTTCAGGGAGCCTGGCAGGCGGCCAGGGCCGCCTCATAGGCCTTGAGGGTCTCCTGGGCGGAGCCCAGGTCCATCTCGAAGAAGGTGATGAGGGCCGCCAGATCCGCGGGGAAGGTCGGGGTCCGCTCGGGGACCTCGGCCACCAGCAGGCGCGTCATGGTGGGGATCTGGGCCATGAGGGTCTGGTGGACCCGGTCGAGGTCGGCCTGAAGGGCGAAGGCTTCGCTGATGCGGGCCACGCGCCAGGGCTCCATGTGGGTCACCGCCTGGGTGGCCATGCTGGTCTGCCAGGCCGAGGCGCGGAGGGTGGCCATGGAGAACCGGAGGTGCTCGAAGGGGCGCTTGTCGAGCGGCTCGCGCTTGAGCTGCTTCTGCTGGAGAGGGCGGAGGAGGGCCAGTCCCGCCCGCATGACCTTCACTTCGCGGTTCACCTCCTCGCGGTTCAGCTTCAGCTCCTCCTGGATGTAGCCCAGGGACTGGCGCGCCGTCTCGCGGTGGGTCCGGGTGGTCTTCCACTGGTCCAGCCCCAGGGCCAACAGCAGGCCGATGGCGGTGGCGCAGACCTGGACGAAGCCGTTGGCCACATGGATGGAGGAGCGCACGCGCGTCAACATGGTCAGGCTTCGGGGAACCGCGGACCGGAGCTTAGTGCGAGGCCTTGAAGGTCGCCTCGTAGGCCGCGGTGCTGGCCTCGGTGCCCCCCTCGGTGATCTCGCCCACCAAGTCGTAGGCATGGGCCTGGGTGATGCGCACCCGCTGGATGGTGTTGGGCTCGGGCTTGCCGTCCACGATGAGCACGTTGCCGTCGATCTCCGGGGCCTGGCCCTGGTGGCGCCCCTTGGCGATGAGGTCGGTCTCCTCGTGGGCGCCTTCCACGAGGACCTCGATCACCTGGCCCACCTTCTCCTGGTTCTTCTCCCGGGCGATCTTCTGCTGGATCTCCAGGAGCTTCTTCTTCCGGGCCTCCTTGGTGCGCTGGGGGATGGGGTCCCCCTGGCCGAAGGCGGGGGTGCCCTCCTCGGGGCTGTAGGTGAACACGCCCACATGGTCGAAGCGGGCCTCCTGGAGGAAGGCCTTGAGCTCGCCGAAGGCCGCCTCGTCCTCCCCTGGGAAGCCCACGATGAAGTTCGACCGGATGTGGATGCCGGGGATGATCGTGCGCACCTTGTCCAGCAGCTTCATGAAGCTGGCCCGGCTGCCGCCCCGGGCCATGGCCTTGAGCAGGCCCTGGTCCGCGTGCTGCAGGGGCATGTCGAGGTACTTGGCGCAGTTGGGGGTCTCGGCGATGGCGCGCATCATGCCCTCGCTGAGGCGGTTGGGGTAGGCGTAGTGGACGCGGGTCCACTTCAGGCCCTCCACCTCGCCCAGGGCCCGGATGAGCTTGCCCAGGGCCTCGGGGTCCCCGAAGTCGCGGCCGTAGTCGGTGGTGTCCTGGCCCACGAGGCTGATCTCCAGCACGCCCTGGCTCACGAGCTGCCGGGCCTCGGCCACCACGCTCTCGATGCTGCGGCTGCGCTGGGCGCCCCGGAGCTTGGGGATGATGCAGAAGGCGCAGCTGTGATCGCAGCCTTCGCTGATCTTCAGGTAGGCCGAGGCCTTGGGCGTGGTGAGCAGGCGGGGGCTGGCCTCGTCGTAGAGGTAGGCGGGATCCCGCTCCAGATCCTCCCAGCCGGCGCCGCCGATGACCTCGGCGATCTGCTCCACGTCCCGGGTGCCCAGGCAGGCGTCGATCTCGGGCATGCCCTGGATCAGTTCGTCCCGGTAGCGCTCCACCAGGCAGCCGGCCACGATGAGCTTCTTGCAGGCCCCCTTCTCCTTCATGGAGGCGGCCTCCAGGATGGCCTCGATGGACTCCTGCTTGGCCGCATCGATGAAGCCGCAGGTGTTCACGACGATGACCTCGGCCTCCTCCCGGTTCGGAGTGAGCTGGAAGCCCTTGAGCCGCAGGTGCCCCAGCATGACCTCGCTGTCCACGAGGTTCTTGGGACATCCCAGCGACATGAAGCCGACCTTGGCCATGGGCCCTCCGCCCCCTGGAAGGGGGAACCCTTTAGGTTACTCCTCATCCGTCGGCCTTCCCAGGCCGATGTGCTAGACTCCGAGGCCGGACTCCCGAATCCTACCCATGCGAATCACCCTTCAGGTCGATGGTGCCAACCACAAGGTGGACCTCACAGAGGAGGGTGTCACCATCGGCCGGGGTGACCAGGCCACCATTCGCATCCAGGCCAATGCCGTGTCCCGGGTGCACGCCCGGTTCTTCCTCAAGGACGGGGCCCCCCACGTGGTGGACCTGAAGTCCCTCAACGGCACCACCCTGAACGGCCTGCCCGTGCCGGAGCCGGCCCCGTTCCATGTGGGCGACACGATCCTCCTGGGGGAGGCGGTGGTGCGCTGGGTCCCGGAGCAGGCGCCCACCCAGCCTGCCAAGGCCCTCAACATGACCGTGGTGCCCAAGGCCTCCTCCAGCAAGATCGAGATGGAGGACCGGGCCTTCGACGCCTCCGGCTCCATCGTGGTGCCCCACGCCTCCCTCGAGGTGCTGCTCGCCCAGGCCAAGGAGCAGAAGCCCAGCGACGCCAGCCTCCTCTTCGAGCGCCTCGCGGGCATGGCCGGCACCCTCCTGCGGGCCTCGAGCCTCCATGAGCTGCTGGAGAGCGTGATGGGCCTCGTGACGGCCCAGATCCCGTGCCAGCGTGGCTCCATCCTCCTGCGGGACCAGGACGAGGAGCTCGTGCCGGAATACGTCTGGGAGGAGAAGCCCGGCGTCCATGTCGCCCCCATCAGCCGCACCATCGCCAGCACGGCCATGAAGGACCGGGTGGCCATCCTCACGACGGATGCCCGCCTGGACCCCCGCTTCAGCGCCGGGGAATCCATCAAGATCCACGGGATCACCTCCGCGTTGTGCGCCCCCCTCGTGGTGGACGACCAGGCCTTGGGCGTGGTCTACCTCGAGACCAGCCTCAGCAAGGGCGGGTTCAAGCGGGAGGATGAGCACCTCCTGTCCGCCATGGCCAACTTCGCCGCGGTGGGCATCCAGCGTGAGCGGGAGGCCAAGTTCCGTCAGCGGCTCGAGCGCTACCACTCACCGGCGGTGGTGGATCAGATCCTGAAGTCGAGCCAGAGCAAGGAGGCTCCTGCCCTGCAGGCCCAGCGCTGCGAGATCTCGGTGCTCTTCGCCGACATCAGCGGCTTCACCCGCATGAGCGAGGGGATGGAGCCCCTCAAGCTGGCCAGCATCCTCAACCGGACCTTCGAGACGCTCACGGAGCAGATCTTCGCCCGCGGGGGCACCCTCGACAAGTACATCGGCGACGCGATCATGGCCTTCTTCGGCGCCCCCAATCCGGATCCTCGGCACGCCACCAACGCCGTGGAGGCCGCCATCGCCATGCAGGAGGCCCTGACCTTCCTCAACGAGAACCGGCCGGAGGGCTTCCCGGAGCTCCAGATGCGCATCGGCATCAACAGTGGCGAGGCCTTCGCCGGGGACATCGGCTGTGAGAAGCGCATGGATTACACGGTCATGGGCTCCACCGTGAACCTGGCCTCCCGCCTGGAGAGCGGCGTGGCCAAGGCGGGGCAGATCGTCGTGGGGCCCCGCACCGCCGAGCTCCTGCCGCCCGGGTTCGCCCTGGCGGAGCGGGATCCCGTCACCCTCAAGGGGATCGAGCAGGAGATCCGGCCCCTGGAGGTGCAGTGGACCGCCAGCGACGCCCCCACGGCGGTGCATCACCTGGCCGAGGACTGAACGGGAAAGGGGGCCGCGAGGCCCCCTTTTCGTGGATGCCGGAGGGCCTACTGCCGGTCGCGGTGGATGGGCCACTCGCCGAAGGCGAGGATGCAGAGCACGATGATCATGCCCACCACGGGGACGAGGCAGAGCAGCGCCAGGGCGCCGTTCTGGCCGGTCTTGGTGAAGATCCGCCAGAAGCAGAAGATGGGGAAGGCCACGAGGGCGACCATCAGGATGACCCAGAAGATGCACCCGAAGGCCACCAGGCCGGCGGCCGCGGCGGCGGCTTCATCGTTGCGGCCCTGGAGCAGGGTCATGAGGGGGAAGAGGGCGGTCATGGGATCTCCTGTGGAGTGGGGGAAGGCCGGGGTGCGGCCGCCGGGGGTCAGCCGGGAAGGGTGTCTCCTGGAAGGGTATCCCCAGGAAGGGTGGAGCCGGGCAAGGTATCGGTGTCCGGGGGCCGGGGGGCGCTCCGGCCCTGGGGGATGAGCCACCGCTCGATGGCGACCTCCCCCCGGCAGGCGGGGCATCGGCGGGCCTCCCGACGGCGCCGGTGGCCGCAGTGTTCACAGGGGATCCGGTTCACCTTCCGGTCCGCGAGCACCCGGAGGGCGTAGAGCCCCGCGGTGGCGGCCACGCCGAGGAGCACCAGGACCAGGGCGAGGACGGGCATCAGCACCACCGCCACGAGCACGCCGAGGGCCCCGCCGCTCTCCAGGTAGAGGAGCCAGTCCCGGGGGTTCAGCAGGCTGTTGCCCCAGCCCCGGAGCAGGGCGTGGAGGCGCATGCGCAGGTGGTGGGTGGCCATGGCGGCGGCGCCCGCGAGGAGGGCCTGGGCCGGCCAGGGCACCCCGTGTCCGCGCAGGCACCAGGCCACGGCGACGCCCCCGCCCCCACGGACGGCGTAATTGAGCACCGCGAGCAGCTCCTGGGCGTCCTCATCCCGCTCCAGGAGGCCCTCCACGAAGGTCACCCCGAGGAGGGCGGCCACACCCAGCGGCGTCCCCATCCAGCTCAGCTCGGGGGGGAGGGGGAACCCGCCCCGCAGGGCGAGGAGGGCGAGGCCGAGGAGGGCGTAGGAGGCCCGGAGACCCGCCAGGGTGGCCAGGGTGAGGACCTGGGGGAAGAGGGTGGCGGCGGATGCCATGGCTCAGGCCCCCAGGTGGGGCAGGGCCCCCTGCAGGAAGGCGGTGATCCGGTAGAGGGCCAGGAAGACCCCCGCGGTGCCGAGGAAGAAGAGGAGGAGCGACCCGAGCGGGATGAGCCACTCCCAGAACCGGATGGGTTCCCCGCGAAGCTCCCGGCGGGCCTGGGCCTGGAAGTACCGGGTGAGGGCCCAGGAGCCCAACCAGACCTTGAGGAAGACCACGACCCCCTTGAGGATGAGCGAGAGTCCGGGGAGGAGGGTCAACAGCTCCCCCAGGAGCAGCGCCACCACCAGGGTCGTGGCCAGCAGGATCCGCCCGGTCCACCGTGTCACGAGCCGCCGGCGTGGGGGGAGGAACTGGGCCAGGGGGGCCAGCACGCGGAGGCGCAGCCAGAGGTAGGCCCCCAGGAGTCCGAGGGATCCCACGAGGGGGAAGGCGGCGAAGGGCAGGATCGCCAGGGCGAGCCCCAGGCTCACCCAGGTCCGCTGTCGGCGGATCCGCCCTTCCAGGGTGTCCAGCAGGGCGCCGGGATCCGGCCAGTGGGCCTCCACGCCCTCCCCGCAGGCCGGGCAGGGATCCGCCCTCAGGAGCGAAGCGGCCGGGAGCCATTCCGCGCAGGCGCCGCAGCGGCCACGCAGGATGAGCTCCCGGCTCTGGAGGGCGAGGGTCTCGCCGTGGGGCAGGACCACGGGGTGGGGCTAGCGGTCCACCTTGATGCAGATCGACTTGCTGATCAGGTCGCCCACGTGCTTGCGATCGCCGCCGAGCACGAGGAGGTAGCCGAAGGTGAAGTTCAACATGTGACCGACGCGGCGGAGGATGGCGGTGCCGAAGTCGATGCGGCCATGGGGGTTGTCCTCGGGCACCACCCGCAGCTTCATGATCTTCTTGCCGAAGGAGCCGCCGAAGGTGCTTTCGCACCAGGGGAGGAAGAGGAAGGTGTAGGCGAGGCCCCCCAGGCCGAGCACGGGGAAGACGATGCAGCCGACGAAGGGGATGAAGGCGATCACGATGCCCACGATGTAGAGGGCGATGAAGGGCACCACATCGATGAGCATGGCCAGGAGGCGGGTGCCGAAGTCCCCGCGCTCCCCGGTGGGGACGGCGTCATCGGGGATGGGAGGCAGGTAGCCCTGGAGGAAGGCCGGGGCCGCATTGTGGCCGCCACCGGCGCTCTGGCCGTGATTCGTGAAGTGCCCGAACCCCGGGGCGGTGCCGGGATCGGCCTTGGTGGGGGCCACGGGGGCCACGGGGGCCGGGGCGGGGGGGGCGGCGGGGATCACCGGGGCCGGGGCGGGGGGGGCCACCGGGGCGGGCTCGGGGACCGCGAGGGGGATGGGGGCCTGGCCCGTGGGCTGGCTCTCGGGGGCCGGGGCCCCGGCGTGGATGGCCGCCATCTGCTCGGGGCTCATCCTCACGGTGCCCAGGGGGTTCATGGTCGGAGGCACCTGGGCCACGTTGATGGCCACGGTGGCGCCGGGCTCGGCAGGTGACACGAAGGTGAGCTGGATCTGGCCCAGGGTCACCCGGTCCCCATCCCGCAGGGGGCTGCTCTGGACCCGGGAGCCGTTCAGGAGCACCCCGTTGCTGCTCTGGAGGTCCTGGATCTCGAACCCGGCACCCACCTTGCGGATGACGCAGTGGTGCCTGGAAATGCTGGGATCCGGCAGGCGAAGGGTGTTGTCCAGCTCGCGCCCGATGTGGATCTCCGCATCCAACAACTCAAATTCCCGGACGCCGGAATTCTCATGAACCAGCAGCTTCGCCATGGATGACCTCTGGAAGGTTGGGTGGAAGTCTAATGCCAGTGACGGCCTTTTCCAAGCGTTCCGAGGCCCCCCGGGCGGGGCAAGTGGGTGAACCTGCTTGACCTCTCCCGGTGAGGTGGGCAGGCTGACAACAGCATTCCCGGAGCAGGCATGGTCCTCTTCAACGCGGCCACCAAGGAGTTGACGGCCAAGATCGTCTACTACGGCCCCGGCCTGTGTGGGAAGACCACCAACCTCCAGCACATCTACGACACGATGCCGCAGGACGGCCGGGGCAAGATGCTCAGCCTGGCCACCCAGACGGACCGCACCCTCTTCTTCGACT
>CAZVKM010000030.1:0-19659 GCA_964627685.1 uncultured Solibacteraceae bacterium | reverse complement strand
CGCTCAAGGCCGAATACTACCTGAAATGCTTCCTGGAAACACCCTTTGAGGGGGGGAGGCACCAGGGCCGGGTGGACAAGATCGAGCCCCGCTGAGGGGGAACTCCGGTCTGTTCACATAATTTCGTGGGAGCCGAGGGGGGGGCCGTGACATGATGCAGCCCGGTCCTCCCCCCATGCGCATCCCCCTCGCCCTCCGCCCCTTGAGCCTGGAACTCGGCACGCAGCTGCATGCCGACGGGTCCTGCACCGTGAAGCAGGGGAACACCCACGTGCTCTGCGCCGCCAACCTCATCCCGGGACTCCCGGACGAGGCGAAGGGCGCCGAGGTCATGGGCTGGCTCACGGCGGAGTTCGGCATCCTGCCCTCGGCCACCCACCGCCGGACGGATCGGGAAGTGGGCACGGGCAAGCAGCAGGCCCGGACCGTGGAAGTGCAGCGCCTCCTCACCCACAGCCTCCGCCAGGCGGTGGACATGAGCGTGCTGGGCCCCCGCACCCTGCAGGTGGACTGCGACGTGCTCAATGCGGACGGGGGGACCCGGGCCGCGGCCCTCACCGGCGCCTGGGTGGCCTGCGCCCTGGCCCTCCGGAAGCACGGCCTGGAGGCGGCCGTGCGGCGCCAGGTGGCCGCCATCACGCTGGGCGTGGTGGAGCACGGCCAGGGGCGGCGGGGCATGGTGCTCGACCTGGACTACGCCGAGGAGCAGGCCGCGGCCATCCTCTGCTACATCGTGGCCTCCCGCGAGCTGCAGGGCGGGGAGGCGGAGATCGTGGAGTTCCAGAGCGCAGGGGAGGGTCGGCCCTTCCCCCGCAGCGAGGGCGCGGCCCTGTTGGACCTCGGGTTGCGTGGATGCGAAAAGCTCATGGAGATCCAGACCCAGCGCTGGGAGTTCTTCCAGTAAGGAGGAAGGATGAAGCATGAGTGATGAATAGCCTTCATCCTTCATCCTTCCTCCTTCATCCTTTCCTCATGCGTGCGCGAACCCTGAGCCTTTCCTTGGCCCTGGCCATGGGGCTCTCGGCGCAATCGGTGGTGCTGCGGCGCTTCGAGGTGGAGGTGGTGGCGCCCGACATGCGCTTCCGCTTCGCGCCCTTCGTGCGCATCCCCGGGGCGCCGCGCATCGCCCTGGCCTTGAGTGGCGGGGGCGCCCGGGGCGTGGCGCACATCGGGCTGCTGCAGCGCCTGGAGGAGGAGGGCTACCCCATCGAGTCCGTGACGGGCACCAGCATCGGGGCCCTGGTGGGGGCGCTCTACGCCGTGGGCTACAGCCCCCGGGAGATCGAGGCGCTGTTCGGGCGGGTGGACTTCGAGCGCGCCTTCCTCGACACCCTCCGGCGCATGCCCGGCCAGACCCTCGAGGAGCAGGAGGGCCTCGAGAGCAGCCCCGTCACCCTGGAGCGGGATGCCACGGGCTGGCACTTCACGCGGGGCATCAGCGGCGTGCCGGTGCAGCGCACCCTGGAGGGTCTGTTCATGCGGGCCACCCACTTCAGCGGGGGCAACTTCGACGGATTCCGGGTGCCCCTGCGCATCGTCTCCACCAACCTCGCCACGGGGGAGGGCAAGGCCTTCGCCGAGGGGGACCTGGTGGAGGTCATCCGGGCCTCCATGGCGGTGCCCGGGGGATTCCAGCCGGTGATGATCCAGGGACAGCCGTGGGTGGACGGGGCCCTGGTGGAGAACCTGCCGGTCTTCATGGCGAAGGAGGCCTTCCCCGAGAGCTTCATCTTCGGGCTGGACATCAGCTCGCCGCTGGCACGCCGGCAGGCGAGCAACGCCCTCTCCATCGCCGCCCAGAGCCTGGACCTCACCATCGAGCGGCGGCAGTGGGAGAGCCGCCGCGCCGCGGATGTCTTGGTGCGCCCGGAGCTCGGCGACGTGCCCTTCCTCTCCTACCGGGACCAGCTGCCCAGGCTGGTGGCCCGGGGCCGCGAGGCCTTCGACGAGGTGAAGGGCCTCCTGGACCGGCGCCTCCTCGCCCGCCTGGGGCAGGAGGACGTCATCGAGCTCGATCGGGTGGAGGCGCCGGACCATCCCTGGCCGCCTGAAGCCCAGGGCGTCTTCTACACCTGGCTGGCGCGGCCGGCCGGACAGCTGCGCACCCAGGAGCTGCTGGTGGCGCTCCAGCAGCTCCTGGCCCGGGGTCTCGCCCGGGAGGCCCATGCGGAGCTGCGGCTCCAGGGGGGGCAGCGGGTGCTGCACCTCCACGCGGAACCCTGGCCCGCCGTGGCCGCCTACAACCTGGAGGGTCCGTCCGCTTGGCAGGGGCGCATCCGGGCGGCCCTGGCCTCCCTGCCCCTGGGTGCCCCCTTCAACCCGCGTCTCTTCGGGGAGGCCCTCAGCCGGGTGGTCCACGAGCTGGTGGCGGAAGGGCATGCCCTGGTGGATGTTCGGGGCTCCGCCTTCGATCCGGCCACGGGCATCCTCACCGTGAAGGTCATGGAACCCTCGGTGCGGAGCGTCACCGTGCAGCCGCCCCCGCGGGGTCGTGTGGATCAGCGGGTCCTGGGGACGCGGATGCTCGACCTGCAGGGCCGTCCCCTCGTGGCCTGGGAGCTGCAGCGGGACCTCACCCTCATGGAGCAGCGCCTCCACCTGGCGGAGCTGCGTCATGAGGAGCGCCCCGTGGAGGGGGATCCCACGCAGGTGGACCTCCTCGTGACGCCCGTGCCCCAGGCCCACCAGGGGGTGGCCTTCTCCCTGGGCTGGGAGAGCACGCGGCAGGGGGGCGGGGAGCTGGCCTACCGGTCCCTGGGCCTGGGGACCTTCATCAGCGAGCTGGAGCTGCAGGCCCGCCGGGATCGGCTCGAGTCCGCCTTCTCGGGCCTGGTGCGGGGTCCCTTCCTGGCCGGCCTCGGGGCCGGGGTGGAAGTGGAGGTGGGGCGGGAGCGGCACCGCCTCGAGGGCACCCGCCGGTTCGGCGCGGAGGGGACGGCCCCCACCGAGTGGCGGGTGGATGCGGGGACCTTCCGCACCTATGCCCGCTTCGGGGACTCGGGAACGGGCCGCGCCAGCCTCGAAGGCACCTGGCGCCGCCTCTATGCGGGTCCGGAAGGGGAGGGTCAGGCCGTGCACGGGGAGGGGGCCCTGGCGGCCCGCTTCGAGTGGGATGCCTTCGACCGCCACACCCTGCCCACCCGCGGGTCCCTGCTGCGCCTGCACTTGGAAGGGGGTCGCGGCCTCGGGAGCTGGGAAGGGCCCTCCTACCGCCGGGGCTACCTGCGGGCGCGGACCCTGCGGCCCTTCGGGCCCCGCCTGGGGTTGGACCTGGACCTGGAAGGGGGCCTGGGCCGCGACATGGGGGCGCATCAGGGCTGGATCCTGGGGGGGCCGGGGTTCCTGCTGGGGACGCCGGCCCTGGCCTACCAGGCCTCCGCCTTCGGAGTGCTGCGGGTCGGCCTGCCCGTGAACCTGGAAGGTCCCTGGGGCAGCACCCTCCAGGTGGGGCCCCGGTTCGACGTGGCCCGCCTGGCCGATGGGCCCGGGAACCTGGGCCGGGCCCAGGGAGCGGCGCTGGGAGGCGCCGGGGTCCTGCTGCGGGCCGTCCTGTTCCGCTTCACCCTGGAGGCGGCCTACGGCTGGTGCCGTCAGACCCTCCCCGGGGCGCCCACCCGCACCGTGGGCTCCTTCAACCTCCAGCTGGGCACCCGGCCCTTCGACCTCTGGCGTCGCCCCTAAATCCGACCCGGGCCTCGCCAGGGTTCATCCTGACGGGGCGCCCTGCCGAGAGGAGCCCCGGAGGCTCCCTTGGATCGGCGTGCCGCCCTCATCACCTTGGCGGCCCTCGGGGGTCTGGCGGGGGGCCTTGGCCCGGAGCTGGGCTGCGAGCGTCGCCGCCGCCCCGCCCTCCGCCTGGGCAGCAACCTGTGGCCCGGCTATGAGCCGCTCTACCTGGCCCGGGACCAGGGGCTCCTGGATCGCCACCGGGTGAACCTCAGGGAGTTCACTTACGCCTCCGAAGTCCTGAGGGGCCTCCGGAACGGCATGCTGGAAGCGGGCTGCCTCACCCTGGACGAGGTGATGGTGCTGGTCGCCGAGGGTTTCCCCATGGCGGTGATGCTGGTGCTAGATGCCTCCCACGGGGCGGATGCCCTCGTGGTGCAGCCGGGGCTGCGGAACCTCCGGGGATGCACCCTGGGGGTGGAGCCCAACGCGCTCGGCGCCTACATGCTCCTCCGCACCCTCGAGCACCTGAAGCTCAAGGCCACGGAGGTGCGGGTGATCGAGCTGGCCATCGACGACCAGGAGGCCCGCTTCCGTGCGGGCAAGGTGGATGGCGTGATCACCTTCGAGCCGGTGCGCACCCAGCTGATCCTCGCCGGTGGGCGCGTGGCCTTCGATTCCACCCAGCTTCCCGGGGAGATCGTGGATGTGCTGGCGGTGCGGCGGTCGGCCCTGGTGCCCCATCGGGAGACGCTCGCCCACCTGCGGTCCGCCTGGCATCAGGGCCTGGCCCTGCTGGGGCGCGAGCCGGACCGCGCCCATGCCCTCATGGGCCGGCGGCTCGGCCTCACGCCCCCCCAGGTGCAGCAGGCGCTCAAGGGCCTCCGCTTCTTCTCGGAGGCGGAGGAGCTCGAGGCCCGCAGGCGCGGACTCCACCCCACCGTGGCCCGACTTTCGGAGGTGATGGTCCAGGCGATGCTCCTGCCCCGGGGGGTGACCCCCGAGGAGGTGCTGGGGGGAGGGGCATGAAGCTGCGCGCCCTCTTCCGCCTCCGGGGCCTGCTCGTGCTCCTGACCCTCGCGGCCACCGTGGGGGCCGTTGGCCTGGTGAACCTGGCCTGGGAGCAGTCCCTGCAGGTCTCCGCCCGGAAGCGGGCCCAGGAGACCCTCGCCCAGGATCTTCACAAGATCCAGGGGGACCTGGAGTACCTGCTTGGCCAGCCCGAGGCCGAGGAGGTGAAGCGGCGGATCTTCGACGAGGCGCTGGATCCCCGGGCGGAGCTGGTGATCCTGGTGGATGCGGAGGGCATCATCCGGCGCTCCAGCCAGAGGAGCTACCTCGGCCGCCCCATGACGGAAGTGCCCGATGTGGAGGCCTCCTGGCTCCAGGAGGGCGGGGAGACCCACCAGATCCACTGGGTCGACCAGGGCGGGGGCCACCTCGTGGGCCATGCCCCCGTGCAGTGGGCCCTCGCCCCCGGGGAACTCCGGGCCACCCGGTTCTGGCAGGTGGTGAAGGTCGTCAACTTCGAGGAGGACCTCGCCGAGGCGGAGGCCCAAGCGCACCGCATCATGGGCTGGATGATGGGATGGGGCATCCTGCTGGGGCTGGTCCTCATGGGGATCCACCGGCGCTGGATCTCGCGGCGGGTGGAGCGCCTGCTCACGGCCGCCACGGCCATCGGGGAGGGCCAGCTCGACGCCCGCAGCGGGGTGCGTGGCTGGGATGAGCTGGCGGACCTCGGCGTCGCCCTGGACCAGATGGCCCAGCGCCTCTCAGACGAGTCGACGACCCGGGAGGCCCTCCAGTCGGCCCTGGTGGCGAACCTCCATGAGCTGATGGAGTTCCGCCATGCCCTGGATCAGGCCGCCATCATCTCCCTCACGGATGCGGAGGGGCGGATCACCCACGTGAACGACGCCTTCCTCGCCCTGTCGGGCTACACCCGGGAGGAGCTCGTGGGGAGCACCCACCGGGTGGTCAAGAGCGGTCAGCACCCGGAGGCTTTCTACGCGGCCATGTGGGAAGCCCTCGCCCACGGACGGGCCTGGAAGGGGGAGCTCCAGAACCGGCGCAAGGACGGGACCCCCTACTGGGTGGACTCGGTGATCATCCCCTTCCGAGGAAGCTCCCAGGCGCCCGAGGCCTACCTGGACGTGAGCTTCGACATCACGGACCGGAAGCGGATGGAGTCGGAGCGCCAGCTCATCGCGGAGGAGCGGCGGGCCCTGCTGGATGCGGCCAGCGTGGGGCGCCTGGTGCCCTTCCAGCGCATCTCCGGCCAGCGGGTGCTGGAGCTGGGGGGCGCCGCACGGGAGGTGCTGGGCGTGGACCCGGAGGAGGTGCGGGCCCGCCCCGAGTTCCTGCTCACCCTCCTGGACCCGGAGGGGCTGGGGCAGCTGAATGCCGTGCTGGAGGAGCCGGCGGACCGACCCCGGACCTTCCTGGCCCGGCGGGCGGGCGTCCGGCCCATCCAGTGGCTGGAGTGGACCGTGCAGCGGGAGGGGGAGACCCTCCGGGGCGTCATCCAGGACGTGAGCGAGCGGCAGGAGCTGGAGGACCGGTTCCGGCAGAGCCAGCGCATGGAGTCCCTGGGCACCCTGGCCAGCGGCATCGCCCATGACTTCAACAACCTCCTCACGGCCCTCATGGGCTCCCTGGATGTGATCGGGCTGGACAAGACCCTCTCGGAGCGCCACCGGGCCCGGCTGGACACCATGACCCGGGCCGTGCAGCGGGGGCAGGGCCTGGTGTCCCAGCTCTCCAGCTTCGGGCGCCGCTCCAGCCCGGACTGGGCGGAGGTGGACCTGAACCAGCTCGTGCGGGAGGTGCAGGTCCTCGCGGCCTCGGCCCTTCCCCCCAAGGTGCAGCTCCTCCTCGAGCTGGATCCGGACCTCCCCAAGGGGCACATGGATCAGGGCCAGGTGCACCAGGCCCTCATGAACCTCGTCATCAACGCCCGCGATGCCGTGGGGGAATCGGGGACGATCCGCATCCGCACGAGCCTCCTGGACCTCCACGACGGCCTGCGCCTGGGAACCCGCCGTCCCGGCACCTACTTCGGCCTGGAGGTGCAGGATGATGGTCCCGGCATCCCGCCGGAGCTGAGGGCCCGCATCTTCGAGCCCTTCTTCACCACCAAGCCCGTGGGGAAGGGCACGGGCCTGGGCCTCTCCGTCGTGTACGGGGTGGCGGAGCGCCATCGGGGCCTGCTGGAGCTGACCTCCGCCCCGGGCGAAGGGGCGACGTTCCGGATCCTCATCCCCCGGATGGCCCAGGAGCAGAACCTCTCCTTCACCGGGATCTTCCAGCCGGGTTCCCCGAGCCTGGCCCTCGCCGCGGCCCCGGGGGCGGTGCGGGACTCCGTGCAGGACATCCTCGAGGCCCTCGGACACGGCGTGATCCTGCTGGATGGCCTGAAGAACGCCAATGCCGTGGCAGAGCTCCCCCGCGGCGTGCTGTGCGCCCCGGATCGGGTGCCCTTCCTCCTGCCCTGGCTGGGTCCCGATGGGCCCTGGCGCGGGGTCCCGTGGTGCTGCCTGGGTCCCCTGCCCCCGGGGCCCCCGCCGGACCCCCCGCCCCTGGAGGAGCTCTCGGCGGCCCCCCAGGTCATCGACATCCTGAAGGCCCTGGGCCGGTTCTGAGGAGGGCGCATGGACATCCTGCTCGTGGAAGATGACCCCACCACCGGGGAGGCCATCCTCGGCATGCTCGAGGCGCTGGGGCATGGCGTGACCTGGGCCCGGGACGGGCACGAGGCCCTGGCCTGCGTGGCGCAGGATCCCGCCCTGTCGGTGATCCTGACGGACATCCTCATGCCCGGGATGGACGGGCTCGAGGCCATCCAGGCCCTGCGGACCCGGGGCTTCCTGGGCCGCATCATCGCCATGACCGCCCAGCACGACATGCCCTACCTGAGGGCGGCCCGGCTCCTGGGGGCCACGGGCGTGCTCCACAAGCCCTTCCGGCTGGCCGATCTAGCGCGGGTTCTGGGCGAGGGTGGGTCCACCGGGGAGGGACGCTGATGGGACGCGTGTTGGTGATTGAAGACGATCCGGAGACCCGGGAGACCCTCGAGGCCATGCTGGAGGCCCTGGGCCATGAGGCCAGCCTCGCCCCCACCGGGGAGGAGGGCCTGGCCCTGCTCCGGGATGGGATGAAGCCCCACTACGTGATCCTCGACCTGATCCTGCCCGGCATGGATGGATGGGCCTGCCTCCATCGCATCCGGTACATGGCTCCCCTCCTGCCCCTGGTGGTGATCACGGGCGATGGGGCGGCCCCCCTCCTCCGGGGCATCAGCTTCTTCGGCAAGGCGGCGGCGCTACCGAAGCCCTTCGGCCTCGCGGAGCTGAAGGGGGCCCTGGCCAGGGCCGAGGAGGCGGCGGACGCCTGAGGGCGAAATTCATCCCCGGCCGGGTTTGGACGATTCAGTAAGCCTCACCGGAGTTCCCCATGGATGCGCTCCAGACCGCCCTCCGCTCCGAGCAGATGCAGATCCTCTGCTTCGCCTTGGCCGGGGAGGCCTATGGGATCCCCATCCTGAAGGTGCGGGAGATCCAGGCCACCGCCACCATCACCCGCATCCCCAAGGCCCCGGCCTTCATGCCCGGCGTGATCAACCTCCGGGGGGCCATCGTCCCGATCATTGATCTGAGGGTGCGGTTCGCACTGGGGGACCCGCCCGAGGGGGGCCGCCCGGTGATGGTGATCGTGGAAGTGCAGGGACGGACCCTGGGCATGCGGGTGGATGCGGTGTCCGAGGTGGTGGATCTGGATCCGGCCAAGATCCAGCCGCCCCCTGAGTGGGGTTCCGACACCACCCTCGACAAGGAGTTCATCTCCGGGCTCGCCAACCTGGATGGCGGTGAATCCGGCGAGACGATGCTCATCTTGCTGGACCTGGATCGCCTCCTGAGCCAGGACGAACTGCGATCCATCAATGCCCCAGACACCCTGTGAAGCCATGATCCCGAGGAGGAATCCCATGTCCAAGCACGCCCAGCGGGGTGCCCTCAGCCTTCAAGCCACGGTGATGGGCCTCGTGGCCTTCGTGATCATCGGCGCCTTCGTGACCACCGGGCTCGTGATCCGCTCCCAGATGCGGAGTGAGCTCATCTCGAAGGAGGTCATGGAATCGGCCACCATCTGCAATCAGGCGGAGAGCGTGCGCGACTACATGGCCGCGCTCCGGAACGGCGGGCTCTACGACCAGAAGCGCCTCAAGGAGGACGTGAAGACCCTGGTCTCCACGGTGCCCATCGTGGCCTCCATGCAGACCGCCGAGGCCAAGGCCAAGGAATCGGGGTTCACCTTCAAGGTGCCCAAGGAGTTCCCCCGGAATCCAAAGAACGCCCCGGATGAAGCTGAGCTCAAGGTCCTCCGGGAGCTGCAGGCCCGGGCCTCGGAGCCCGGCAACCCCAGCAGCTGGTTTGAAGACAAGAAGCTGAACGCCACCCGCTACTTCCGGGCCATCCGCCTCACGGGGGAGTGCCTGGCCTGCCATGGGGATCCGAGCACCTCCAAGGCCCTCTGGGGGAACGACCAGGGCCTGGATCCCACGGGCGTGAAGATGGAGGGTTGGAAGGTGGGTGAGATCCACGGCGCCTATGAGGTGTCCATGAGCCTCCAGGAGATGGATCAGGCCCTCGGGGCCCTCACCTGGTGGATCGTGGGCTGCGCCCTGGCAGGGGCCCTGGCGGCCCTCGGGGTCATTTACTGGCTGCTGCGGAACCGCATCTTCGCCCGGCTCGAGGCCGCCACGGCCCGCATGCGCCAGGTGAGCGATGGCGACCTCACCGCCCGCGTGGAGGATAGTAGGGAAGACGAACTCCGCGATGGCTTCGAGGCCTTCAACACGATGACCGATCGGCTGCGCGACCTCGTCGTTCAGATCCAGGAGGGCAGCACCAACATCCTCGGCGCCGCCGGGGAGATCTCCTCCGGCAATGCGGATCTGAGCCGGCGCACGGAGCAGCAGGCCGCCTCCCTCGAGGAGACCGCGAGCAGCATGGAGGAGTTCACCTCCACCGTGAGCCAGACGGCCCAGAACGCCCAGGCGGCTAACCAGGATGCGACCCGGACCCGCTCCGTGGCCACCGAAGGCGCCGAGAACGTGAACCACCTCGTCTCCTCCATGGCCGAGATCAACCGCAGCGCCGAGCGCATCGCCGAGATCATCGGGGTGGTGGACGAGATCGCCTTCCAGACGAACCTCCTCGCCCTGAACGCCGCGGTGGAAGCCGCGCGCGCCGGGGAGCAGGGGCGGGGCTTCGCGGTCGTCGCCGCCGAAGTGCGCAACCTGGCCAAGCGCAGCGCGGATGCAGCCAAGGAGATCAAGGGGCTCATCCGGGATTCCGTGACCAAGGCCGCCAATGGCGCCCAGGTGGCGGAGAGTGCCGGGAGGACCATGCGGGAGGTGGTGGACAGCGTCCAGCGCGTCACGGATCTGATCCAGGAGATCTCCGCGGCGGCCCAGGAGCAGAGCCGGGGCATCCAGGAGATCAACAAGGCCGTCACCCAGATGGACTCCATGACCCAGCAGAACGCCGCCCTGGTGGAGGAGGCCGCGGCCTCCGCCGAGAGCCTGGATGACCAGGCCCGGGTGCTCTCCGACCTGGTGGGCCAGTTCCGGACCGGGCAGAGCACCGGATCGCGGGGCTCCAAGACCCCCCCGCGCCGACCCGCGACCCCCTCACCGGCCCTCAAGCCCGCACCCAAGACCACGGTGCGGAGCGCCACGCCTGAGTTGGGTCGTGCCCCTGTGAAGCCCGAGACCCTCAGCCTGAAGAAGCCCGTCCTGCCTCCCCAGGAAGCGGACTCCGAGGGGTGGGAGGAGTTCTGAGATGGGTTCCAAAGCGACCAAATCCAGCCCCATCCCCCTCACCGGTGACCTGGACATCTTCTCGATCCAGGCCCAGTGGGCGGGCCTCAAGGGCCAGCTTCCCGCCGGTGGGACGGTGGTCCTGGACCTTTCCGGGGTCGGGGATCTGGACCTGAGCGGCTGCCAGCTCCTCGCCTCGGCCCAGAGGCGGGTGCAGGACGGGGGTGGGAAGCTGACCCTCCAGGGCCTCTCTGAGGAGGCCGCCCGGCGACTGCGGGATCTGGGCTTCAAGGACCTGGTGGGGGAGGCGGCGCCATGAGCTGGTTGAATGCCACGGAGACGGCCGGGGTCACGACGGCCCAGGCGCCCGGGAGCGGCGGGGACGCCGCCTTGCGCCCGCTGCTCACCCGGGTGGCCGCGTCGGAAGCGGCCCACCTGGAGACCCAGGCCCAGGCCACCCTGAGCAACCTCACCCAGGTGCTCGCCCTGAACACCGAGGCGGCGCACACGCTGGGCAGCTCCCTCCGGAGCCTGAGCGCCCTGGTGGCGGAGCAGCACCACCTCACCCTGAGCATCCAGGACGCCATGACCCTCCGCCTGGAGGGTGAGACCGGCGATGTGAGCATGGATCACTTCTCCAAGAGCATCACCCACACCATGGACCAGCTCGTGGAGAACATCCTCTCCACCTCCACGGCCTCCATGCAGCTGGTGGAGGAGATCGAGGACATCCAGTCCCGCTCCCGGAAGATGGAGAACGTGCTCCAGGAGCTCTCGGAGATCGCCTCCAAGACCCACCTCCTCGCCCTCAACGCCAGCATCGAGGCGGCCCACGCCCGCAAGTACGGCGCCGGGTTCGCCATCGTCGCCGGTGAGGTGAGCAGCCTCGCGGACCGCAGTGCCCGCCTCAATGACGCCATCCAGGAGCACCTGGGGGGAACCCGCCAGGCCCTCGAGAACACCGAGACGCAGATCCACAAGATCGCCACCAAGGACCTGAGCCTCTTCCTGAGCTCCAAGGGGCAGAGCGCCAGCCTGGTGAAGGCCATGGAAGTGAGCAACACCCGGGTGGGTGGGTTGGTCATCCAAGCGGAGGCCAATGCCAAGGAGGTGCGGGCCCGCATCGACGACCTGGTGCGCAGCCTCCAGTTCGAAGACCTCGTGCGGCAGGCCCTCGGCACCGCCACCCTCCACCTGGAGCACCTGATGGCCCGGGGCCGGGAGTGGGAGAAGGCCGCTTCCCGCCTCCAGGCGGGGGAGGAACCCGGCGGGGTGCTGACGGCGATGGAAGCCGCCCACTCGGAGGCGGATGACGCCTTCGCCCCGAAGCGGGTGGTCCATCACGAGAACCTTGATGCCGGCGATGTAGAACTCTTCTGAGGTCCCGATGAGCAAGACGATCCTGACGGTCGACGACTCCACCACCATGCGGCAGATGATCGCCTTCACCCTGGCCCAGGCCGGGTTCCAGGTGCTGGAGGCCGGAGATGGGGATGAAGCCCTCGCCATCGCCCGCACCCGCGGCGCCGACCTGGTGATCACCGATGTGAACATGCCGAAGATGGACGGCATCACCTTGGTGAAGGAGCTGCGGCAGCTCAAGAGCTACCAGTTCACGCCCATCCTCATGCTCACCACCGAATCCAGCCCCGAGATGAAGATGCGCGGCAAGGAGGCCGGGGCCACGGGGTGGATCGTGAAGCCCTTCAGCCCCGAGAAGCTGGTGGAGACGGTTCAGAAGGTGCTCTGAGGTTCGTCATGGTGGACATTCTTGGCCAATACCGGAAGGTCTTCTTCGAGGAGGCCACGGAGCTCCTGGATGCCATGGAGGCGACCCTCCTGCGCATGGACCTGGAGCACCTGGAGCGGGAGGATCTGCACCTGGTCTTCCGGGTGGCGCACAGCCTCAAGGGCAACGCGGCCACCTTCGGCTTCCCCGACGTGGCCTCCTTCACCCACGAGCTCGAGAGCGGGCTGGAGCCCATCCGGCAGGGGGACTCCCCCCTGACCCAGGAAGGCCTGGACCTGCTGCTGCAGGCGGTGGATCTCCTCCGCCGGCACCTCAACCTCGCCCAGGCGGACCAGCCCCTGCCTCCGGAGGAGAAGGCCCGGGAGATGGCCCTGGCGGAGCGCTTCCGGGCCCTGGTGGCGGCGGGGGGGCACGCCCCGACCGAAGCCGCCGCCCCCGTGGTGGCGACCGGGGAATGGACGGGCGCCCGCATCCGGTTCCGGGCCCCGGCCCAGACCTTCCGGCGCGGCCTGAACCTGGAGCGCCTCTTCCGCGACGTGGCCCGGTTGGGCGCGCTGCAGCTCAGCCTGGATCCCGCCGCCATCCCGGCCCTGCCCGACCTGGATCCGGAGGCCTGCCACCTCACCTGGGACATCCTCCTGGAAGGGTCCGTGACGCGGGAAGCCATCCTCGAGGCCTTCGAGTTCGTGGATGAAGGGGACAACCTGCATATCTCGCCCCTGCAGGTGGTGGCGCCACCTTCTGTGCCCGCGGTGGCGGCCCCGCCCGCGGCTCCGGCCGAGGGGGGCCGCCCGGAGGCCCGGGCGCCCCGTTCCGAATCCACCCTGCGCGTCAGCACCGAGAAGATCGACCGCCTCCTGGACCTGGTGGGCGAGTTGGTGATCACCCAGGCCATGCTGGCCCAGAGCAGCCAGATCATGGACACCCAGGCGGGGCTGGGGCGCTTCCAGGAGGCCATGCAGCTCCTGGACCGTCAGACCCGGGACCTCCAGGAGCGGGTGATGGGCATCCGGATGGTGCCCGTGGACATGGTGTTCTCGCGCTTCCCCCGCCTGGTGCGGGACCTGGCCAAGCAGCTGGGCAAGGAGGTGGACCTCCATCTGGAAGGCCAGGCCACGGAGCTGGACAAGACCTTCATCGAGCTGCTGGTGGACCCCCTCACGCACCTGGTGCGGAACAGCCTCGACCACGGCATCGAGCCGCGGGTGGACCGCACGGCGGCGGGCAAGCCGCCGCTGGGGCACATCCTCCTCAAGGCCTATTCCAAGGGTGGGCACATCCACATCGAGGTGCAGGACGACGGCAAGGGGCTGGATCGGGATCGGATCCTCCAGAAGGCCATCCAGCGCGGGCTCGTCTCCCAGGGGGTCAACCTCTCCGTGGATGAGATTCACCAGCTCATCTTCGAGCCCGGCTTCAGCACCGCGGAGGTGGTGTCGGACCTGAGCGGACGCGGGGTGGGCATGGACGTGGTGCGGCAGAACATCCGGAACCTGGGGGGCCGCATCGAGGTGGAATCCCAGCCCGGGCAGGGGAGCCTCTTCCGGCTCATCCTCCCCCTCACCCTCGCCATTCTCGATGGGCTCATCGTCCAGGTTGGCGGCGAGACCTTCGTCTTCCCCCTCTCCTCGGTGCTCGAGAGCTTCCGTCCCAAGGAGTCCGAGATCCAGACCCTCAAGGGCGACCGCGAGGTGATCAACCTCCGCGGGGAGTTCGTCCCCGTGCTCCGCCTCCCGGCCCTGCTTGAAACGGGTGGGAACGCCGTGAGCCAACCCCTGCTGGTGGTGGTGGAGACCGAAGGACGGCGGGCGGCCCTGGCCGTGGACGAGCTGGTGGGGCAGAGCCAGGTGGTCATCAAGAGCCTGGAGACCCACTACCGGCGTGTGGAGGGCCTCTCCGGCGCCACCATCCTGGGGGATGGGAAGGTGGCCCTGATCCTGGATGTGCCGGGCCTCATGCGCCTGGCCTCCCAGGGGCAGACCGCCGCCCTCGGAGCCTGACATGGAGGATTTCCCCCTCTCCCAGGCGGGCTTCGAGGCCATCCGGCGGATCCTCCACCAGCACACGGGCATCAACCTGGGCCCCCAGAAGCAGGCCATGGTGCGCTCCCGCCTCATCAAGCGCCTGCGGGCCCTTGGGCTGAAGGACTTCGAGGCCTACCTCAAGGTGGTCCGGGGGCCCGACTGCGAGGAGTGGGGCCCTTTCGTCAACGCCCTCACCACCAACCTCACGAGCTTCTTCCGGGAGCAGCACCACTTCGAATTCCTGGCCTCCCACTTCGCCGCCCACCCCCCGGCTTCCGGCAAGCTCCGCTTCTGGAGCGCCGGATGCAGCACCGGGGAGGAGCCGTACACCCTCGCCATGGTGATGGCCTCCTCGTTCCCGAACGTGGACACGAAGATCCTGGCCACGGACGTGGACACCAACGTGCTGGCCACGGCCCAGGCCGGGGTCTATCCCATGGAGCGGCTGGAGAAGCTGCCCAAGGACTGGCTTCGCTACGCCTTCCAGAAGGGGAGCGGGCCCCACGCGGGCAAGGCCCGCATCCGCCCCGGGCTCCGGAGCGGCATCACCTTCCAGATCTTCAACCTCCTCGGGGCCACGGGCTGGCCCGAGGCCGGGAGCATGGACGTGATCTTCTGCCGGAACGTCATGATCTACTTCGACAAGCCCACCCAGCGGGAACTGCTGCTGCGCTTCCGGGAGACGCTGCGGCCCGGGGGATTCCTCCTGGTGGGGCACAGCGAGGCGCTCCTGGACAACACCCTGGGCTTCGAGAGCCTGGGTGGGACCGTCTACCGGCGTCGGGAGGGGGTGTGAGCGCGACCCCCCTCAACCGCGGCCAGGCCACGAAGTACTTCGACAAGCACTTCGCCCGGCAGGCCATGAAGATCCAGCCCGGGGAGTTCTACGCCACGGCGCAGGACGAGGTGATCGTCACGGTGCTGGGCTCCTGCGTCTCCGCCTGCCTCCTGGATCCCGTGGGGCTGGTGGGGGGGATGAACCACTTCATGCTGCCGGAGGACCGGAGCCGCGAGGCCAAGGACGTCTTCTTCGCCGCCCGCTACGGCGGGGCGGCCATGGAGCTCCTCATCAACGAACTGCTGCGCCTGGGCGCCCGGAAGGACCGCCTGGTGGCCAAGGTCTTCGGCGGTGGGCGCGTGATGAAGGGGATGGGCGACGTGGGGGCCCGCAACATCGAGTTCGTGCTCCGCTTCCTGGCCCAGGAATCCATCCCCATCTGGAGTGAGGACCTGGGGGCGGACTATGCCCGCAAGGTCTACTTCTTCCCCCACACGGGCCAGGTGCTCATGCGGCGCATCGATCGCCTCAACAACGACACCCTCCTCAACCGCGAGTCCAGCTTCCGGAAGAAGATCAGCCAGCGGGACGACGGAGACGTGGAGCTGTTCACATGACGGCACGCCGCCGCGTCCTCGTCGTCGACGACTCCGCGCTCGTCCGGCAGCTGATGACGCGCATCCTCTCCGCCCACCCCAAGCTGGAGGTGGTGGGCACGGCCGTGGATCCCTACGAGGCGCGGGAGAAGATCATCGCCCTCGCCCCGGACGTGCTCACGGTGGACATCGAGATGCCGCGCATGGATGGGCTCACCTTCCTGGGCAAGCTCATGAAGGCCCACCCGATGCCCGTGGTCGTGGTGAGCAGCCTCACCGCCCGGGGCACCGAGGTGGCCATGGAGGCCCTGCGCCTCGGGGCCACGGAGGTGATCGGAAAGCCCGGCGGGTCCTCCGGCGTGGGTCTCGAGTCCGTCGGGGAGCAGATCGCCGAGGCGGTCCATTCGGCCTCCTTTGCCCGGGTGAGCCGCCGTCCGGCCCAGGCCCCCGAGATCGCCCTCCCCCAGACCAAGGCGGTGGTGAACCTGAACCGGGCCGACCGCCTGATCCTGGTCGGCTCCTCCACCGGGGGCACCGAAGCCCTCCGGGCCCTCTTCGAGGCCCTGCCGGCGGGGCTCCCCCCCATCGCCGTGGTGCAGCACATCCTCCCGGGCTTCACGGCGGCCTATGCCCAGCGGCTGGATTCCGTGAGTCCGGTCCGGGTCAAGGAGGCCGTGGACGGGGAGCACCTCCTGAACGGCCATGCCTACCTGGCCCCCAGCCTCAAGCACCTCCGGGTGCAGGGGGTGCCGGGCGGGGGATGGAAGGCCCAGGTGGCCGAAGGGGAACGGCACCGCAACCACCTCCCCTCCGTGGACATCCTGATGCTCTCCGCGGCCGAGGCCCGGGTGGGCCGGAAGGGTCTGGGGGTCATCCTCACGGGCATGGGGGATGACGGGGCCCGGGGCATGGTGGCCCTCCGGCAGGGGGGGAGCGCCACCCTCGGCCAGGACGAGGCCACTTCGGTGGTCTATGGCATGCCCAAGGTGGCCTATGAAATGGGGGGGGTTGGGAGCCAGTTGCCCCTGCAGGAAATCCCTCCGGAGATCGTTCGCTGGGCGGCCGGGCCCTGACCTGGAAGGGTCATGGACCCGTGACATCCGTCCGGAAAGCCGTGCTCCCGGGCCACCCCCTGGCCTTGTAAACTGGAGTTTTGGCCGTCGCCTGCGAAGGATGCCCATGCGCTACCTACCCTTGGCTTCAAGCGAAGATCGAGCCCTCCTGGAGGCCATCGGCGTCCAGAAGGCGGAGGATCTCCTCATCGGGGTGCCCGAGCACCTGCGGCTCGCCCGCCCCCTGAACCTGCCGCCCACCAGCAGCGAGCTGGAGGTGCTGCGGGACCTGGAGGCCCTGGCGGACCTCAACACCCGCTTCCGCACGCGCTTCCTGGGGGCCGGCGCCTACGCCCACTTCCTCCCCACGGCCATCGATCACCAGATCAGCCGCCAGGAGTGGTTCACGGCCTACACGCCCTACCAGCCCGAGATCAGCCAGGGCACCCTGCAGCACATCTTCGAGTACCAGACCCTCATCTGCGACCTCACTGGGCTCGAGATGACCAACGCCAGCCTCTACGACGGCGGCACCGCCTGCCTCGAGGCCGCCCTCATGGCCGTGCGCTCCCTGAAGAAGCGGAACAAGGTGCTCGTGAGCGCCGGCCTCCACCCCCACTACCTGGAGGTGCTGCGCACCGGCTTCGCCAGCCACGAGGAGCTGCAGCTGGTGGAAGTGGCCGTGAAGGACGGCGTGACCGATGCCGCCGACCTGGCCGCCAAGCTGGACGCCACCACCGCCGCCGTGCTGGTGGGCTACCCCAACTTCCTCGGCAACGTGGAGGACCTGAAGGCCCTGGAGGGACCCATCCACGCCGCCGGCGCCCTGCTCGTGTCCGTCACCATGGAGGCCATGGCCTTCGGCTGGTTCGAGGCCCCCGGCAAGCTGGGCGCCGACATGGCCTGCGGCGAGGCCATGAGCTTCGGCAACAAGACCTCCTTCGGGGGCCCCTTCCTGGGCTTCCTGGCCGTGAAGGAGGCCTACAAGCGCGAGATCCCCGGCCGCGTGGTGGGGCAGACCAAGGACCTGGAGGGCCGTACGGGGTACGTGCTCACCCTCACGGCCCGGGAGCAGCACATCAAGCGCGACCGCGCCACCTCCAACATCTGCTCCAACCAGGGCCTCATCGCCCTGCGCGCCAACATCTTCCTGCAGCTGGCCGGGCCCGAGGGCCTGAAGGGCCTCGCCGAGCAGAACGTGGCCAAGGCCCAGTACCTGCAGGCCCGCCTCCTGGAGCTGCCGGACTGGAAGCCGGTCTTCACCGCGCCCACCTTCAACGAGTTCGTCCTGAAGTTCAGCGGCGACTGGAAGGCCGCCTCCAAGGCCCTGGTGGCCGAGGGCATCCTGCCCGGCCTGGATCTCACGCCCTACGGGTACGAGAACTGCGTCCTCTGGTGCGCCACCGAGATCAACACCCGCATGCAGATCGAGCACCTGGTCGAAGTGCTGGCCCGCGTCCCTTCCGTCGTCGCCTAATTCGGGGATCCCACCATGAACCTCCGCGAACGTGAATCCCTGATCTTCGAGCGCAGCGTCCCCGGCAAGAAGGGGATGGACCTGCCCAAGCTCGACGTGCCCGCCGCCAAGGACACCCGCCCCGCGCACCTGAAGCGCAGCGGCTTCGACGCCCTGCCCTCCGCGAGCGAGCCCGAGGTGATCCGCCACTTCACCCGCCTCTCCCTGTGGAACTACGGCATGGACCAGGGCATGTACCCCCTGGGCTCCTGCACCATGAAGCACAACCCCCGCCTCAACGAGAAGGTGGCCGGGATGCCGGGCTTCGCCGAGAGCCACCCCATGGCCGCCGATGAGCTGGTGCAGGGCAACCTGGCCCTGCTCTTCACCCTCCAGGAGTGGCTGAAGGAAGTGACCGGCCTCGACGCCGTGACCCTGCAGCCCAGCGCCGGCGCCGCCGGCGAGCTCACGGGCGTGCTGCTCATCCGCGCCTACCACCAGAGCCGCGGCCAGGCCAAGAAGGTCTTCCTCATCCCCGACAGCGCCCACGGCACCAACCCCGCCACCGCCGCCATGGCCGGCTATGACGTGGTGGACGTGGCTTCCGGCGCCGATGGCTGCGTGAGCTTCGAAGATGTCACCGACGCGGCCACCGGCAAGGTGAAGAAGGGCCTCATGACCCTCCTCGCCGAGCACAAGGGCGAGATCGCCGGCCTCATGATCACCAACCCGAACACCCTCGGGATCTTCGAGCCCAAGATCGACCAGATTTGCAAGCTCATCCACGAGGCCGACGGCCTGGTGTACATGGACGGCGCCAACATGAACGCCCTCGTGGGCGTGGCCCGCCCCGGCGACTTCGGCATCGACGTGATGCACATGAACCTGCACAAGACCATGTCCACCCCCCACGGCGGCGGCGGTCCCGGGGCCGGCCCCGTGGGCTGCGTGGCCAAGCTGGAGCCCTTCCTGCCCAAGCCCGTGGTGGTCCGCGAGACGAAGAAGGTGGGCGAGGGCGAGGTGGCCCAGCACACCTACCGCTGGGAGTGGAACCGCCCCCAGAGCATCGGCAAGGTGCACACCTTCTTCGGCAACTTCGGCATGCTCGTGCGCGCCCTGACCTACTGCTACTCCCACGGCGGCGACGGCCTTCGCAACGCCACCCTGCGCGCCATCGTGAACGCCAACTACATCCGCAAGGAACTCACGGGCACCTACAACCTCCCCATCGACAGCCCCACCATGCACGAGGTGGTGTTCAACGACGCCATCCAGGCCAAGAACGACGTCCACACCCTGGACATCGCCAAGCGGCTCATCGACTACGGGTTCCACCCCCCGACGATCTACTTCCCCATGGTCGTCAGCGGCGCGCTCATGATCGAGCCCACCGAGAGCGAAGGCAAGGACGAGCTGGACGCCTTCGTGCACGCCATGAAGGCGATCGCCCGCGAGGCCCAGGAGAACCCCGACCTCCTGCACCAGGCCCCCGTCACGGCGCCCCTGCGCCGGCT
>CAZVKM010000029.1:0-19674 GCA_964627685.1 uncultured Solibacteraceae bacterium | reverse complement strand
TCGCTCTTCCCCTGCCCCCGGCTGTCGAAGGTCAGCACGCGGAACCGCTGGGTGAGCCCGGGCAGGACCCCGGCCCACATGGTCGTGTCCGAGAGGAGGCCATTGAGGAGCACCATCCAGGGTGCCTCCGGGGGCCCCTGCACCCGGTAGTGGATCCTCAGCCCGGAGGGCAGGGTGACGTAGGTGGGTTCGGGCCGGCCGGGCCGCATCACTCGCCCCTCAGCTGGCTCGGGGTGTGGTGCGCCTGGAACCGCCAGGCCCCCTCCGTCCAGTCGAGGACGGTGCAGCTGGCCTTCTTGACCTCCAGGTCCCGGCCCGTGAGGCGGAAGATCAGGCCGGGCAGGAAGGGCAGGTGGCTGGTGAGGGCGATGCACTCCGCTTCGCCGGCCCCCCTCATGAGGGTCTCCAACCAGGCCCGCGCGGCTTCAGGGTCCGCCTCCGGCGTGAGCCCATCCCAGAGCCCCACGGTGAAGCCGTTCCCCGCCGCCTCCTTGAGGCAGGCCATGGTCTCCATGGCCCGTCGGTAGGGACTGCTGATCCCGCGGCTCGGCACCCACCCCAGGCCCACGAGCCCCCGCATGGCCGCCCGGGACTTTTCCCAGCCCTCGGGGGTGAGGGCCCGCTCGGCATCCGGACGCCCGGGTGCCCAGTCCTCAGCGATCCCATGGCGGATGAGCAGCAGGGTGGTCATGGGGAAAGGATGCAGGAGGAAGGGTAAAGGATGAAGGGGGTGGCGTGCCCCGACTCTCATCCATCCGCCTTCATCCTTTATTTCTCTAGGGGATTCCGCTGATCCATGAGAGACTTCCCCTTTGGGCCCATCCCGGGAAGCACGTGGCTTCGACAGCGGGACACGCCCCGGGAGACAACGTGAACAGCCCCACCTTCGCCGAGCTTGGCCTCGACGCCTCTTTGCTTGCCGCCCTCGAGGGCCGCGGCTTCACCAGCCCCACGCCCGTGCAGGCGGAGACCTTCGCCCCCGGGCGTGAGGGCCGGGACCTGCTCGTGCAGAGCCGCACCGGCTCGGGCAAGACCCTGGCCTTCGGCCTGCCCCTGCTGCACCGCCTTGAGCCCGGGGCCCATCCCCAGGCCATCATCCTGGCCCCCACCCGGGAGCTCGCCCAGCAGGTGGGCACCGAGCTCCGCAGCTTGCGCCGCCTGGATCTGGCCCTGCTCGTGGGCGGCATGTCCTACGGCCCCCAGCTCAACGCCTTGGCCAAGGGCGCCCAGATCGTGGTGGGCACCCCCGGGCGCGTGATGGACCACCTGGAGCGCGGCAGCCTGGACCTCTCCAAGGTGCGCATGGTCGTGCTGGACGAGTGCGACGAGATGCTCAACATGGGCTTCCTCGAGGACGTGGAGACCATCCTGGCCAAGGTGCCCAAGGGCCCTCAGACCTACCTCTTCAGCGCCACCCTGCCCGGCCCCATCGCCAAGCTGGCCCAGCGCTTCCTCAAGGACCCCGTGAAGATCAGCCTCACGGAGGCCGGTGAGGCCGCCGCCCACCAGGACATCGCCCACACCCCCGTGGTGGTGGCCGACCACTTCCACGTGAAGGCCCTGGTGAACCTGCTGCTCCATGACGAGCCCAGCGCCGCCCTCATCTTCACCAAGACGAAGGCTCAGACGGAGGAGGTGGCGGAGGAGCTCATCGCCTCCGGTCTCGGCGCCGCGTTCCTGCACGGCGACCTGGCCCAGGCGACCCGCGCCCGCATCCTCGAGCAGTTCAAGCGCGGCCGCCTCCGCTACCTGGTGGCCACGGACGTCGCCGCCCGCGGCCTCGACATCTCCGGCCTGCCCCTCGTCGTGCATCTCGGCATCCCCACCCAGATGGAGAGCTACATCCACCGCAGCGGTCGCACGGGCCGCGCCGGGGCCAAGGGCACCAGCCTGCCCCTCGTGAACCTCAAGGAGTCCCGCATCCTCAGCGCCTGGGCCCGCCGCGGCGGCCTGGAGCTGACCTGGCGCCAGGTCCCCACCCCCGAGGCCCTCAAGGCGGCGCGCGAAGGGCACCTGCGTGAGCGTGTGGCCAAGGCCGCCGATGCCGCCCACCGCAAGGAGGCCCATCGCCTCCTGGTGGACATGGACGCCGAGGAGCTGGTGGCGGGGCTACTCGCCCTGCTGCGGGAGGACGAGCCCGAGGGCTTCGAGGTGCCCGCCGTGAACGCCACCGCCAGCCGCAAGCCCTTCGCCCGGGAAGGCGCGGCCCCCCGCCGGGCCACCCAGGATCGCGAGGAGTCCGAGGAGCGTCCCCGCCGCCCCTGGGTTCCCAAGGAGGAGTGGGAGGCCCAGCGCGCCGAGCGCGCGGCCCGTCCCTCCAACCGCCCGTGGGTGCCCGAGGAGGAGTGGCGCGCCCAGAAGGCCGGCCAGGGGGCGGACCGTCCCCGGCGACCCTGGGTGCCCAAGGAGGAGTGGGAGGCCCAGCGCGGAGAGCGCCCCGAGCGCCCCGCCAATCGGCCCTGGGTGTCTGACGAGGAGTGGCGGGCGAAGAAGGCCCAGGAGCGGGGCTTCGACCGCCCTTACATCCCCGAGGACGAGTGGCAGGCCCGGAAGGCCGCGGGCGAGCTGCCCCCCCGTCCCGCCCGTCCGGGCTTCAAGTCCGGTCCCAAGGCCGGGCCCCGGAGCCACGGGAAGCCCTACGCCCCTAAGAAGAAGGGCTGAGCCCACGCTGGTATGGAAACCGCCGACCCTGGTCGGCGGTTTTTGCGTTCAGTTGGCGTTGGGGTCCGTGGCGGCGAGGTCCGGCTTCTTCTCCTCGGTGGCCAGGTTCGGCGCCCGCCCGAAGACCCGGACCTCCTGGGCCTGGGAGGACGCCTTGGCCCGGGCCTCCTTCACCTTCTGGATCGTCTCCGCATCGCTGCCGCTCTTGGGGAGCGTGCCCGGCTTGAAGGCCAGGTGGAGCAGGTCCTCCGGGGCGGTGGCCGAGGTGGCGAGGGACCCCGTGTAGCGGTCCACATCGGCCCACTCCATCCCATCCGGGGCCTTGAAGTCCTCCTTGTCTCCCGTGGTGGGGAGGGCCGTCTTCATGAAGTCCACCCAAATGGGGAGGGCCACCTTGGCGCCATCGGCCCCACGGAAGATGGTCTTCTTCTCGTCGAGCCCCACCCACACGCCGCAGGCGATCTTGGTGGAGAAGCCCACGAACCAGGCGTCGGTGTGCTCATCCGTCGTGCCCGTCTTGCCGGCCACGGGCCACTGCAGCTCGTTGCTGCGGGTGCCCGTGCCCCGCTGGGCGACGCCCTGAAGGCACTGGATCACCTGGAAGCAGGTCTGCTTGTCCAGCACCTGCTCGCCAGGCTGGGGCTCGTGCTTCTCCAGGACCTTGCCGTTCCGGTCCACGATCTTGCGGATGAAGAAGGGGGCCGGGCACTGCGCGCCCTGGTTGGCGATCGTGGCGTAGCCCCGCACCATGTCCTTGAGGTAGAGGTCGGCGCTGCCCAGGGCCATGCTCGGATAGGGCGGGATCCTCCCCGTCACGCCAGCCTTGCGGGCGAAGTCGATGACGTTGCCCACCCCGGAATCATCCAGGGTGCGCACCGCGGGGACGTTGCGGCTGTCCCGCAGGGCTTCCCAGATGGAGATGGGACCCCAGAAGTCCCGCTCATAGTTCTTGGGTTCGTAGGGCTTGGCATCCTTCCGGAGGGCCTTGTAGTCCTTGGTGCCATCCGGCTTGGTGATCTCCATGTAGTCCACGGGATCCAGGAAGCGCGTCGGGATGTCCTGCACCATTGTCATGGGGGTCATGCCCCGCTCGAAGGCGGCCCCGTAGACATAGGCCTTCATGGTCGAGCCCACCTGCCGCTCCGCCTGCCAGGCGCGGTTGTACTTGGACCGGTTGTAGTCCCATCCCCCCACCATGGCGCGCACGGCCCCCGTGGTGGGCTCCAGGGCGAGGAGGGCCCCCTCCACACCCGGCTCCTGATCCAGCTCAAGCTCGGTGGGGGTGCCCTCCACGGCCTTCTTCACCGTGAACCAGGGCGCGGCTCCCCGCACCAGCACCTTCAGCGCCTCCTTGCCCGCCCACCCGAAGGCGGCCTCGGGCACCTGCAGCTCCGCCTTGCCGATGCGGACCTTGGCCTTGCCCCCGCCCCAGCCGAGGATCAGCCCCCGCACCATGTCGCCCTGCTCGAAGTACCGGTTCCAGCCGGGGAGCTTCGCCTCCTCGGGATTCTCCACGAACTGGACGTTCTCCTTGCGGAAGCCCCGGCGACGGTCCACGGCCTTCAAGCCGCTCCGCACCGCCTCGTTGGCCGCCTCCTGCCAGGTGGAGTCGAGGGTCGTCGTGACCTCGAGGCCTCCGTTGAGGACCGCCTCCCGGCCGTACTTCTCGTAGAGGTACTTGCGGACCTCCTCCACGGCGTAGGGGGCGATGTCCGCCTCCCGGGCGTTCTCGCGGGCGAGGCGGATGGGCTTGTCCAGGAGGAGCTCGGCCTCCTTGGGCTTCAGGAAGCCCTCCTTCGCCATGCGCACCAGCACGTGGTTCCGCCGGGCCTTGGCGGCGATGCGCGCCTTGGGATCCGGGTTGTAGGGGTTGTACCAGTTGGGGTTCTGGACGAGACCGGCCATGAGGGCGCACTCCTCCACGTTCAGCTGGGGCGCGCTCTTCCCGAAGTAGAACTGCGCCGCGGCTTCGATGCCGTAACGCCCCCCGCCGAAGTAAACCTCATTGGCGTACATCTCCAGGATCTGCTTCTTGGTGTAGGCCTTCTCCAGCTTCCGGGCGACGATGATCTCCTTGAGCTTCCGGCCGATCTGCCGCTGCCGCTTGTTCGTGACGGTCCGCACCAGCTGCATGGTCAGGGTCGAGGCCCCCTCCTTGCGGTGGCCCAGGCTGGAGACGTAGACCCAGCCGGCGCGCATGAAACCCCGGGCGGTCACCCCCCCGTGGCTCCAGAAGTCGGCGTCCTCCGTCGCGATGAGGGCGTTCACGAAGGCCTTGGGGATGTCGCCGTAGGGGATCACCACCCGGTGTTCCTCGGCGAAGACGCCGATGATGTTGCCGTCCTGGTCCAGCACCTTCGTGATGGTCTTGGGGACCCGCAGGGCGAAGATGGTGAGGTAGCTGTCCGCGTCCCGGCTCATGATCGACCAGGCGATGGCGAAGATCACCGATCCGAGGAGGGTTCCGCCCAGTGCGGACCATCCCAGCCAGCGGAGCCAGCGGCGTCGGGGGGAAGCGGTTTTGGCCATGGGGAAAGTGTAATGGGGGTGGCCCACCCTCCGGAGCCTGGGCTTCCAATTCATGCGAGGATGGGCCCATGTCCCTCGTCGCCCTCGTGACCAAGGCCAAGTCCCCCCTGCTGGCGGAGACGCTGCGGAAGGTCGCGCCGCCCTTCCTCGAGGCCGGCTGGACGGTTGCGGGGGATCCGGCCCTGGCCCAGACCTGGGCCACGATCCTCCCGGAGGCGCCGCTGCTCGGAGCGCCGGACCTGGCCACCCTGGACCCCCTGCCCGACCTCTGCCTGGTGCTGGGGGGCGATGGGACCCTCCTCGCCGGGGCCCGAAAGCTCGGCGTCAGCGGCGTGCCCATCCTCGGCATCAACCTGGGGTCCCTGGGGTTCCTCACGGCCCATGCCGCCCAGGCCGCCGGTGACGTGGTCAGGACCTTCCTCTCCAACGGCCTCAGGCCGGACGTCCGCAAACTCCTGGAAGTGGAGCTCTGGCGGGAAGGCCGCTGCCTGCTCCGCCAGGAGGTGCTTAACGATGCCGTGCTGGCGAAGGGCACCCTGGCCCGGATCCTGGACCTCAGCCTCCGCCTGGGGGATGAGGATGCCGGTCCCCTGAAGGCCGATGGGGTGATCGTGGCCACCCCCACGGGCTCCACCGCCTACGCCCTCAGCGCCGGAGGCCCCATCCTCCACCCGAGCCTGGATGCCTTCGTCATCGCCCCCATCTGCCCCCACAGCCTCACCCACCGCCCCAGCGTGGTGCCCGGGGACCGCCCCATCGAGATCACCGTGGGGAGCGCCGAGGATGCCCACCTCACCCTCGACGGGCAGGTGGGTCATCCCGTGCGCCCCGGGGATCGGCTGCGCCTGCGGCGGGGCGACCGGGTGGTCACCCTCCTGCAGGATCCCGCCTTCGACTTCTACGCCCTGCTCCAGCAGAAGCTCCACTGGGGCGACCGCTGAGCCTGCAGGACCTCAGCGGGCCCTGTGCTTCTCGAACCAGGCGGTGGTGTACAGGACCTGGGTGAGCATCTGGCTGGGGCGCTCGTTGATCTCGTGGGACGCACCCGGGATCCGCACCAGGGCCGTGTCCACCTTCCGGAGCTTCAGAGCCATGTAGTACTGCTCGGCCTCGGAGATGGGGGTGCGGTAATCCGATTCGCCCACCAGCAGCATGGTCGGGGTGGTGACTTTGCCCACGTAGGTCAGGGGCGAGCGGCGGGCATACTGCTCCGGGTGATCCCAGGGGAAGCCCGGGAACCAGTAGCGGACGTAGTAGGGATCCCCGTCGGAGGTGAGCACGAAGCTCGTCCAGTTGATGACCGGCTTGGCCACGACCGCGGCCCGGAAGCGGGTGGTGTGCCCCACGATCCAGGAGGTGAGCACACCCCCGCCGCTGCCCCCGGTGACGAAGAGGTTGGCGGCATCCACGTTCCCCTTGGCGATCACCGCGTCCACGCCGCTCATGAGGTCGTCGTAGTCCTGCCCCGGGTAGTTGTGGTGGATGAGGTTGGCGAAGTCCGCCCCGTAGCTCGTGCTGCCCCGGGGGTTCGCGTAGAGCACGAGGTAGCCCTGGGCCGCGTAGAGCTGGGTCTCCGGGGCGAAGTGCGGGCCGTAGGCCGCGAAAGGGCCCCCGTGGATCTCCAGGAGGAGGGGGTATTTCTTCGCCGGGTCGAAGTCCGGGGGGTACACGAGCCAGCCTTGAACGTCCCGCTTGTCATGCCCCGAGGGCCAGCTGAGGGGCTCCACCCGGCCGAGGGTGCGCTGATCGAGCAGGCCCGCGCCGAGGTCGGTGAGCACCTTCACTCGGCGGTCCCGGCCCACCACGGCCACATCGGCCGGCCGGTACGGGGTGCCCCGGGTGTAGGCCACGCGGCCCGCGGCGGAGGTGAAGCTGCCGCCGGTGTAGGGGCGCCCCATCGCCGTGCCCCCGAGATCCTCGGCCAGCACCTCCACGGGCCCGCCTTCGGCGCCCACCCAGGCCACCTTGGTGCCGCCCCGGTCGTCGTAGGAGAAGAAGATCCCCTTCTCCCCGTCCCATTGCAGGGCGTTCACGCTCCGGTCCAGGTCCTGGGCCAGCCGGCGGCTGCGCCCCGTTCCGACGTCGAGCACGGAGAGCTCCCAGTTCTGGTAGCCCAGGGCCCGATCCTCGAAGCCTGCATAGGCGATGCGGCGCCCCTCGGGGGAGAGATCCGCCAGGTCATCCGGTCCCTTGCGGTTGGTGAGGCGCGTGGCCTCGCCGGATTGGACATCGATGCGGTAGAGGTCGCTCTCCACCGGCTGGTGCTCCCACTCGGGATCCAGGTTCGTGGACACGAGCAGCCCCTTGCCATCGCGGGTCCAGCAGGGGGTGCCGCCGAAGGGGTGATCCCCCCGGGTGACCTGCCGAGCCGCGCCCCCCTCCGCGGGGACCACGAAGAGGTGGGAGTACCCGGGCTCCAGGTACCCCCCGCCATCGGCCCGGTAGAGGACCATGTCGATCACCTTCGCAGGCGGGGCCCACTGAGCCCCTTCCGGCGGAGTGGGGAGCTGGGGGGAGAGGGGCTTCGAGTCGGACTTCACGAACATCGTGAAGGCGATCCAGCGCCCATCCGGAGACCACGCCAGATTGCCCGGGGCGGCCGGGAGCTGGGTGATCCGCGCGGTCCCCCCCGTTCCCATCCACCGGACGAAGACCTGGGCCCGCCCGCCATCCGAGGCGACGTAGGCGAGGCGATCCCCCTCGGGACTCCAGGCCGCCTGCCCCTCCCGGCTCGCCCCGGTGGTGAGGGGACGCTGGGCCCCCGTGGCCACATCCACGACCCAGAGGTTGGCCCTGCGCACGTCCCGATGCACATCGAAGAAGGCGCGCTCGTACACCACCTGGCGCCCATCCGGGGAGATCACGGGGCGCTCCGCCCACTGGAGGGAGAACACGTCCATGGGCTGGAAGGCGGGCTTCCTGGGAGGCGCCTGGGCCAGGAGGAGGGAGGCCGGGACCAGGAGGAACGGCAGGACGCGCATGGAGGGCCTCACGGGCGGGAAGGGCCCGGAGAGCTTAGCAGGTCAGAGCCCGCCCCGCAGATTCGCGGTGGTGCGGAGGCTGCCTTCCTCCTCCCGGAGCAGGGCCACCAGGCGCCCCTCGAACAGGGCCCGGATGGGCGCTCCCGGATCGGGGAAGCCCTCGGGAAGGGCCCAGGTCCCGGGTCCCACGCGGCCTACGGAGATGCGGCGGCCATGGAGCAGGTGATCCAGCTCCACCGCATCCAGTTCGCGCGTGGGGCACCAGGGGATGAGGGAAGCGCCCTGCACCAGGTGCGAGCGTCCCTCCCCCGGATCCTCCCAGGGACCGATGGCGGTGCGATGGAGCGCCGTCAGGTGGGCGCCGCATCCCAGGCTCCGGCCGAGGTCCCGGGCCAGGCTGCGCACGTAGAACCCTCCCCGGCAGGTGATCCTGAGCCGGGAGCTCCGCGGCAGGTCATGGGAAAGCCACCGGGCCGCGTGGAGGTAGACCCGGCTGGGCGGCAGCACCACCTCCTCACCCCGATGGGCCTTGGCGTAGGCCCGCTCGCCATCGATGCGCTTGGCGCTCGTGGCCGGGGGAACCTGATCCCGCCACCCCAGCAGGCCCGCCAGGGCCGCCTCCAGCGCGTCCGGCGTGAGGGCCTGGGCATCCCCCTCGGAGATCCCCTGCCCCTGGAGGTCGCAGGTGTCGGTCTCCCGTCCCCAGGCCACGGTGGCCTCGTAGGTCTTGGGCAGGGGGTGCATGAGCTCCATCAGGCGGGTGGCCTGCCCCTGCAGCACCAGCAGGAGGCCGTGGGCGAAGGGATCCAGGGTGCCGCCGTGCCCGACCGCGGGCTTCTTGTGGCCCGCCTCCCGGAAGGCGGCCACGCGCTGCCTCACCACCTGGAAGGAGGTCCCACCCACCGGCTTGTGGGCCAGCAGGATGCCCGGCTCCAACGTCCCGTCCATCAGGCCTGCCCGGCCCCGTCCCCATCCGCTTCCAGCGTCTCCCGGGGGTGCTCGTCCCGCTCCCGGGCGATCTCCGCGAAGATGGCGTCCATCTTGTTCCCCTCCGCGAGGGTGTTGTCCGGGAAGAACTGGAGCTCCGGAACCCGCTTCAGGTGCAGCCGGGGCGCCAGGGCGGAGCGGAGGAAGCCCGCGCCGCGGCCCAGGGCCTTCCGGGCCAGGGCCATCTGCTCCTCGTCCGAGTGCCCCTGGGTGCCCATGGAGGTGAAGTAGACCTTGGCCAGGCTGCGATCCGGCGTCAGGCGCACGGCCGTCAGGGTGAGGAATCCCAGGTCCGGATCCCGGAGCTCGCGCTGGATCAGGGTGCTGAGGAGGAAGTGGATCTGGTCTTCAAGGCGTTCGGGGCGACTGCTCATCAGGACCATTCTACCGTGCCAAGATGCCCTCATGGCCGAATGGTTCGAGCACTGGTTCGATGAGGACTACGCCCTCCTCTACGCCCACCGGGACGAGGCGGAGGCCCGTCTCGCCGTGGCCACGGCCCTCCGGGAGGCCCCGGAGCTCCGCTCCGGCCCGGTGCTCGATCTGGCCTGCGGCACCGGGCGTCATCTGGCGGTGCTCCGGGAGCACAACCCGAGGGCCCTGGGGCTGGACCTCTCCGAAGCCCTCCTCCGCCATGCCCCAGGCCCCCTCCAGGGCCACCTCCTCCGTGGGGACATGCGGGCCCTGCCCCTCCGGTCCGCCAGCCTGGCGGGCATCTGCATGTGGTTCACCCCCTTCGGGTACTTCGACGACGCCCAGAACCACGCCCTCCTCGCGGGGCTCCGGGACGTCCTCCGCCCCGGGGGGGTGCTCCTCCTGGACTACCTGAACGCGGGCCTGCTGCGGTCCAGCCTGGTGCCGGAGGACCAGGAGGACCGCTCGGGCATCCGCATCCGGAACCGCCGGTGGATCTCCGGCGATCGGGTGGAGAAGGAGATGACCCTCACCCGCCTGGCCACGGGGGAGACCCGCGTGGCCCTGGAGAGCGTCCGGATCTATGAACCCGAGGCGCTGGAGGCGCTGGCGGCGAGTGAGGGGCTGTGCTTCAGGAAGGCCCTTGGATCCTATGCCGGCGAGCCGTTCGAGGCGGGCTCCCCCCGCTGGATCGGCCTTTTTGAACGCCCGCACTGACAAGGGCTCCCTCCTCCGGCAGAATGGGAGGTTGTTCTTTCGGAGGGTGAGATGGCCTTTGCCACCGTGCGCGACCTGGATGTGAAGGGCCTTCGGGTCTTCCTGAGGGCGGACCTGAACGTGCCCATCAAGGAAGGCCGGATCACCGACGCCACCCGCATCAAGGAGACCCTCCCCACCCTGCGCGCGCTCCTCGAGAAGGGCGCCTCCGTGGTCATGGCCTCCCACCTGGGCCGCCCCAAGGGCGAGGGCTTCGAGGAGGCCTTCAGCGCCCGCCCCGTGGCGGAGTGGCTCAAGGCCGAGGGCTTCGACGTGCGCCTGGCCTCCGGGGTGACCGGGGCCGCCGTGGAGGCCGAGGCCGCCGCCCTCCAGGCCGGCCAGATCCTGCTGCTGGAGAACCTGCGCTTCGACAAGGGCGAGACCAAGAACAAGCCCGAGTTCGCCGAGGCCCTGGCCAAGCTGGCCCAGGCCTACGTGAACGACGCCTTCGGCGCCGCCCACCGCGCCCACGCCAGCGTGAGCGGCATGGTGGCCCACTTCCCCAAGGACAAGGTGGCCGCGGGCTTCCTCATGGAGAAGGAGCTCACCGCCCTGGGAAGGGTCATGAACCACCCCGAGCAGCCCCTCGTCGTGATCCTCGGCGGCGCCAAGGTGAGCGACAAGATCGAGCTCATCCAGAACTTCCTCGGCAAGGCCCAGGCCATCCTCATCGGGGGCGGCATGAGCTTCACCTTCCTCAAGGCCCAGGGCCACGAGATCGGCAAGAGCCTCTGTGAGGAGGACAAGCTGGACCTGGCCAAGGAGCTGCTCCTGCAGGCCCAGGCCAAGGGCACGAAGCTGATGCTCCCCATGGATCACGTGGTGGCCGCGGAGTTCAAGGCCGACGCGGAGGCCGCCATCACCGAGGACGTGGCCGTCCCCGCCGACCAGATGGGCCTCGACATCGGCCCCGAGAGCGTGGCCCTCTATGCCGAGACGATCCGCGGCGCGAAGACCCTGCTCTGGAACGGGCCCATGGGCGTGTTCGAGATGACCGCCTTCGCCAGCGGCACCCTCAGCGTGGCGGAGGAGCTGGCCGCGGCCGTGAAGAACGGCGCCTACGTCCTCGTGGGCGGCGGCGACAGCGTGGCCGCCGTGAACCAGGCGGGCGTGGCCGCCCAGATGAGCCACGTGAGCACCGGCGGCGGCGCCTCCCTCGAGTTCCTCTCCGGCCTGGAGCTTCCCGGCGTGGCGGCCCTCAGCCGCTGAGCCGCATCAGCCCGACGGGGGGGCCGCGCCTGGCGCGGCCCCCTTCGCGTTCAGGGCAGGGTGTACTCGAAGGTGTAGCTGTGCTTGCCGCCCTCGATGAGGATCTGGAAGCGGCCCGCCAGCCCCGCCAACTCCCCGGTGCCCGAGCCTGGCACCACCGTGATCACCATCTCCGGGCGCCGATCCACCAAGGTGCCCGTGTGCATGAGCACGAACGTTCCCTTCCGCCCGTTCAAGGTGCCGGTGACCCGCTCCAGGGCCACGTAGCCGCCGGAGGCGCCCTTCCCGTCCCCCTCGGCCAGCATCTGCCCCAGGCTGGTGCCCGCGAGCTGGCCCTGGAACACCTTGTCGATGGAGAGGCGCCCGAAGGCGCCCCACTCGGGGTTGTCCGCGGTGAGCGGCTTCACCTTCACCTCGAAGGTGCCGGTGGCGCGGTGGGTCATGGGGGCCTCCTTGGGGGTCTGGAGCATGAGGATCAGCAGCGGTGGGGTGAGCATGTTTCCTCCGGAGGCCCAGTCTCCCCCGGACCGCGCATCCCGTATTGTAGAAACGCGACGGAGGAGGGAACCGGATGGCCACGCCCACGCCATGGGAACCCCGGGGGGTGGTGGGCGGTGAGGCCATCCGTCGCGAGACGCCCGTGGGCCGATTCCGGCCCTGCCCCGAGCTCGAACCCTTCGTCCAGCACTACTGGCCCATCTCCTGGGACCTGGAAGGGCGCCCGCCCGTGGTGCGGGAGACCCTGCCCCACCCCACGGTGCACCTGGTGGTGGAGGCCGGCCGCTCCGGACTGGCCGGTCCCACCACGCGCCGCTTCATCCGCACGCTGGAGGGGCGGGGCTGGGTGCTGGGGGTGAAGTTCCACCCAGGGGGCTTCCGCCCCTTCTGGAGGGGGCCCGTGGCCGAGCTGGCGGACCGGGTGCTGCCGCTGGAGGAGGCCTTCGGGCCGGAAGGCGCGGCCTTCGAAGCGGAGCTCCTGGCGATGCACGGGGATGAGGCGGGCCGGGTCGCCTGCGCCGAGGCCTTCCTCCTGCGGCGCCTGCCTCCGCCGGATGCCCAGGCCGAGCGGGTCCGCCACCTGGTCGCCGAGATCGAGCGGGATCGGACCCTGGTCCGGGTGGAGGAGGTGGCGGCTCGGGCCGGACTGGGCCTGCGCGCCCTCCAGCGCCTCTTCGCCGAGTACGTCGGCGTGAGCCCCAAGTGGGTCCTGGGCCGATACCGGCTCCACGAGGCCATGGCCCGGCTGGAGGCGGGCACCGCCCCGGACCTGGCCGCCCTGGCGGCGGAGCTGGGCTACTTCGATCAGGCCCACTTCACGCGTGATTTCAAGGCCCTGCTGGGCCGCGGCCCCGCCGCCTACGCCCGCGGGGGCGGACCCTGATAGCCTGTCCGCATGCGCTGCGTCGTCGCGAACTGGAAGATGAACATGCTCTGGCAGGAGGCCGCGGCCTTCTGCGAAACCTTCATGGCCGGGTACACCCCCGCGGAGGGGGTGCAGGCCGCCCTCGCCCCGCCCTTCCCCTGGCTCTCCCGCACCGCTCAGGAAGTCCGGAGCAAGGGGGTGCGCATCTTCGCGCAGAACGCCCACGCCGAGGAGAAGGGCGCCTTCACGGGTGAAGTCAGCATGGCCATGCTCCGGGATGCGGGCTGCACCGGGGTGATCCTCGGCCACAGCGAGCGCCGGACCCTCTTCGGGGAGACCGACGAGGCCCTGGCCCGGAAGGTCACCGCGGCCCGGGCCCACGGGCTGCTGCCCCTGCTCTGCATCGGGGAGACCCTGCAGGAGCGGGACTCGGATCAGACCTTCACCGTGCTCAAGCGGCAGCTCGCCATCCTGGCCGAGGCGGGCCCCGGGCCCCTCTGGATCGCCTATGAGCCCGTGTGGGCCATCGGCACCGGCCGCCGGGCGGATGCCCGTCAGATCCAGGAGGCCCACGGCTTCATCCGGGCCGAGCTGCTCGTGCACCTGGGTGATCCAGGCCGCCTGGTGCCCATCCTCTACGGCGGCAGCGCCACCCCCGAGACCTTCGAAGAGCTGCTCGGCATCCCCGAGGTGGCCGGGGGTCTGGTGGGCGGCGCCAGCCTCGACCCCCGGAAGTTCCTCGCGATGCTGCAGACGGCCCAGTCCCGGGCCTGAATCCAGCTCCGCCCCTCAGTCCTTGCGGGGGGCGGGTTCCGGCTCCGCCAGCGGCTTGGGATCCTTCTGGATGGGGGTGGGCTTCTCCAGCTCCACGTCGGGATCCTGGCCGGCCTTTACGCCGTACCAACGGGCCTCGCGGATCCGCAGGTCCAACTGCTCGTCCAGCTTCCGGATGGCCACGCGGGCCAGGGCCCGGGCTTCCGCCTCCCGGATCGCGGCCGGATCATCCTCCTCGCTGCGCCGGATGGGATCGATGGCTTCGAAGATCTCCCCGGGGTTCAGGTCCATGTCGATGACGGGATTGGCCATGCCCGGCTGGGTGAGGAGGAGGCGCGCATCCACCCGCATGGGGCGGAAGCCCACGCGGTCCTCCCGCCGCACGTGGTGGGAGGCGTGATGGCCGGCGAAGAGCCCCCACCAGAAGCCGTTCCACACGGGATGGCGGCTCCCGGAGAGGCCGCTGATCACCCCCATGGTCACGCCCGTGGCGACACCCACTTCGGCCGCGCTGGGGCTGGCCTCCGTCTGGCGCATGCCCGTGATGACCACCTCGAGCTTGGCCGCCCCTTCCGGAGGCTCCACCCCCTCGGGCACCACCACCAGTCGGGAGGCCAGCCGGTGCCGGAGGGCCGCGGCATATTCCTTGGCCACGCCCTTGGCGTCGGGGATGTTCTCGGGAACCACGAAGGTCACCACCACAGGCCGCGGAGCCTGGCGGAAGGCTTCGGTTTCGGCCCGCTTGCAGGCCATGGAACCCGCGAGGAGGACGGGGAGGAGGAGGGTAGCTCGGCGCATGGTGGACTCCTGGTCACCTGGGGAGGTGTGCCCATTGTGTGTCCATTTCCATACGGTGTCGAATCTATATTCCAACCCTCCCCTGCCGAGGTCGTAGAATGGTGGGCTGGAGGCGCAATGCTCATCCTGATGGAAGCAGGGGCGGGCCCCGATCAGATCCGCGAAGTGCTCGCCCTGTTGGAGGGCTCGGGCATCCGCTCGCAGGTCCAGGAGGTCGAAGGCGCCACCAGCATCCTCGCCCCCCACGCCTCCAAGGCCCTCAAAGCCGACCGCCTCGAGGCCCTCCCGGGGGTGCGTCGCGTGGTGCCCATCACGAGCCCCTTCAAGCTGGCCAGCGCGGAGGGGAGCCTGACCCCCACCCTGGTGGACGTGCGCGGGGTCCGCTTCGGAGGGGGGGGCCTGGCGCTCGTGGCGGGGCCCTGTGGGGTGGAATCCCGGGAGCAGCTCTTCGCCACCGCCCGCTACGTGGCCGAGGCGGGCGTCAAGCTGCTCCGGGCGGGCGCCTTCAAGCCCCGCACGAGCCCCTACAGCTTCCAGGGCCTGGGGTTGGAGGGCCTGCGGCTGCTGGAGGAGGCCCGTCGGGAGTTCGACCTCGGCATCGTGACAGAGGCCACCGAGGGCGAGACCTTCGAAGCCGTCGCGGAGACCGCGGACCTGGTGCAGATCGGCGCCCGCAACATGCAGAACTTCGCCCTCCTCAAGAAGGCCGGGCGCTGCGCCAAGCCGATCCTGCTCAAGCGGGGGCCGGCTGCCACCCTGGAGGAGTGGCTCTATGCCGCGGAATATGTCCTCTCCGAGGGGAACCGCAATGTCATCCTCTGCGAACGGGGCATCCGGACCTGGTCGGACCACGCCCGGAACACCCTCGACCTCTCGGTGGTCCCGGCGGCCAAGGGCCTGACCCACCTCCCGGTCGTGGTGGATCCCAGCCACGCCACGGGACGGCGGGACTTGGTGGTGCCCTGCGCCCGGGCCGCCGTGGCCGTCGGGGCGGACGGCCTCCTGGTGGAGACCCACTGCCACCCGGAGAAGGCCCTCAGCGACGGGCCCCAAGCCCTCCTGCCCTCGGATTTCTTCGGGATGGTGGAGCAGTGCCGGGAGATCCACCGGGTGATCCATCTGCGGATGCCCGTGGGCCTGAGCTTCTAAGCCGGCCTCCCGGCTGGTAGGATGAAGGGTTCGGAGCCTTCATGACCCTGCTCTATACCCTCTTCGTGATCGTGAGCGTGCTGCTCATCGGCGCCATCCTGCTCCAGCCCGGTAGCAAGGGCGGCGGCCTGGGCGCCTCTTTCGGTGGTGGCGGTGCCAACAGCGCCTTCGGGGCCCAGGGCGCCACGCCCTTCCTCGCCAAGGCCACCTACTGGCTCGCCGGCCTGTTCCTGTTCGCCTGCATCCTCATCGAGGTGATGATCGTGCGCCGGGACCGCTCGGTGCTCGACAAGTTCGCCGCGCCCGCCAGCACCTCCGCGCCCGCGGCGCCCGCGAAGTGAGCAAAACAAAGCGTTGACGCCGACCTCCAGGCACGGCACAATGATCTTCCACGTTGCCCGCGTGGTGAAATTGGTAGACACGCCATCTTGAGGGGGTGGTGGCCACAAGCCGTAGCAGTTCGAGTCTGCTCGCGGGCACCAACACGAAAGCGCGCCACCCGGCGCGCTTTTTCTTTGCACACTGGATCCATGACCTGGCCTTCCGCCGCTCCGCTGCTCGCCCCCCTGGCGCCCTGGTTCGAAGCCCACCGCCGGGCCATGCCCTGGCGGGCCGCCGACCTCGACCCGCCCCACCCGGATCCCTATGCCGTGCTGGTGAGCGAGTTCATGCTCCAGCAGACCCAGGTGGCCACCGTGGTGCCCTACTTCCATCGGTGGATGGCGCGCTTCCCGGATGTGGCCACACTTGCGGCGAGCCCGGAGGAGGCCATCCACAAGGCCTGGGAGGGGCTCGGCTACTACCGGCGCGCCCGGCTGCTCCAGGGGGCCGCCCGGGCCCTGCACGCCCAGGGCTGGCCCCAGGACCTGGAGGGGCTCCTTGAGCTCCCCGGTCTGGGCCCCTACACCGCCGGGGCGGTGGGGGCGATCGCCTTCCAGTGGCCCACGCCGGCCCTCGATGGCAATGCCTTCCGCGTGCTGGCCCGCCTCCTGTGCCTGGAAGGGGACCCCAAGGACCAAGCCCCGGCGCTCCGGACCTGGCTGACCCCCGCCCTGAGGGCCCACGGCCCCTCTCGCGTCACCCAGGGGATCATGGAGCTGGGAGCCACCGTGTGCACCCCGCAGCCCCAGTGCGCCGCCTGCCCGCTGCGCGTCGCCTGCGGGGCCCATGGGGCGGGCCTGACCGGGACCATCCCGCCCCCCACCCGACGGGCGGCGCCGAAGGCTTCAGAGCTCTGGCTGCTCGCCGTGGAGCATGGGGGGGCGGTCCTCCTCCATCCTCCCGAAGCCCGGGGCCTCCTCGCCGGCCTCTGGCGCTGGCCCACCCGCCCCGTGGCCCCAGAGGCCCCGGAAGGGCCCGTACCCCGGAGCCTGGAGGCCCGGGCCTTCCCGGGCTGGACCCAGGTGTACACCCACCGGAGGGAGCGGGTCCGCCCCCTGCACCTCCGCGTGAAGCGGCGGCCCCCCCTCCCGGAGGGGATGACCTGGGTGCCCCTGGAGCGCTTGGCGGAGCTCCCCATGGGGAAGCGGGACGCCCGCCTCCGCGAGCTGCTCCGCGGCCCGGGGGAGCGACCCCTCAGCCTGCCCCTGGATCTGCTATAGCCCCAGGTCCCCGAGCTCCTGCTGGGCCGTGCGGGCCTCTGGGGTGCCCTGGAAGCCGTCCACCAGCTCCTTGAAGGCCTTCACCGCCGCGGGCTTGAGGCCGAGCTTCAGGAGGCACTGGGCGCGCTTGAGCTTGCTGGGGAGGAACTGGGAGGAGCTCGGATACTCCTTGAGCACCTGCTCGAAGGCGGCCTGCCCCTTCTCCCAGAGCTTCTGGTTGTACTGCGAGAGGCCGAGGAAGTAGAGCGCCTCGGCCCGGCGGGTGCTGGTGGGATAGCTCCGGAGGAAGAGCTGGAAGCCCTCCGCGGCGAGCCCATAGCTGCCCTTGTTGTAGTCGAGCACGGCCCCCTGGAAGGCCTTCTCCTCGTCGGAAGTCGGCGCCACGGCCACGGCCGGGGTGCCCGCAGGCGTCGAGGCGGTGCGCGGCGTGCTGCCCAGGCGGTTGTTCATCACCCGGACGGTGTCCTGCACCTGGCGCACGCTCTCCTGCAGGTCGGCCTGGAACCGCCGATCCTGGGCCCGCGCCTCAGCCGCCGCCTGGCGCTCGGCGTCGGCCTTCTTCGCCGATTCCTCGGCCTGCTGGCGCAGCCGGAAGATCTCCACCTTCAGATCCCCCATCTCCTGCTCCACCTTGCGGAGCTCATCCTGGGAGCCGCAGCCCAGCCCCAGGAGGGCCGCTGCCATGGGAATCACGAGGGTTCGTCGCATCGTCATGGGTCACCGGGGAATGGATCCATCCTAACGAAAAGCGGGGGCCGGAGCCCCCGCTTTCAGGCACGGCCAGGGGCTCAGCCCTTGACCTTGAACTCGGCACGGCGGTTCTGGCCCCAGCACTTCTCGTTGCCCTCGGTGCAGATGGGCTTCTCCTTGCCGAAGGAGATGGTCTCGAAGCGGGACTCGTCCACGCCCAGGGTTGCCGAGGGCCAGGTTGTACTCGTTGGTGCCGCGCTCGTCGCAGTGGCCTTCGATGACCACCTTGATGGAGGCGTTGGCCTTCATGAAGTCCGCGATGCCCTGGAGGATGGCGCGGTCGCCGGCCTTGATGTCGGCCTTGTCGTAGTCGAAGTGGATGTTCACCAGGGCCTTGTCAGCGGCGGCCTTGAACGCGGCGGCCTTCTCGGCGGCGGCCTTGCGGGCGGCCTCTTCCTCTTCAGCCTTCTTGCGGGCGGCTTCCTCGGCGGCCTTGCGGGCGGCCTCCTCGGCGGCCTTGCGGGCGGCTTCCTCAGCGGCGGCCTTCTCGGCGGCGGCCTTCTTGGCGGCGTCTTCGGCGGCGGTGTCGACCTTGGGGGCGGGCTCGGGCTTCTTGCAGGCCAGGCCGGCGCTCAGGGTCAGCACGGTGGCGAGGGAAAGGAGCTTGGCGGTTTTCATGACGTGGCCTCCGATGGGCTTAGGGTATCAGGGATGGAGGGGCCAACCGAGGGCCCCGTGAGCAAAATCAACGGGATCGGGTCCACTTGGGGCTCTGGCAGAGCCCGAGCTCCGAGAGGCGCTGGAGGGAGCGCCCCGAGAGGTCCGTGGTGAAGAGCTGCATGCTTCCGAAGCGGTTGCTGGTGAAGATCAGGCTCCGTTCATCAGGGCTCCAGGCCGGGGATTCGGAGCTGGAGACACCGGTCGTGATCTGGTAGCCCTTGCCCTCCCCGAGCTTGTACACGAAGAGGTCGAACTTCCCCTCGAAGCGGCTGACATAGGCGATCATCGCCCCGCTGGGGCTCCAGGCAGGGCTCTCGTTGTAGCTGCCTTCCGTGGTGAGGCGCCGGAGGTTCGAGCCGTCGTCCTGCATGAGGTAGATCTGGGGGCCGCCCTCGCGATCGGAGGTGAATGCGATCTGGGTGCCCGTGGGGTTCCAGCAGGGGCTCGTGTTGATCCCGGCGCCGTCCGTCAGGCGCCGCACGCGGTTGGTCTCCAGGTCGAGCACCATGATGTCGGCGTTGCCGCGCCGATCCCCCAGGACGAAGGCCAGGCGACGGCCATCCGGACTCCAGCAGGGGCTGAAGCAGAGCCCCTCCTGCCGGGACACGGGGAAGAGCCGCTCGTGGGGGCCGTTCACCTTCCGCTGCCCCCAGATCTCGGGCGTGCCGCCCTTGTAGGTGACGTAGGCGAGGCGCCCATCCGCGGTCACGGTAGGGGCCAGGGACAGGCTCCCGTGCTGGGTGATCTGGCTGACGTTGGCGCCATCCCGATCCATCTGGAACAGCTCCTTGATCCCCTGGCTGGTCTGCCGCACGAAGATGATGCGGGTGGAGGCCACGCCCCGCTCCCCGGTGAGCTGCTTGACCAGGTCATCGGCCACCAGGTGGGCGGTGCGGCGGAGCATGGGACCCGGCGCCTTGAAGGTGTCGGCCGCGGCGCTGTAGTTCTTGCTGAACACGGCCTTCTCCGCGCGGGTGTCCAGGACCTCCAGGGCCAGGGAGAAGCTCCCGTTGGCGGCCCGGGCGGCCTTCATCAGCACCAG
>CAZVKM010000028.1:4632-19993 GCA_964627685.1 uncultured Solibacteraceae bacterium | reverse complement strand
GGACTCGGCCAGGAGCTCTTCGTCGGTCATGGTCTTCTGGATGCCCGGCACCACGGGGCAGCCGGCCGCGATGGCCACTTCGCGGGCCGCTGTCTTGGAGCCCATGCTCACGATGGACTCGGGCCGGGGGCCGATGAAGGTGATGCCGTTCGCCGTGAAGAGCTTGGCGGCTTCGGCGTTCTCGCTGAGGAAGCCGTAGCCGGGGTGGATGGCGTCGGCCCCGCTGCGCTTGGCCACGTCCAGGATCTTCTCCACCACCAGGTAGCTCTCCCGGGCGGCGGCGGGGCCGATGAAGTAGGCCTCATCGGCCATGCGCACGTGGAGGGCGCCCCGGTCCGCCTCGGAGTAGACGGCCACGGTGGGGATCCCCATCTCCCGACAGGTGCGGATCACCCGGCAGGCGATTTCACCCCGATTGGCAACAAGGACTTTGGTGACAGGCATGGTGGGGCCTCAGAATGGACGCGATGCGAACCTCCAGCCTACCAAAGGCCCTCCTGGCCCTGAACCTCCTGGTCTGTGCTTCCACCGTGGGCTGCGGCCGGAAGGGGGATCCCATCCCCCGGGTCCGCCAGGCGGCCCGGGCTCCCCTGGCCCGCTGGGCCACCCTCCGGAGCCTGGAGGTCACCCTGCCGACCCAGGACACGAAAGGTCAGGACCTCGTGGGGCTCGAGCAGCTCCGGGTGATCTGGGTGCCGGTGGGCCTGACCCGACCCACCGCCACGGAGGTCGCCTCCCAGGGGGAGGTGGTCCTGGAGCGTAGGCGCCCCGACCTCCCCAAGCCCGGGGGCACCTTCCGCCTGGACCTGGGCGGCCTCAAGCGGATGGCGGGTTGGGTGGTCCTCGTGGCGGTGCGGGGCGGCGAGGTCGCGGGCCTGCCCAGCGAGGTGCTCCCCTGGATGGATCCCGCCCTCTGAGCGCTCAGCCGAGCTTCAGGATGCTCGACCCGTCGGCGTAGTCCTCCAGCTTCATCTCCCGCATCTTCTGCAGCACCTGCACCAGGGCCCGGATGCGGTCCACCATCTCGCCGATCTTCACCAGCTTGGCCTCTTCCGGGTACTTCCGCTGGAGCATCTCCACCTGCATGGAGATCACGGCCAGGGGGTTGTTGATCTCGTGCTTCAGGGTCCCCGCCATCTGGCGGAAGGTGTCCAGCCGCTCGGCCTGGAGGGCCCGCTCCTGGAGCTCCTGGTGTCCCCGGAGCACCTGGAGGCGGTGGTGGAGGGCCTCCCACCGGAACCCCTCGTTGAGCCAGTCGGTGGCGCCGGCGGTGATGAGCTCCGTCCCCTCATCCTCCCGGGTCCGCACCGCCACGATGGGGGTGGTGGTGAAGCTCGGATGCTGGCGGTAAGCCCGGATGCAGGAGGCGGCGTCCTTCACGCCCTGGACGTCCACGACCAGGAGCCGGAAGCGAGGCAGCGGCGGTGCGGGCGGCTCCTCCTCCAGAGGGAACAGGCTCAGCTCGCCGGCCTCGGCCACGCTCTGGAAGAGGCTGAGCAGGCCCAGCTCCGCCGTCACGAGACCCAGGAGCGGTCGGCCGGGCTCCTCGGGGAGGGTGTCCGGCCCCTCCGGGAAGTGCACCTGCAGGGTCTGATCGGCCCACCGCCAGCGGAGCCCCGCCTCGGACAGGATCCGACGGGTCCAGGGATCCGGGAGGGGCGCCTGGGTGGTGGCCGGGAAGGTGAGGCGGAGCACGAGGCTGCCCCGCTCCTGCTCCCACCGGGGCTCGAAGGCCACACCCGGTTGCAGCTGGAGCAGGAGGGGCTCCACGAGGCCGCCGAGGGCGGCCGTCACGGGCCCGGCGCCCACCCACACGGTGATGCCGGGAGGCTCCGGCCACTGGACCCTCACGCCAGAGACCTTGAGCAGTTCGTTCCAGCGGGCCATGAGGTCCTCCTGGAGCGAGTCCGCCTTCCACGGATGCCCGGCCGCGGGGCCCATGACCTCGGCGCCCTGGTTCAGGCCGTGTTCCATGAGCTCGCCGAGCTGCTCCAGCTGCTGTCGAAGGGCCTGGGCACCTTCGGACTGGAGGCCCCGGCAATAGGCCTGGATCCAGTGGAGGGGCCGCTCCATGGCGAGCATCAGGTGGGCCCGGTCATCCCGCTCCCGCTCATGCTGGGCCCGCAGACGGAGCAGCTCGCCCTGGAGCTCGGCCTGGCTGAAGGCCTTCCGGCTCAGAAGGGTGTGACGCATGCCCAGGACGCCCTGGCGGACGAAGGCCTGGAAGAGGGCCAGGTCGAACCGGGTGAAGGGCCGACGGTCCTCCTCCCGGTCCAGGTACAGGAACCCATGCAGCCGCTCGTCGAGGATGAGGGGGGCGCAGAGGAGGCAGCCCCGGTGGAGCTCCACAAGGCTCATTCCGCCGAAGCGCGGATCGGCGAGGGGCGCGTTGGACAGGATGGCCACCTGCTCGGCCTCCACGTAGTCCAGCACCGAGCGGCTCAGGCCGACGCCCTCCTGCACATCCCCCACCCGGTGGGCGGTCCGGCGGCTCCCATCGGGCTGGAGCATCACGAGGAACCCGCGGTCGGCCAGCAGCAGGTGCATGGCCTCCTCCAGCAGGCCCCGGAGCAGTTGGTCCGACTCCGTCTCCCGGAGCAGGCGCTCCGTGCTCCGGTGCAGGAGCTCCAGGCCCCGGAGGATCAGCAGGGTATGGGTCGGATCGGGCCGGATCTCCTGGGCCAGGTCGCCCACGCGCTCCACGAAGCGCTGCCCATCCAGACCGGGGAACCCCTCCGTGAAGGCCACCAGCCAGCCGGCCAGGTCCAGCTCATCCCCGGGGCGCAGCTTGCTTCCGGAGCTGTTGATGGGGAGGCCGTTGAGAATGGTGCCCTGGCTGCTCAGGTCCCGGATCCACCAGGCGCCCTGCCGCATGGCGACCACCGCGTGCACCCGGCTCACCGCGGTGGCTCCGGGCGGGGCCACGAGGGTGCACTGGGACGCATCGCGCCCGAGGCGCAGCTCATCCAGGCCCCCGAGCCGGTGGCGCTGCAGCTGGAACCCGTCGTGCCAGGAAAGCCAGGTCATGGCATCCCATCGGCCCGGAGGCAGGCCTGGCTTGAGTCCTGCCTACTCCGCGGCGGGCGCCTTCGGGAGCGGATACTGCGTCGGCTTCTTGCGGCTGGCCCGGTAGAACAGCAGGGTGTGGCCGATGGTCCACACGTGCTCCAGGCCGGGCACCTGGGAGGTCAGGGCCGCGATCACGGTCTCCAGGTCCTCGAAGGTGTTGTCGTTCAGCTTGAGCTTCACAAGCTCCAGGCTGTCCATCATCACGTCGAGCTCCGCCGCCACGGCCGCGGTCACCCCCCCCTTCCCGATCTTCATCACGGGCTTGAGGTGGTGGGCCTGGGCCTTCAGGAACTGGCGCTGCTTGGGCGTGAGCATGGGGACACTCCGGCCTCCGCGCCCGGCGGTCGGGCCGGGTGGGGAGCCCTCCAGTGTGCCTTCAAACGCCGGTTCGGCGAAGGAGGAAAAAGGTCTGGTCATCCTTGGCCCGGGCTCCGGCCTGGTGGCTGGCGAGGGCGGCCATCAGGTCGTCCCGGAGGTCCGCGAGGTCGCCCGCCCCGTGGAGCCCCAACCAATCCCGCAGGCGCTCCTGGCCCCACTCCTCACCTTCCGGCGTTTCCGCTTCGGTCACCCCGTCGGTGTAGAGCAGCAGCAGGTCCCCAGGCTCCATCCGGGTCTCACCGCCCGAATAGGGCACGGCGTCCGGCAGCATGGCCAGCGGCAGGCCCTCGGCTTGGAGCACCTCCACCTCCCCCCTCTTCCGGCGGAGGAGGGCCGGGCAATGCCCCGCGCTGGCGAAGCGGAGGCGCCCGGTGCTCGGGTCGAAGTGGGTGAGGAAGGCGGTGATGTACCGGTTGGCCTCGGTGTGGCGGGCGAGGGCCCGGCTCAGCCGTCCCATGAGCACCGGCGGGAGGGCGGACCAGTCGGCCCAGGCATCCATGTAGGCCTGGAAGGTCACCATGAGCAGTCCGGGTCCCATGCCCTTCCCGCTCACGTCCGCCACCGCCGTGGCGAGGCAGCCGTCTTCGAGCACCCAGGAGCCGAAGAGGTCCCCCGAGACGCGCCAGGCGGGAGCGTTGAAGCCCATGACCTCCACCCCCTCCACCGAGGGTGGGCACTCCGGGAGGAAGCCCTGCTGGATCCTGCGGGCGTGGGCCATCTCCTTCTCGAAGTCCCGGTTCCGCTGGGATTCGGCCTCCAGGCGGGCGGCCCGCACCCTCGAGGCCCCGAGGTGGGCCAACAGGGTGGCCACCCGGAGGTCCTCCCGATCAAAGTGGCGGGCGGGGTTCAGCGCGTCCAGGTAGAGCAGGCCCAGGATCTGGCCCTCAACTTCCATGGGGGTCACCAGCGCCGAGCGGATTCCCGACTTCACCATGGAGGCGGAGATAAGGTCCGGGTTCACGGAGTCGAGGTCGGAGATGAGCAGGGCCTGCCCCTTCTCGAGGGAGGCTTCCACGAGGGTGCCGGGCATGTGGATGACATCCCCCTCCCGCTCGGATCCCCGGGTGATGGTGGTCTCCCATCCCGGCCCGCTCCCCTTGAGGAGGATGGCCCCGCGGTCGGCGTGGAGGTGGCTGCGGAGGCCATCCAGGAGCCGCTCCAGCTGCGGCACGGTCTGTCCCTCCCGGACCAGGTCCAGGGCGACCGCCTCCACCAGGGAGAGGGCGCCCAGCGCGCGGGAGCCCTCCGTGGCCTGCATGGCGGCGTTGCGCAGCTCCTTGGCCCGGACGATGAAGGTGGGAGCCCAGGGGCCCGTGTCCCGGCTTCCGATGATCACGCTGGGCCCGCTCTCGTCCGGATTGCCCACCTGCAGCTGGAGGTTCCCCGGCGAAAGCTCATCACCGGGCACCAGGGGGGTCGCGGCGGCGAGGGGATGGCCGTTCAGCATGGTCCCGTTCTTGGACTGGAGGTCCTCCACAAGCCAGTGGTCCTCCACCCAGCGGAAGCGGGCATGATGGCGGCTCAGGCTCAGGTCGCTGATGATCAGGTCGTTGTCGGACGACCGCCCAAGGGTGTAGGTCCCGTGCTCGGGCTCCAGGATCCAGGGGGCCCGTCCAGCAGCGATCAACCGCAGCGCCTGAGGCATGCCCTCCCCTCCCGTGTCGGTAGTGTGTTGCGAGGTTTACCTTGAGGCAACCCCCGATTGTACCGATTTATTCCAAGATCGGACCTGACGCCATGGCCCAGGGGGCCTCTCCGGGCGCCATGAGCCGCTCCCGGCGCAGCCGATGGATCCGGTCGCGCAGCTCCGCGGCCTGCTCGAACTCCATCTTCGAGGCATGGTCCCGCATCTGCTTCTCGAGCCGCCCCATGGCCTTCTCGAAGCCCGCGTCATCGAGGTAGAGCACCGGATCCTCGGCCGCCTGATCCACCTTCGGGACCCCCACGAACTCCCGGGCCAGGGCCTCGCCCAGCACGTCGTCCAGGTTCCGCTTCACGGACTCGGGCGTGATGCCATGCGCCTCGTTGTGGGCCAGCTGCTTCGCCCGCCGGCGGGCGGTCTCATCCAGGGCGGCCTTCATGGACCCGGTGTGCACGTCGGCGTAGAGGATGGCCTTCCCATGCAGGTTGCGGGCGGCCCGGCCGATGGTCTGGATCAGGCTCGAGCGGCTTCGGAGGTAGCCTTCCTTGTCCGCATCCAGGATCGCCACCAGGCTCACCTCGGGAAGGTCGAGGCCCTCCCTCAGGAGGTTGATGCCGATGAGCACATCGAAGTCCCCTCTCCGGAGCCCTTTGAGGAGCTCCACCCGCTCGATGGTGTCGATGTCGCTGTGCATGTATTCGGCGCGCACCCCCACTTCCCGGTAGTAGGTCGTCAGCTGCTCCGCCAGCTTCTTGGTGAGCACGGTGACCAGCACCCGCTCGTTCCGGGCCACCACGCGGCGGATCTCCTCCAGGAGGTCGTCCACCTGGGTCCCCACGGGGCGCACCTCCACCAGCGGGTCCACGAGGCCGGTGGGGCGCACCACCTGCTCCACCACCACCCCCCCGCTCTGCTCCAGCTCGTGGTTCCCGGGCGTGGCGCTCACGAAGACCACCTGATTCACGCGGCCCTGAAACTCCTCGAACTTCAGGGGGCGGTTGTCCAGGGCGGAGGGGAGGCGGAAGCCGAAGTCCACAAGCGTGCGCTTCCGGCTCTGGTCCCCGTTGTACATGCCATGGAGCTGCCCCGTGGCCACGTGGCTCTCGTCCATGAACAGGAGGAAGTCCTCCGGGAAGTAGTCGATGAGGGTGTGGGGCGGCTCCCCGGGCTGCCGGCCATCCAGGAAGCGGCTGTAGTTCTCGATGCCGGAGCACATCCCCATCTCCTTGAGCATCTCGATGTCGTAGATGGTGCGCTGATGGAGCCGCTGCAGCTCCACGATCTTGCCCTGGGCCCGCAGCTCGTTCTCGCGCGCCTCCAGCTCCTCCTTGATGCCCCGGATCGCGAGCTTGAGCTTGTCCTCCGGCGTGACGTAGTGGGTCTTGGGCCAGATGGTGAGCTGATCCAGCTTCTCGATCACGACGCCCCGGAGGGGATCGATCTTGGAGAGGCGCTCCACCTCGTCGCCGAAGAGTTCGATGCGGTAGGCCACATCCTCGTAGGCCGGGTAGACCTCGATCACGTCCCCCCGGACCCGGAAGACCCCGGGCTCGAAGGTCATCTGGTTCCGGGCATATTGGATGGCCACGAGATCCCGGAGGAGCACGGCCCGCTCCACCGTCCCGCCCACCTCCAGGGTGATGCTCAGCCCCAGGTAGGAGCTGGGATCCCCCAGGCCGTAGATGCAGCTGACGGAGGCCACCACGATGGTGTCCCGCCGCTCCAGGAGGTTGCGCGTGGCGGAGAGCCGGAGCTTCTCCAGCTCCTCGTTGATTTGGGCGTCCTTCTCGATGAACAGGTCCCGCTCGGGGACATAGGCCTCCGGCTGGTAGTAGTCGTAGTAGCTCACGAAGTACTCGACGGCGTTCTCCGGGAAGAACTGCTTGAACTCCGAGAACAGCTGGGCGGCGAGGGTCTTGTTCGGCGCGAAGATGAGGGCCGGCCGCTGGAGCTGCTGGATGACGCTGGCCATGGTGAAGGTCTTGCCGGAGCCGGTGACGCCCAGCAGCGTCTGGAACCGCTCCCCCGCCTCCACCCCCGCCACCAGCTGGGCGATGGCCTCCGGCTGGTCACCCGCGGGCTGATAGGGGGCATGGAGCTGGAAGGGGCGGGGCTTGGGCATGGGGCACTCGGGGCCTCAGCATAGCGCTCCCGCGGCGGTATGCTGAGGCCCCTTCCGAGGTGACCCATGCCCCCCCTGCTGACCTACGTCCTAGCCGCGGCCATCGTCGCCCTCACGGTGGCCCTGCTTCCCCTCCTCAATCAGCTCCAGCGCACCGCCGCCAGCGCGGAGCGGTTCCTCGACAGCGCCAAGGACGACGTTCGCCGCATCCAGGAGGACATCCGCGCCACCCGGGAACGGGTCGACGCCCTGGCCGGCAGCGCCCAAGGGGCCGTCGATCAGCTGAACGGCCTCGCCCGCCATCTGGCGGACCTGGGCACGGGCCTGAAGGGCAGTGTGGATGGCCTCCTCGGTCGGATGGGCACCGGGGGCGGCGGCTTCAGCTTCGGGGGCTTCCTGGGCACCTTGGGCGCCCTCGTGGCCCTCCTGCGCCGACCCAAGCCCGCGGGAGGTGAGGCATGAGCGACCGGGACGAATCCCAGTTCGGCGCCTTCCTCGCGACCTTTCTGGCCGGTGCCGCCCTGGGTGCCGTGGTGGTGGCCCTCACCACCCCCAAGACCGGGGCCCAGCTGAGGGAGGACCTGGCGGATCTGCTGGATGATCTGCGGAAGCAGATGCCGGGACAGGACCCCCAGGCATGAAGAAGGGCCCCGCGAGGGGCCCTTCGCTTCTCCGCAAGCGCGTGGACTACACCCGCTTCAGCACGATGCAGGCATTGGTCCCGCCGAAGCCGAAGTTGTTGTTGAGCACGTACTCGCCGTCGAAGCGGCCCTTCGTGTTGGGGGTCACGTCCAGGTCGCAGGCGGGATCCTGGTCCACCACGTTGATGGTGGGGGGGATGTCGCCGGTCTGCACCGCCTTCGCGCAGACGATGCTCTCGAGGGCGCCGGCGGCGCCGAGCAGGTGCCCGTGCATGGACTTGGTGGAGCTCACCTTGAGGTGCTTGGCGTGATCGCCGAAGACCCCCTTGATGGCCAGGCACTCCAGCTTGTCGCCCGCGGGGGTGCTGGTGCCGTGGGCGTTCACGTAGGCGATCTGCTCCAGGGCGATGCCCGCGTCCTCGATGGCGGCGCGCATGACGCGCTTGGGGCCATCCCCATCCTCGCTGGGGGAGGTGATGTGGTGGGCGTCGCCGCTCATGCCGTAGCCCACGACCTCGGCGTAGATCTTCGCACCCCGGGCCTTCGCCAGTTCGTACTCCTCGAGGATGACGATGCCGGCGCCTTCGCCCATCACGAAACCATCGCGGCCCGTGTCGAAGGGGCGGCTCGCCTGGTCGGGGGCGTCGTTGCGGGTGGAGAGGGCGCGCATGGCGGCAAAGCCGCCCAGGCCGAGGGGGTTGATCACGGAGTCGGCGCCGCCGGTCATCATGCGGTCCGCGTAACCGTGCATGATCAGTCGGGCCGCGTCGCCGATGGCGTGGGTGCCCGTGGCGCAGGCGGTGGCCACGGCGCTGTTGGGGCCCTGCAGACCGTACTTGATGCTGGCGAAGCCGCTGGCCAGGTTCACGATGAGGCTGGGGATGAAGAAGGGGCTGATGCGGCGGGGCCCGCGGAAGCCGTTGGCCTCCTCCCAGATGGTGTTGAGGCCGCCGATGCCGCTGCCGATGTAGGTGCCGAAGCGCTCGCGCTCCGCCTTGGTCAGCTCCACCCCCTCGTAGCCCGCGTCCACCCAGGCTTCCGCGGCCGCGCCGAGGGCGTAGTGGATGAAGAGGTCCATCTTCTTCTGTTCCTTCTTGTCGATGAACAGATCCGGGTTGTAGCCCTTCACCTGGCCGGCGATCCGGCAGGCGTACTCGCTCACGTCGAACCGATCCACAGCGCCGATGCCGCTGCGGCCATTCAGCAGGTTGTCCCAGGTCTCGCCCACGGTGAGCCCGCAGGGATTCACGGTGCCCATGCCCGTGATGACGACGCGACGGCGGTTGTAGGAGGACATCACTTCACCTCGAAGCCTTCATGCTACCAGGGGTTAGCGGTTCCCAAACGCGAAGCGGCGCCGCCCGGGGGGCCCGGCGCGTCCCATGACAAAGAGCTTTAGTGTGGGTTGTATAGGGTTAGGTGAAGTCATCGCCGACGGTGCGGATCTTCTCCTGCTCGCTCTCGGGGATCTCGAGGCCGAAGGCTTCTTCGATGGCCATGATGATCTCGACGGTATCGAGGCTGTCGGCGCCGAGGTCGTCGACGAAGTGGCTGCTCTCCTGGATGGAATCCTCGGGCTTGGCCAGCTGCTCGGCGATGATGGCAATGACCTTCTTGCGGACGTCGGACATCGGGGGCTCCTTGATGCGAACCCAAAGAACCTACCACGGGGCAGGGCCGGTGCAAAATAAGAATCCCGAATGAGGTCCGTCACAGCATGCCGCGAACCAAGGAAAACCTTGAGCCCGAAGAGGGTTGGCCCCTAGGGTGGGCCTCCACCCTCCGGGAGCTCCGCACCCACCTGGCCGTGGAGCGGGGCTTGAGCCCCAAGACCACCGAGGCCTACCTCTCGGATCTGCATCAGCTGGCCGCATGGGCCTCTGCACGCGGCCTGGCCCCCGGGGAGCTGGATCGGGAGGGGGTGAACATCTTCCTCGTGACCCAGCAGGGCCTTGGGAAGGCCAGCCGGAGTCTGGCGCGCATGGGCAGCAGCTTGCGGGCCCTCCTGACCTTCCTGCGGATGGAGGGGGGAAGCCCCCTGGGCCCGGAGGCCGTGGTCCGGGCCCCCCGTCCCCCACGGTCCCTGCCCAAAACCTTGAGCGAGGCCCAAGTGGAGGCCCTCCTGGCGGCGGTGGATCCCAGCACACCCCTGGGACTCCGGGATCGCGCCTGGCTGGAGCTCCTCTACGCCTCCGGGCTGCGGGTCACCGAGCTGGCGACCCTCCCCGCCCTCTCGGTCTTCCTGGAGCAGGGCTTCCTGAAAGTGATGGGCAAGGGCCGCAAGGAACGCCTGATCCCCTTCGGCGAGGCCGCCGCGGAGGCCCTGCGGAGGTGGCTGGCGGTGCGCCCCACCCTCCGGCCCCGCACCGACGCCCTCTTCGTGGGCAAGGGGGGGGAAGCCCTCAGCCGCCAGCACCTCTGGCGCCTGGTGAAGGCCTACGCCGCCAAGGCGGGCATCCCCGCGGAGCGCATCAGCCCCCACGTGCTCCGCCACGCCTTCGCCACGCACCTGCTGGATCACGGCGCCGACCTCAGGGCCGTGCAGGCCATGCTCGGCCATGCGGACATCAGCACCACGCAGATCTACACCCACGTGCACCGGGCCCGCCTGCGGGCCCTGTACGAGCGGATGCACCCGAGGGCCCAGGCCTGATCCACCTCCGGCGCGAGGGGCGGCGCGTGATCCGGATTGGACGCCTCCGGCCGAGGTGGGCCAAGATGGACTTGGAGTTCCCCATGGCCCCTGTGAAGAAGACCCCCGCCAAGAAGGCCGCCAAGGCCGAAGCCGAGCCGAAGGCCGCCGCCCGCAAGCCCGCGGCCAAGAAGGCCGAGCCCGTTCCCAAGGCGCCGGTGAAGAAGGTCGCGAAGGCCCCCAAGGCGGAAGCGGCCGTGAAGGCCCCCAAGGCCGCCAAGACCGCCGCGGCCCCCGAGGTCCCGGCCGTGGAGGTGGAGGCCGCCCCCGCGCCCCGGAAGAAGGCCCCCGCCAAGGCCCCTGTGGCTGCCGGCCTCCCCCCGCACGCCGAGGCCCTGCTCGCCGCCATCCGGGAGGGCCGCCCCGTGGAGCTCATCTTCGCGGATGCCGAGGCCAATGCGCCCCGCACCTTCGAGCCCCGTCAGCTCGCCTTCGACGCCCTCTCCCAGGCCTGGTTCGTGTTCGGCTGGGATCGCCGCTACAACGCCGAGCGCCACCACCGGATCGACCTGTTCTCCGAGGTGAACGAGGTGGAGGGCGTGGGCCGTGCGGCCCAGGGCCCCTACCCCGAAGGCACCCCCGGGAACCAGATCGGGGGCTGGCTCGGAGGCGAGGCCATCGCCGTGAAGGCCCTGCTCCACAAGCAGTGGGTGTTCGCCGTGAAGCAGGCCCCCCCGGCCTTCCCCCAGTTCCTCATGAAGGAGCAGGAGGATGGCAAGGCCCTGGTGACCTTCACCGCCACGGACTTGCGCGCCATCGCCCGCTGGGTCATGCAGTTCGGCGACGGCATCACGGTGCAGGAACCCCAGCGCCTGGTGGATCGCCTGCGCCAGGTGGCCTCCGCCTGGGCCGGCAAGGACCTGAGCCGTCCCATGGCCGCTCCGGCCCCGGTACCCCCGCCCGCCCCCCGCCGCGAGGAACGCGAGGAGCGGCCCCGTCGGGAGGAGCGTGAGGAGCGCCCTCGGCGCGAAGAAGCCCGCAACCCGAAGGTGGAGGTCCGCGTCGAGCGGCTCTGAGCCCTCGCCGACCTAGTCGACCCGCCAGCCGCGCATGCCGGGGATGAATCCGTAGAGGGTCCCCCGACTGCTGAAGGAGAGGCCCGCCAGCCGCTTGGACGCGATGGCGTAGAAGGGGACGTATTCGAGCTGGATGAGGGGGCGTTCCCGCTGGATGATCCGGTTGATCCGCCGGTAGATCTCCTGGCGAGCCTCCCGATCCCCTTCCAAACTCCCCGCCTCGAAGAGCCGGTCCACCTCGGGATTGCTGTAACGCATGTAATTGGTCTTACTTGGGATGCCCTCGGTGGTATAGAGGAGGCGATCCCCCGTGGGATCGGGCCCGTTGTTGACCCAGGCGCCCATCCAGATGTCCCCACGACCGGCCGCTTCGGCAGCCTGCAGTTCCTGGAAGGTCAGCTCCCTGGTGTCGACCCGGATCCCCGCCTGCGTGATGGCGTCGATGAACTGGCGGAGGAAGGGATCCCGATTCATCGGACGGCCATGGAACAGCGACAGGACGAGCTCATGGCCCTGGGCGTTCCGTCGCCACCCATTGGGGCCCACGGGCCACCCGGCCTCGTCGAGGAGGTGGCTGGCCATGGCAGGCCGGGGAAGGGGCTTGGTGCCCGGATCGGAGGCCCAGGAAAGGGGATGCCAGAGGGAGGTCGCCACCTGGACGGGGCGGACCTGGCGTTGTCGTGTGAACTCGTCGAGGGGGATGAGGTTGGCCAGGGCCTGTCGGAGGCGCACATCCGCCATCACGCTGAGCTTCGGATCGCAGTTGAACCAGGCCGCTTCGAAGCCGTCCTGCACGCTCTCCAGGGGCAGATACCCTTCCAGCCCCGGGGCGCCGCGGCGGACCAGCATGTTGCTCAGCCAGGAGGTGCCGCTGTACAGATCCGGGGAGCGTTGCCGAAGGCGCTCAGCCAGCGGCAGCCGGTTCCAGGCCGGATCCGCATCCGGAGCCGCGCTGATCTCGAAGCCCGCGGAAGTGCCCGGGTGGGGGCCACGATACCCCTCCCACCGAAGGAGGGTGAGGTGCCTCGGGGCTGAGCCTGGCTGCACACGGTAGGGACCTGAGCCCACCGGGTTCATGTGGAAGCGGTGCTTCTTCGGGTCCCCCACCTCCCCATACAGATGCTTCGGAACCGGGAAGAAGGTGTAGAGATCCGCCTCGAGGGTGACGAGCGGGAAGCGGGACCGGATGCGGATGCTGTGGGTGCCCACCCGCTCCATGTCCGGGATCCGCACGCCCTGGTTGTCGAAGGCCCGCATGCGGGGGCTCCGGAGCAGCTTCCAGGTGAACACGATGTCCTCGGCATCGAGGGGGTGCCCGTCCTGCCACTGGAGCCCCTTCCGGACCTCCAGGTGGGCCTCCTTGCGGTCCGCGCTGAACCGGTAGGACTCGAGGATCTGGGGCACGAAGGCGCCCCGGGCGTCCATGGTGAGCAGCCGGTCGAAGATCAGGTCCACCGCGAAGTACTGGTCCTCGAACGCCAGCACCAGGGGATTGATCCCCGTGATCTCCCCGGAGGTGACCCGGATCAGACGGGGCTGGCCCATCAGGGAGAGGCAGGTGGCGATCAGGAGGAGGAGCGTACGCATCCCGTGTCTCATCGTCCCCCTGGCCCGGACCCTGACCTTTGGGCACCTAAAATTGACTGGATTGATCAGGAATCCTAAACTGGAGCCGCCCCAGGGGAGAGGGACCCTTTGAAGATCAGCGCCCGAGGCCGGTACAGCATGCAGGCCCTGTTCGACCTGGCCCACCACAGCCATGGCCAACCCGTGCCCCTGCACCTCATCGCCCAGCGCCAGAGCCTGAGCCTCCCCTTCCTGGAGCAGATCTTCAACAAGCTGAAGAAGGCCGGGGTCGTGGCCTCCGTCCGGGGTCCGAAGGGAGGCTACGTCCTGACCCGCCCCTGCGACCAGATCAGCGTCGGGGAGGTCCTCCGGCTCACGGACGGCGCCTTCCACGCCCAGGCCAAGCTGGATCCCCTCACGGCCCGGGAGATCCTCATGGGGGATGAGCGCATGGCCTCCATGCTCTGGCAGCAGCTCACCAACCACATCACCACCTTCCTCGAGAAGGTCACCATCGCGGACCTCTGCAGCGAGACCCACGCCAACACCTGCCCCGACTGCACCTGCCCCCAGTACGTCAAGGCCGTGCAGGAGGGCATGGCCAACGGCAAGCTCAAGGGCTGTGCGGCCCTGATGGCCTGATCTCGACGTGAGCAATCCCTGCGCCCTGCCCTCCCTGGCGGCCCCGCCGACGGAGGAGGACCTGAAGGGCTTGGCGAAGCTGGAGAAGCGGATCCTCCGGAAGGTGGGCGGGGCCATCCGCGACTTCGACCTCATCGGGGAAGGGGATCGGATCCTCGTGGGACTGAGCGGAGGCAAGGACTCCTGGGCCCTCCTGGAGGTGCTGGAGCTCCTCCGTCGCCGGGCCCCGGTCCGGTTCGAGGTCCATGGCATCACCATCGACCCCGGCTTCCCCAAGTTCGATCCTGATCGGATCGCCGAGGTCTGCGAGCAGCGGGGCATCCCCCATGTGATCCTCCCCGCCCCCATCGACCGGAAGATCCGGGAACGGCCTGAGGCCCTGCCCTGCATCATCTGCAGCCGCCTCCGGCGTGGCGTGCTCTACACCCACGCGAAGGCGAATGGGTACACCAAGATCGCCCTCGGTCACCACCTGGATGACCTGCTGGAGACCCTCCTCCTGAACCTGTTCTTCGAGGGGAAGCTCGGCACCATGCCCGTGCGCCTCACCAGCGATGACGGGGCGAACACCGTGATCCGGCCCCTCGCCACCTGCGAGGAGTCCGACCTCCTCCGCTACACCTGGCTCAAGGGCTACCCGATCATCCCCTGCGGGTGCCCCCTCTGCAGCTGCTCCATCCAGGAGAGCCGGCGCAAGCAGGCCAAGCTGCTCATCGAGCAGCTGCGGGGCGACATCCCGGCCGTGAAGGCCTCCATGCTCGCCGCGCTGGGCAATGTCCACACGAGCCACCTGCTGGACCAGAGGCTCGGAGCCGGAGCGGCCCGGGGCCAGGATGCAGAGGTCGAGCGTCTGGGCTAGGCCTGGCTGGCCCGCCACTCCGCCAGCTGGATCGTCTCGCTGAGGTCCTGGAGGCTGGGGGGCTTGCTCACCAGGTTGTGGGCCCCGGCCTTCATGGCCTCCACGCGCTCGTTCACCTGGTCGTGGCCCGTGAGCATGAGGACGTAGGTCTTCGGGTGGCTCTCCCGGATCCACTTGCAGAGGCCGAGGCCATCCATGCCCCCCGGCATCTCCCAGTCCAAGATCGCCAGAGGACAAGGATTGGCGTTGAACCAATCCCAGGCGGACTTGGCATCGCCGAACGCGAAGGGCTGGTGACCCTTCGCCTTGAGGGCCGCCACCATGAACTCGCGCACATAGGGGACATCGTCGACGACCAGGATCTTCATGGGGGCCTCCTCTCCCGGCATCGGTGGACCCCAGGGGCCACTTGAGCCCTGGACAGGGCCAACGGGAAGGGCCCCCCGGGAGGGGTGGGCTAAGGTGGACGCACACCTCCGAGGTCCCCATGCGCCTTCCCCTGAGCCTGCTCTCCGTGCCCGCCCTCATCGCGGCCCCCATGGACCCCGGGACGCCCGAAACCCCGGCCCCGGAGAAGAAGGCCGACGAGAAGCCCATCGTCACCTCCCACACCCTCGCCCTCGGAACACGGACCCTCAAGTACACCGTGACCACCGGCCTGATGCCCCTGAGGAACGCCGCCGGGGAGAAGGAGGCCGACGTCTTCTACATGGCCTACACCCTGGATGGCGCCG
>CAZVKM010000028.1:0-4622 GCA_964627685.1 uncultured Solibacteraceae bacterium | reverse complement strand
TCCAAGCGCCCCCTGATGTTCAGCTTCAACGGGGGTCCCGGTTCCGCCAGCGTCTGGCTCCACCTCGGCGCCCTCGGGCCCAAGCGCGTGAGGATGGGCCCCGATGGGCTCATGCCACCGCCGCCCTACAAGGTGGAGGACAACCCCGCCACCTGGCTGGATCAGACCGACCTCGTGTTCATCGATCCCGTGGGCACGGGCTACAGCCGGGCCGCCAAGCCGGAACTGAACGGGAAGTTCCATGGGCTGAAGGGGGACATCGAGAGCGTGGGCGAGTTCATCCGGCTCTACCTGGGCCGGGCCAACCGCTGGACCTCCCCCCTCTTCCTCGTGGGCGAGAGCTACGGCACCACCCGGGCCGCCGGCCTCTCCGGCCACCTCGTGGAAAAGGGCATCGCCCTCAACGGGGTGGTGCTCGTGAGCTCCATCCTCAACTTCCAGACCGCCCGATTCACCGTGGGCAACGACCTCCCCTATCCCCTCTACCTCCCCACCTACACGGCCACGGCCTACTACCACAAGCGCCTGGCCCCGGAGCTGCAGCGGGACCTGAAGGCCACCCTCAGGGAAGCCGAGGCCTTCGCCAGCGGCCCCTATGCCACCGCCCTGGCCAAGGGGGATGCCCTCCCCGCCGCCGAGCGGGAAGCCATCGCCACCCAACTGGCCCGGCTCACGGGACTGGAGCGCGCCTACGTGCTGCGGGCGAACCTCCGCATCCACGATCAGACCTTCTACAAGGAGCTCCTCCGGGCCGAGGACAAGGTGGTGGGCCGCCTGGACAGCCGCTTCACGGGTTCGGATCCCGAAGGGAATGCGGACACCCCGGAGTTCGATCCCAGCCTCACGGCCATCCGCCCACCCTACACCGCCGCCTTCAACGACTACGTGCGCCGGGACCTGGGCTACACCTCGGACCAGGAGTACTTCATCCTCGGCGGGGGCGTGGGCCGGTGGGACTGGGGCAGCGACAACCGCTATGCGGACACCAGCGATGCCCTGCGGCAGGCCTTCGCCAAGAACCCCTTCATGAGGCTCTTCGTGGCGAACGGCTATTACGACGTGGCCACGCCCTACTTCGCCACCCAGTACACCCTGGGGCACATGCGGCTGGATGCCGGGGCCCGCGCCCGCATCAGCCAGGGTTACTACGAAGCGGGCCACATGATGTACATCGAGGAGAAGAGCCTCCTCCAGCTCAAGAAGGACGTGGCGGCCTTCCTCGAGGGTTCCCTCCGCAAGTAGCCCGCCCCCTCCGACAGGGCCCCGGCGCCTAAACGCGCCCGGGGCCCTGTCGTAGTCCCGGCACCCGGCCTCACCCCTTCTCCCGTCCCCTCCGCGCCCAGGGCGACCCCACCGCCCTCCGCCCCAAGGAGCCCCATGCGCCCCTCCGGTTCCGCCCTCGAACCCGTGGCTCCGGAAGCCCGGCTGCTCCAGCTGGATGTGCTGCGGGGACTGGCGCTCCTGGGCGTGCTGCTGGTGAACCTCCAGATCTTCAGCGGCGCCGAGTGGGCCCTCGAAGCCCACCTGCCCCATCCCATGGGATGGGGCGGGACCTTCCTCCTGTCCGTGCAGCGGGCCCTCCTCGAGTCCAAGGCCGCCGCCCTCCTCGCCCTGCTCTTCGGGGCCGGGCTGGCCATCCAGGCGGAAGGCCTGGCCCGGAGGGGCGAGTCCCCGCTCGCCTTCTCGCTGCGGCGGGTGGGAGGGCTCGCGCTGCTGGGCCTCGCCCACAGCTTCCTCCTCTGGGACGGGGACATCCTCATCGACTACGCCCTGCTCAGCCTCCTGCTCCTGCCCGTGCTGGGGTTGACGCCCCGCCGGATCCTCTGGAGCCTCCCCCTCCTCTGGCTCGTCACGGGCCTGATCATCCTCCCCTTCGCCTCCCGCATCCGCATCGCCAGTGAGCTCATCGAAGCCCCGGCGCGCTTCCACGCCCTGAACCTCGAGCACTACGGCGCGGGCTCATGGCTGGCCCAGCTCAAGTACCGGGCCTGGGAGATGGTCCACGTCATGGGACCGGTCCGCCTCTCGAGCCGCCTGCCCCTCCTCCTCCCCTTCTTCCTCCTGGGGGCCGCCTTCTGGAAGATGAGTCTGCTCGCCGAGCCCGCGCGCCATCGCCGCACCCTCCAGCGCATGGCGCTGGGCTTCGGGCTCCTCGGGCTCGCCGCCAACCTCATGCCCCAGGCCGAGGTCTGGGCCCTGGCATCCCATCTCTCCTTCCGCCCCCTGCGCGTGCTCCTCCGGGTGGCCTACCTCCTCGCGCGACCGGGACTCACCTTGGGCTACCTGGCCGGGATCCTGCTCCTCCTCGAGCACCCCTGGGGCCGGACCCTCCTGGCCCCCTTCGCCCCTCTGGGACGCATGGCCCTGACCCAGTACCTCCTGCAGTCCCTCGTCTGCACGTGGGTCTTCAACGGCCATGGCCTCGGCCTCTACGCGCGGGTGCCCGTCAGCCACGTGCTCGCCGGGGGCCTCGTCTTCTTCGCGCTCCAGGTGATCACCAGCCATCTCTGGCTGCAGCGGTTCCGCCTCGGCCCCGCCGAGTGGTTCTGGCGGCGGCTCACCTATGCCCGCCCCCAGGCCATGCGGCTCCTTCCCTCCCCCGGGCCCGTGGCCTCCTAGGGACCGGCGGGTGCGGCCTTCCGCTCCGTCGCCAACGGCGCCAGGCGATCCACGGTGAGGTGGGAGCGGAAGGCCTCCACCTGGGCCGGCTGCGGGCCCCACACGGTCACGCGCACCGCCCGGTTCCCCACGCCGCCCTCTGGGGTGGGCGCGCCCCACTCCGGCGTCTGCCAGGGACCCAGCCACACCTGGTGGCGATGGGTGGCCCCGGCCAGCAGCTGGGCCTCGACGCCGGTGAACCGCTCGGAGCCCTTGAGGGTCGTGGCCAGCTCCAAGGGCGAGCCGGGCGCCTTGACGGGGGTGCTGGGGCTCAGCCAGGCCCGGGCCCCGGTGCGGCCATCCACGAAGAGGTCCAGGCGGACCACGAGCACGTGCGCCCCGAGGCGACGCTGCCCCCACTCCTTCCGACCGAACTCGAGGGACCGCTGGGCCTGACGGACCTGGGCGTCCGCCGCGACGACTTCCTGATTCGGAGCGCCGGCCTCCCGGCGTCGGGCCAGCTCCCGCTGGGCGGCTTCCAGCCGCTGCCGGGCCTCCTCCTGGAAGGACCCGTCCGCGGCCCCGGTGGTCAGGAAGGCCGCTTCACGCTCGTAGCCTTCATCCCGGTATTCCGCGATCCAGCTCAGGGACTCCGGGGTCCGCAGGGTCGCCCGCGCCCACCCCTCGGCCCGCTCGGGGAAGAAGGCTACCGCCTGGGCGTGGTACCGGCCGTGCACGGCGGCGTCGGCCGCCTCCTGGACCTGCCTCCGCCGCTCCGCTTCCTTCCGATGCTGGGCGGAGCTGCAGTCGGAGCAGAGCACCAGGCCCCCGCACAGCCCCAGGAGGAGCAGCGTCAGGCCCGCCAGGAAGGAGAGGACGGTCGCCATGTCAGGCCTCCACGCGCCCTGGGGACGCCAGGGCCCGGCGGATCGGGGCCAGCCGGGTCTCGGCGAGCCCATCGCGGTAGAACAGGTTGAAGGTGTCGAAGGGGATGATGCGCCCGTCGGGCTGGGCGATGTGGACGCAGGTCTTCTTGATGCTGCGGAGGTCGAAGGCGTGGGCGTCGATGAAGGCCATGATGATCACCCGGAACACGCTGTCGTAGGACAGCTGTGGCGCCTTCACGAGCGGCAGGCAGCAGAGCAGCTCCCGGAGGCTCGTGGCGGCGCTCAGGGGGCTGTGGGCCGTGCTGAAGGCCTTGAAGAGCTGCCCCCGGATCGCGGTGTCCTGCTCGTAGACGATGGTGTTCCTCCCCCCCTCGATGAGGACCTCCGGAGGCACGTAGCGCGTGAGGGGCTGGACCTTGCCCTCGAGCTTGAGGGCGTAGGCCATGGCCAGGCTGTCCGGATGGCAGGGCACCGGGAGGATGTCCTCCGGGGCGAAGACCTTGGATTGCTCGAGGATGCGGCGCCGGACCTCCGTGAGGGTCAGCCTGTCCGTGGCGGGATCGAAGCCCTCCGCACGGCCCGCGTGCTGGACGGGCTGGAAGGTCACCCCCCGCACGCACTTCTGCTTCAGCGCGAAGTCCAGGATCGCCCCCACCTCGTCGTCGTTCAGCCCCTTCTCGAGGGTGACCACCAGGGTGGTGCTGAGGTTCAGGGCGTTCAGCTTCTCCAGGGCCGCGAGGCGGATCTCCCGCAGGTCTGCCCCCCGCAGCTTCAGCAGCGGCTCCTTCCGGAGGCTGTCGAACTGCAGGTAGAGCTCGAACCCGGGCATGTAGGCCGCGAGCTTCTCGGCGAAGCCCGCCTCCGTGGCGATGCGGATGCCGTTGGTGTTCACCATCAGGTGCCGGATGGGCCGCGCCTTGGCCTCGTCCAGGATGCGGAAGAACTCCGGGTGCAGCGTGGGCTCGCCACCGCTGAACTGCACGATGTCGGGCTCCCCCTCGCTCCGCACCACCGCATCCAGCATGGCGATCACCTGCTCGAGGGACCGGTGCGTGAGGCGCTCGGGACCGCTTCCCGCGTAACACACGGGGCAGCGCAGGTTGCAGTGGTCCGTGAGCTCGATGAGGGTGAGGCAGC
>CAZVKM010000027.1:0-19993 GCA_964627685.1 uncultured Solibacteraceae bacterium | reverse complement strand
GAGCAACGCCACCGTGGTGGCCATCGACGCGGCCCTGGCCGTGGACGACGCCCCCGTGCCCGAGAGCCTGCGCGACGCCCATACGAGCACTTCCAAGCAGCGCGGCCACGGCGAGGGCTACTTCTACAGCCACGCCGACTACGACCGGAAGCAGCGCTTCCTCCCCGAGAAGCTCCAGGCCACCCGCTTCCACCAGCCCACCCGCCCCCAGGAGCGGAGCTGGCAGGACCGCGAGGAACCCGATGCGACGCGGCTCGGAGCCCTCTGGGAGGCCTGGGTGGCCGACCATTCCGAGGGCGGCGAGCTGCCCCTGGAAGCCTGGTGCGCCGAGCTCGCCAGCAGCCGGGAAGCCCTGGCCCGGGCCGTGAACCGGCTGGGCGGCACCCGCTTCACCTTGCGGCGGGCGCTGGTGGTGGAGCCGAAGGCGGACTGAGCCCCTCAGAAGGGCATGCTCGCGCCCCGGTCCACCTCGGCCTCCTCCGCCGTGGGCGTCCCGAAGGCCAGCCAGTGGCCATCCGGGAGCCGCACATGGAACTCCCGCTGGCCCCAGGGCTGGTTGCGCGGGGGCATCACATCCTCAGGGGAAAGGGTGGCGAGGCCCGGCCGAAGCCGCGCGTAGAGCGCATCCACGTCCAGGACATCCAGGTACACGGTCATCCGGGATCCGCCGGGCCCCGGAGCCGGGCGTCCCGGTTCCTCCAACACCCTCAGCCCCGCCGCTTCCCATTGGAGGTAGGCGTAGCCTGGGACCTGGTAGGCCACCTCGAAGGGCAGCACGCCTGTGAGCCGCTGAAGGGCCCCCTCGAGGTCGGGCACGTGCAGGAAGGGGGTGATCTGGTGGAGATCGGCCATGGATTCCCCCAATGGGGCCGGGCCTCGGCCCCGCCCATGCTCTCCCGAACCGGCCGGAAGCGCCATACTGGGGCATGCACCGATGGGCCCCTTCCCGAAGCCTGGAGATCCTTTACCAGCGTCTCCTCACGGCGTTCGGCTGGGGGATGACCGGGGCCAGCGTCCTGCAGCTCGGGTTCCGCCTCGCGGCCCCGCCCTCCCCTTCGAGGATGGCCCTCGTGGTCTCCTCCGCCGCGGCCGTCCCCATCTGGGTGGGCCTCACGCTCACCTACCGGGCCCAGGTGCCCTCGAAGGCCCTCTCGGACCGCTTCGCGATGCTGGCCCTCGGCTTCGTCGCCCTCCAGCTCCTGGTCGTCACCTGGTTCGTGCGGGATCCCATGCGCATCGCCGCCTTCTTCACCCTGCTCGCGGTGGTGGGGGTCTTCGTCCGGCGGGTCCGCCACTACGTCCTCTCGGTGACCTTCACCCTCCTGGCCATCGCAGGCACCTGGAGCCTCGCGCCACCTCCGGGTCCCACCGCGCTGTGGCTCGCCACGCAGCTCGGCATCACCCTGGCGGTGGGCGTGCTCATCCACCTCCTCATCCGCCGCCTCCTCCATCGGGTGGGAGGCCTCCTCGCCCGCCTGGTGGAGGCCCGGCGCACCGTGGCCGAGCTCCGCAGCCTCATCCCCATCTGCGCGTCCTGCAAGAGCATCCGAAACGATGAGGGGACCTGGGAGCGGGTGGAGGTCTACGTGGAGCGCCACACCCGGACGCCCCTCACCCACGGGTTGTGCCCCACCTGCCTGGCCCAGGCCCGGGAGGAGCTGCGCCGGTCGTGAATCCCCGCAGGGTGGGTCCGGACGGGCTCAGCCCGGAATGACCCCCATGCGCCCCGCCCGGTAGTCCTCAAAGGCCTGGTGGATCTCCGCCTCGGTGTTCATCACGAAGGGGCCGTAGCGGGCGATGGGCTCCCCCAGGGGCTGCCCGGCCAGGAGCAGGGCCGTGGCCCCACCCGGGGAGGTCAGGCGGAGGCCGCCGCCCTGGGGCTTGAGCACCACCAGGTCGCGGGCCTTCACGGGTCGATCGGTGGCGCCTGCGAGGGCCTCGCCGCTGCGGAGGTAGAGGGCGGCGTTCCAGCCCTCCGGGAGGTCGTGCTCGAAGGCGCCGCCGGGTTCCAGCTCCAGGAAGGCGTAGGCGAAGGGTCGCAGCTGGGGCACGGGGCCGGTGATCCCCGCCCAGGTGCCGGCCAGCACCTTGAGGGAGCCCCCGGGGAGCGCGACCGTGGGGATGTCTTCCGCCTGCACATCCCTGTAACCGGGCGCCATGCCCTTGAGCTCCGCGGGCAGGTTGATCCAGAGCTGCAGGCCCTCGATGGCCCCGCCCGCCGCCCGCACCTCCGGCATGGGCATCTCGGAGTGCACGATGCCCGAGGCGGCGTTCATCCACTGGGCGCCGCCGGGCGCGAGGCGACCATGCCCCCCGCGGCTGTCCCTGTGTTCCATGGCCCCCTGCAGGAGGTAGGTGAGGGTCTGGAAGCCCCGGTGGGGATGGTCGGGGATGCCGCCATCGGTGCCCGGCGGCAGGCTCACGGGCCCGAAGTGGTCCAGCAGCAGGAAGGGATCCAGCAGCGGCAGGTTGCGGGCCGGGATGGCCCGCTGGATGGGCATGCCATCTCCTTCCACGGCGGCGTGGGCGGGCACGACGAAGGCAATCTCGCGAAACGTCATGGGGCCTCCCAGCTCCAGGTGCGCAAGCTCATGGTGCCCAGCTGGAACCCCTGGTGCACGGTGCGTGCGGGGTCCCTCCCCGCGGCCCCAAGGGCCACGAAGAGGGGATCCAGGTGGTCGGTGGTGGGAGCCGCGGCGAGGCTGCCGGCCCACCGCTCCCGGTGGTCGAGGAGGGCGTCGAGGTCGCCGGCTTCCAGGTGGTGGACGAACCAGTCCTCCGCCTCCGCGGCCCAGGGGAGCACCTCCCCATCGGGGGCTTCCCAGGCCACGGCCCGCAGGTTGTGGATGAGCCCCCCACTGGCCACGAGGGCCACACCTTCGCCCCGCAGGGGAGCGAGGGCCGCCCCCAGGCGCAGCAGGTCCCTGGGGGCCCACCGCGGAAGCGAGAGCTGCACCACGGGGATCGTGGCCTCAGGATGGCTGTGGCGCAGCAGGCTCCAGGTGCCATGGTCCAGCCCCCGCGCGTCATCGGACTTCACGGGAAACCCCGCGGCTTCCAGGAGCACCTGGATCCGCCCAGCCAGTTCCGGTGAGCCCGGCGCCGGATACGAAAGCCGGTAGAGGGCCTCGGGGAAGCCACCGAAGTCATGGAGGGTGGGTGGCTGGGGCGAGGTGGTGATGCGCAGGTCCGGCGTCCACCAGTGGGCGGACACGGCGAGGATCGCCCGGGGCTGATGGGTGCGTCCCCAGGCATGCAGGGCGCGGGCCCAGGGGTGACCCTCCTCCAGTGCGAGCATGGGGGAGCCGTGGGAGGCGAAGAGGACGGGCGCGTTCATGCCAGGTCGAACCAGAGCACTTCGCTGGCCGCCTCCGCGGTGAGGGTGGGTCCCGCCTCGTCCCAGACCTTGAGCGCATCCCCCGCCTGGAGCACGGTGCCGTCCTCCAGCTTCACCTGGCCCGTGGCCATATGGAGGTAGCCGTGTCGGCCGGTGGGCAGGACGGCGGAAAGCGCGGCCCCGGCCGCGAGGCGCGCTGCATGGATGCGGAGGTCCTGGAAGATCACCACGCTGCCTTCGGCCCCCTCCCGGCTGGCGATGAGGCGCCAGCGGTTGGCGAGCTCGGCCTCCTCGTAGCGCACCTGGCCGTAGCGGGGGGTGAGGTCCTTGGCCTCGGGCAGCAGCCAGATCTGGAGGAAGTGCACGGGCTCCGAAGCGCTGTGGTTGAACTCGCTGTGGCGGATGCCGGTGCCGGCGCTCATGACCTGGGCCTCCCCGGGTCGGATCACGCCGTGGCTGCCCAGGGAGTCCTTGTGCTCCAGGGCACCGGACAGCACCCAGGTGAGGATCTCCATGTCCTTGTGACCGTGGGTGCCGAAGCCCTGGCCGGGTTGGACCACGTCCTCGTTGAGCACGCGGAGGCCACGGTAGTGGTGGTGGTCCGGATCGAAGTAGTCCCCGAAGGAGAAGCTGTGGCGGGTGTCGAGCCACCCGAAGTCGAAGTGGCCGCGGGAGTCGGACGAACGGAGCACGCGCATGGGAGCCTCCTGGCTGAGTTCAAATTAGATGTTACAACTCCTATTGTCAACCCCCCTGTGATCGGCATCTTCCACCCAGGGCCTATGTTGGAGTCGGGCGGATCGCCTGGGTTCGGAGGCCTCCATGATCACCAAGGTGCTCGTCGGCGTGGATTTCAGCCAGGCCAGCCGTCAGGCGCTCGCCAAGGGCGCCGCCTGGGCCGAGGGGCTCGGCGTCCCCGTGGTGGCCATGCACATCCTCCAGCCCCCGGCCCCCATGCTCCCGGAAGCCCAGCTCGCCCTGCCGGATCCCTCCTGGCTTCAAAGCATGGAGACCCACGCCCGGGAGGAGCTCCAGAGCTGGATCAAGGACCTCCCCGGAGCCCAGGCCCTGGTGAAGTGGGGGGCTCCCGCCGAGGAGCTGGTGGCCGCGGCGGATCCCGACACGCTCATGGTCGTCGCCCAGGTGGGGCACAGCGCCTTCGAGCGCCTCCTCTTCGGGAGCACCGCGGCCCGTGTGGCCCGACACGCCCCCTGCGATGTGCTGGTGGTCCGCTCCGAAGGTGCTTGAGCCCCGGAGGGCCCCGCGGCCTACTTCTCCGCGAGCTTCTTGAACACCGCCATGAGCTCCATGGGGAGGGGGAAGACGATGGTGCTGTTCTTCTCCACGGCGATCTCCGTGAGGGTCTGGAGGTAGCGCATCTGGATGGCGGCGGGGTTCTGGCTGATCTTGTTGGCGGCCTCGAGGAGCTGCTGGCTGGCCATGAGCTCGCCCTCGGCGGCGATGATCTTGGCCCGCTTCTCCCGCTCCGCCTCGGCCTGCTTGCCCATGGCCCGCTGGATCTGCTCCGGGAGGTCCACGCTCTTCAGCTCGACGCTGGAGACTTCGATGCCCCAGGGCTCCGTGGCGTGGTCGATGATCTCCCGCAGCCGCAGGCTCAGCTTCTCCCGGTCCGCGAGGAGCTCGTCGAGGGTCACCTCGCCCAGGATCGAGCGCAGGGTGGTCTGGGCGATCTGGCTCGTGGCGTAGTGGTAGTTCTCCACCCCGATGATGGCCTGCTTGGGGTCCAGCACCTTGAAGTAGACGACCGCGCTCACCTTCAGGCTCACGTTGTCCCGGGTGATGATGTCCTGGCTGGGGACGTCCAGCACGATGGTGCGCAGGGAGATCGTCACCGCCGTCTGGAAGGGGCGGAACACGAAGCAGAGGCCAGGCCCCTTCGGTGCATTCCCCACCTTGCCCAGGGTGAACACCACCAGCCGCTCGTACTCGTTGACCACCTTGAGGCAGCTCAGGAGGTAAACGACCCCCACGAAGAGGAAGGGACCGCAGCCGAGGAAGGGAAGCAGGGTGTCCATGGGGACCTCCGATGGGATCAGGTTACGCTCAGGCGCGGACGAAGGGGTTCTGCATCCGCTCTTCGCCGATGGTGGTGGCGGGCCCATGACCGGGGATCACCAGGGTCCCCTCGGGAAGCCCATAGAGGTGCCCCTGGATGCTCGACTCCAGCTGCTCGAAGTTCCCGCCCCAGAGGTCGGTGCGCCCCACCCCCCGCTTGAAGAGGGTGTCCCCCGCCAGGAGGACGCCCCCCTGCTCGAAGGCCCCGTGGAAGCAGCAGGAGCCTGGAGTGTGGCCCGGGGTGTGGAGGACGCCCAGCTCATGGTGCCGCTCACCATGGGCCAGCGCCCCGAGGTCCGGCCTCGGGATGGAGGGCATCCCGAAGGTGCTGGTCTGCATCTCCAGGTGGTCCACCAGGAAGGTGTCCTCCGGGTGCAGGTAGGCCGGCACCTGCCAGAGGTCCTGGAGCTCCTTGGTGGCGCCGACGTGATCGAAGTGGGCGTGGGTGTGCAGGAGGGCCGTGACCTTGAAGCCCAGCTGGGTGACCTTCGCCGCGATCTTCCGTCCGTCACCGCCGGGATCCACCACCACCCCCGTGCCCCGGGCGGGATCCCAGAGCAGGGAGCAGTTGCAGCCCAGGGGGCCCACGGGGAAGGACTCGAGCTTCAGCATCCGTCCATTCTCCCACGGGTACACTGCCGGACATGGCTCCCACCTGGTCCCCGCTCCCTCCCGGCGCCGCCCTGTGGCAGCGCCTGCTGGCCCTCCTGGCCCTGGCCCTGGTGGCCGTGCTCCTGTGGCGCCTCACCGCCGAGCTGGGCCGCCGTCTCCGGGACCGCATCCGGGGTCGCTGGCTGGCGAGCCTGGGCCCCCTCCGCCTGGGGAGCCTGGAGCTGGTCCCCGCCCTGCAGGTGCGGCGCTGGGTGCATCGGGGGATCGGCCTCCTGGTGAACCTCCTCCGCCTGCTGGGCGCCTTCGTCCTCATCAGCACGGCCCTGGGCCTGTTCCAGGCCACGGCGGGGCTGGCCGGCCACCTCCTCGACCGGCTGCTGGAACCCGTGGCCCTGTTCGGGAGGGCCCTCGTGGCCTACCTGCCCTCGGGGCTCGTGCTGCTCGTGGTGGTGCTGGCCACCCGCACGCTGCTCGGCCTGCTGAAGGGCCTCTTCGAAGCCCTCGGAGAGGGCCATCGCACCGCGGAAGGGTTCGACCCCGACTGGGCGCGCCCCACCTACACCCTTGTCCGGCTCGGCGTGCTGGCCTTCGCCCTGGTGCTGGCCTTCCCCTACCTGCCGGGCGCCGGGAGCGAGGCCTTCAAGGCCATCGGCCTCTTCGTCGGCGTGCTCGTGTCCCTGGGCGGAAGCGGCACAGTGGGGAATGTCCTCAGTGGGGCCATCCTCACCTATACCCGGGCCTACCGGGTGGGGGACGTGGTGAAGATCGGGGAGGACGCCGGGGTCGTGGTGCACCGGGGCCTCCTCACCACCCGCCTCCGCACCTTCAAGCAGGAGGAGGTCGTGCTCGCCAACGCCACGGTGCTGGGCGGCAAGGTGCTCAACTACAGCGCCCAGGTGGGTCCGGAAGGCCCAGGCGTGACCCTCCACACCACGGTGAGCCTCGGCTACGCCGTGCCCTGGGACCAGGTCCATCGGCTGCTCCTGGAAGCCGCCCGCCGCAGCGAGGGGCTCCTCCGGGACCCCAAGCCCTTCGTGCTGCAGACGAAGCTGGATGACTTCTACGTGGTCTACGAGCTCAACGCCTCCACCCGGGAGCCCGAGCGCATGCCCGCCCTCTACGCGGAGCTCCACCGGCACATCCAGGACACTTTCGCCGAGGCCGGTGTGGAGATCATGAGCCCCCACGTGCACCTGCTCCGGGACGGCCATGGGGAGGCGCTGCCGGGGAGGCCTCCCAGCGAAGGGTTCCGGATGGAGCGCCCCTAGAGGTCCAGGCGCAAGCTGAGATCCGCCGCCGGGGCGCTGTGGGTGAGGGCCCCCACGCTGATGAAGTCCACACCGGTCTCGGCGACGCTGCGCACGCGGTCGAGGCTCATGTTGCCACTGGCTTCGAGGAAGAGGTGGCGGCCGGAGGCGTCCCGCAGGGCCACGGCCTCGCGGGTCATCTCGTTGGACATGTTGTCGAGGAGCACGCCGTCCACGCCGGGGCAGGCGAGACAGGCCCGGAGCTGGTCCAGGGTCTCCACCTCCACCTCGATGCGGATGAGGTTGGGGGCCACGGCCCGGGCGGCGGCCACGGCGCCTTCGAGGCCGCCGTGGGTCATGAGGTGGTTCTCCTTGAGGAGCACGCCATCGCCCAGGTTCAGGCGGTGGTTGAAGCCGCCGCCGCAGCGCACGGCGTACTTCTCCAGGAGCTTGAGGCCGGGCGTGGTCTTGCGCGTGTCCAGGATGCGGGCTTTCGTCCCGGCCACGGCGTCGGCGAAGGCGCGGGTGAGGGTGGCGGTGCCGCTGAGGCGCTGCAGGAGGTTGAGCATCACCCGCTCCCCCATGAGCAGGGCATGGGCCCGGCCGGCGATGCGGAGCACCTCGGTGCCTTTGGCCACGCGATCCCCGTCCTTCGCGAGCAAGGTGACCTCCACGGCGGGGTCCACGAGCTTCAGGACCTCCAGGGCCACGGGCAGGCCCGCCAGGGTGAGGTCCGCCTTAGCCACCACGCGGCCCGCCATGGGCCGGTCCGGCACGGCGGCGGTGCTCCAGTCCTGGGTGCCCCAGTCCTCCCGCAGGAAAGCGCGGAGGCTGTCGCGGTAGCTCTCGGGGTGGGGGGCGTTGGCCATGGGTCCATTCTAATCGGTGGGCTTGTGACGCGGTCGAGGGTGTCCCGGCCCATGTTTGCGGTGCATCCCCCGGAGGGCCCGCCATGGAACCCCTTCCCCCTTCCCTCGATGCCTTTCCGCCTCGGGAGATCGCCCACAAGGTCGAGGCCCTGGGTGTGACCAAGGCCCACACGGACGCGATCACCCTCCTCCTCCTCTCGGTCCTGGCGGGCGCCTTCATCTCCCTGGGCGCCCTCCTCTTCACCGTCGTCACGACGGATCCCCGGCTCGGGCTGGGTGTGACCCGCCTCCTGGGCGGCCTGGCCTTCTGCCTCGGCCTGATCCTCGTGGTGGTGGCCGGGGCGGAGCTCTTCACCGGCAACAACCTGCTGGCCCTGGCCTGGGCCAGCGGGCGCATCGGTTGGCGTGAGGTCCTGCGGAACTGGGTCCTCGTCTACCTGGGCAATGTGGCCGGTTGCCTGGGGACCGTGGCGCTGGCGGCCTGGGCCCAGGTGGGGGCCCTGGGTGGAGGGGCGGTGGGCGAGACCGCCCGGCAGATCGCCTTGGCCAAGACCTCCCTGGACGCGGGCCCGGCCTTCGCCCGGGGCATCCTCTGCAACGCCCTCGTCTGCCTCGCGGTGTGGCTGGCCTTGGGAGGCCGGAGCCTCACCGACAAGATCCTCGCCATCCTCTTCCCCATCACGGCCTTCGTGGCGATGGGATTGGAGCACTCCATCGCCAACTGGTTCTTCCTGCCCTTCGGGCGCCTGGTCGCGGGCGAAGCGGCGGGAAGCTGGGTCGGCCTGGCCCGGAACCTCGCCTGGGTCAGCCTGGGAAAGCTGGTGGGCGGAACCCTGCTGGTGGCTGGCGTGTACTGGCTGGCCTACCTCCGGACGGACCCGCGGTAGCCTGGGGCATGCTCCCCATCCGCTCTGAATGGATCGACCTGCGCGCCGAGGATGGCACGACCTTCCGGGCCTGGATCGCCCGGCCGGTGGGGGTGGCCCACCCTCCGGGCCTGCTGGTCCTCCAGGAGGTGTTCGGTGTGAACGCCCACATGCGCGACCTCACGGAGCGCTGGGCCCGGGAGGGCTTCCTGGCGATCTGCCCGGAGCTCTTCCACCGCACCGCCCCCGCCTTCGACGCCCCCTATTCCGACCTGGCCGGGGCCCGGGCCGAGGCCGCCCAGCTCACCCTGGAGGGCCTGGATGCGGACTTCCGGGCCTGTGCCGCCTGGCTCACCACCCAGGGCGCCGACCGCCAGGCCGCCGTGGGCTATTGCATGGGCGGCCGCATGGCCTTCCTGGCCCACACCACCCTGCCCCTCCGGGCGGCCATCTCCTGTTATGGAGGCATGATCCCCCAGCACCTGGACCGCCTGCCCCGGCTCTCGGGCCCCCACCTCTTCCTCTGGGGCGGGAAGGACACCGCCATCACCTGGGAGCAGCGCCCGGCGCTGGAGCAGGCCCTCCTGGAAGCGGGCAAGCCCTTCGCCAGCCTCATCTACAGCGAGGCCCCCCACGGCTTCTTCTGCGACGCCCGTCCCGAGCACTTCCACCCCGAAAGCGCGCGGCAGGGCTGGGCCGCGAGCCTGGCCTTCCTGCGGGAGCACCTGGGGTTGGAACGCGAATAGCGCGAATGGCGCGAATGGAATACAGATCGCCTGCACCTGGCCCCAGCTTCCAAGGGTGGAGGCCGCCCCCGGCGATCTCCAGCCTCATGCGGGGCCATTTCCATCACATCTTCATTCGCGCCATTCGCGCTTCTATTCGCGCCATTCGCGTTCCCAGCGATAATCGAAGCTTCCATCTGGAGGCCCCATGTCCCTCGTCCTCGTCGAGAAGCAGGACCGCATCGCCTGGGTGACGCTGAACCGTCCCGAGAAGATGAACGCCCTCAACAACGCGCTCCTCAAGGAACTCGAATGCGCGGTTGCGGGCCTGGAGCACGACGCCGAAGTGGGCGTGGTGGTGCTCACGGGCGCCGGCGAGAAGGCCTTCGTGGCGGGCGCCGACATCAGCGAGCTGAAGGATCTGGACAGCGGCTCCGCCCGGGAGCAGGCCCTCAAGGGCCAGGCGGTGTTCAACCGCATCGCCGCGATGCCCAAGCCCGTGATCGCCGCCGTGAACGGCTTCGCCCTGGGGGGCGGTTGCGAGCTGGCCCTCTCCGCCCACATCCGGGTGGCCTCCGAGAACGCCAAGTTCGGCCTGCCCGAGGTCTCCCTCGGCATCATCCCCGGTTACGGCGGCACCCAGCGCCTGCCCCGCCTCGTGGGGGCCGGCATCGGCCTCGACATGATCCTGAGCGGCGACATGATCCCCGCCGCCGACGCCCTGCGCATGGGTCTGGTGAGCCGCGTCTTCCCCCAGGCTGACCTCAAGGCCGGGGTGGAGAAGCTCGCCAAGACCATCCTCAGCCGCGGCCCCCTGGCCCTCACCCGGGCCATCAGCGCCGTGCAGCAGGGCCTGGACATGCCCCTGGAGCAGGGCCTGCAGTTCGAGGCCGCCCTCTTCGGGCTCCTGGCCGCCAGCCAGGACATGAAGGAGGGCATGGGCGCCTTCCTGGAGAAGCGCCCGGCGGCCTTCAAGGGCATCTAATCCAAACATTTCAAAATTTGAACACCTGATCCGGGCGCCTCCACGGCCCCGGATCTTTTTTTGGGATTGGGCTAAACAAGTACTTTGTATTACCGTGTACTTGTTCAAGGAAGGAACCCATGACCCCTCACCCAGACCTCGAACAACAGGCCACCGACAAGTGGGCGGCCCAGTTGCGCAAGGGCACCTTGGAGCTGGCGATCCTCGCCACCCTCTGGGAGGCCCCGCGCTATGGCCTCGACATCCTCCAGGCCCTGGAGCTGGCCGGTCTCACCATCGGTGAAGGCACCCTCTACCCGATCCTCAACCGGCTTCGCAGCGATGAGCTCCTCAGCTCCGAGTGGCGCCAGGAAGGCACCGGGAATCCCCGGAAGTACTACGCCCTGACCCCCCTCGGCCGTCAGCGCACCCAGGGCATCGCCCGGGAATGGCGCTCGTTCTCTTCGGCCCTGGCCGCCCTCCTGCAACCCCTCTCGACCCGGAGCGACGCATGAACGCCACCCCCGACGCCGTCGAACGCTACCTCCTCCACCTGAAGAAGGCCCTCCGGGGCGCGGCCCCGGCGGAGCAGGAGGAGATCCTCTCCGACATCCGCAGCCTCATCTCCGAGCACCTGGAGACGGCCGATCGCAGCGCCACCGCCGTGGAGGCGGTGCTCGAGCGGCTGGGTCCCCCGGAGGCCCTGGCCGAGGCCTACCGCACCGAGGGGCTCCTCGCCCAGGCGGCCCACAGCACCGCCCCCTCGGTCCTCGTGCGGGCCGCGCTCCGCTCCGCCGCCCATGGGGTGCTGGGCTTCCTCACCGCCCTCGTGGTGTTCATCGGCTACACCCTGAGCCTGGGGTTCACGGTGGTGGCCATCATGAAGCCCTTCGCCCCGGAGACCACCGGACTCTGGGTGGGGAACGGGAACTTTTTCTTCGGGAGCCTCGTGGGTCCCCATGCCCAGGGGACCCGGGAAGTGCTCGGCTACTGGACCATCCCCGTGGCTGGCCTCCTGGCCCTGCTGTCCTTCATCCTCACCACCCGGCTCGCCCGGTGGTTCTTCCGGCTGAGGCTCGAACGCACCCGAGCCCCCCAGAACTGATCGCCATCCACCCCCTCTCCGCGCGACCCTGAAGGCCGCTGGCCCTCGGCGCGCCCCCACAAGGAGCTCCCATGCGACCCCTCATCCTCCCTGCGCTCATCGCCACCAGCGCCTTCCTCTCCGCGCAATCCCCCCAGCCTTCGGGCCACTGGGAAGGCGCCCTGGAGATCCCCGGAAGCCCGCTCCAGGTGCTTGTGGATCTCAGCTCCGGCAAGGAGGGCTGGACCGGCAAGGCGAGCATCCCCCAGCAGGGCGCCAAGGACTTGGCCCTGTCCCAGGTGGCGGTCACGGGGCGTGTCGTCACCTTCGCCCTCGCGGGAGTGCCCGGCAACCCCACCTTCAAGGGCGAGCTGAACCCGGAGGGCACGGTCCTCGCGGGCCAGTTCACGCAGGGCGGTCAGAGCATCCCCTTCAAACTGACCAGGGAGGCCAAGGGCACGGACAAGGCCCGGCGCGCCCTGGCGGGTTTCGAAGCCGAGGTGGAGAAGATCCGGGCCGACTGGAAGGTGCCGGGCCTGGCCATCGCCATCGTGAAGGATGGGGAGGTCATCTATGCCAAGGGGCACGGCCAGCGGGATGTCGCCCGCAACCTGCCCATGACCGCCGACACGCTGCTGCCCATCGGCTCCTCCACCAAGGCCTTCACCACCGCCGTGATGGCGGCGCTGGTGGACGAGGGCAAGCTCGACTGGGAGAAGCCCATCCGCACCTGGATCCCCTGGTTCAAGCTGCAGGATCCCGTGGCCACCGACCGCATGACGCCCCTCGACCTGGTGACCCACCGCAGCGGCATGCCCCGCCACGACTCGCTCTGGTACAACGCCACCATGGGCCGCAAGGAGATGGTGCGCCGGCTGCAGTACCTGGAGCCCAACAAGGACTTCCGCACTGACTTCCAGTACAACAACGCCATGTTCCTCACCGCCGGCTACCTCACGGAGGAGATCACCGGCAAGAGCTGGGAGGACAGCGTCCGGGAGCAGATCTTCCAGCCCCTGGCCATGAAGCGGGCCAACTTCTCCGTGGAGGTCACGCAGAAGGACGCCGACTTCTCCCAGCCCTATCGGGAGGAGAAGGATGGCACCGTGAAGCAGATCCCCTACAGGGGCATCACCAACGTGGGACCCGCCGGCTCCATCAACGCCTCGGTCAATGAAGTCGCCGCCTGGGTGGCCATGCACCTCGCCAAGGGCACCTACCAGGGCAAGCAGGTTCTGAGCCCCACCAGCGTGGCCTTCCTCCACACCCCGAAGATGGTGCTGGGCACCCCCCAGACCAAGCCCGAGGTGGTCCCCGGCGGCTACGCCCCCGGCTGGTTCACCGACGTGTATCGTGGCCACCAGCGCATCCACCACGGCGGCAACATCGATGGATTCTCCGCCATGGTGATGATGGTGCCCGATGCGAACCTGGGCATCGTGGTGCTCACCAACATGGATGGCACGCCCACCCGCGACCTGCTCCCCCGCTACGTCATCGACCGGGTGCTGGGCCTCGAGGCCCAGGACTGGAGCGGGCCCGCCCTCAAGCGGAAGGCGGAGGGCAAGGCCCAGGAGAAGGAGGCCGAGGCCAAGAAGAAAGCGGCCCGCAAGCCCGGCACCCAGCCCAGCCACCCCCTGGAGGACTACGCCGGCGACTACGAGCACCCGGGCTACGGCCAGGTGCACGCCGAGGTGAAGGGCCCCCGCATCGAGGTGACCTTCAACGGCATCCGGACCCCCTTGGAGCACTGGCACTTCGACACCTTCAACGGCCTCAAGGCCGAGGATCCCGTCTTCGAGGATGAGAAGCTCCAGTTCGGCATGGGTCTGGATGGCGAGATCGACTCCCTTGCCATCGCCCTCGAGCCCAGCGTGAAGCCCATCGTGTTCACCAAGAAGGCCGACGCCCGCCTCACCGATCCGGCCTTCCTGCGCCGCTTCACGGGCACCTACGCCATGCGGTCGGACATGGAGGCGGTGGTCTCGCTCCGCGGCAGCGTCCTCTCCGTGGACGTGAAGGGGCAGCCCACCTTCGAGCTGGTCCCGGTGCGGGGCACCCGCTTCGGCCTCAAGGCCCTGCCCGGCTTCTTCGTGCAGTTCAGCCTGCCCCCCGCCGGCCCCGCGACGGCCGTGGACTTCGACCAGCCCAACGGCATCTTCACCGCCACCCGAAAGTGAACGTCAGCGGCCTTGGTACGCTGGGGATTTCTGGGAGCCCCTTGTTCCATGGCCGCACGTCCCTCTTCATCAAGGAGGAGGTCGCCCTCCTCAAGCTCACGGACACCTACCACCTGCTGGATCCCGAGACCGGGGCCCAGCTGGGCCAGGCGAAGGACGAGCCCGCCATGAAGTGGCTCCGCCTGCTCCTCAAGAAGGCCATGCTCCCCACGGACCTGAGGGTCTACGGTCCCGGCCTGACGGGCCCCCAGCTCACCGTGCACAAGCACGCCCGGTTCTTCCGCACCCGCCTCACGGTGCACGGCCCCAGCGGGGAGCTCATGGCCCAGCTGCGATCCAAGGTCTTCTCCCTCGGCGGCGCCTTCGAGGTGCAGGATGCGCAGGGCCTTCCCCTGGGCGAGCTCAAGGGGGACTGGAAGGGCTGGGACTTCACCTTCACCGTGAACGGCCAAGTCTTCGGTCGCATCACCAAGAAGTGGGGGGGCCTGATGAAGGAGCTCTTCACCAACGCCGATCAGTACCTGGTCATGGTGGAAGGCCCCGGGCAGGCCCATCCCCATGGCCTCGCCCTCCTCACGGGCCTGGCCCTCGCGGTGGACGTGGTCTACAAGGAGCATCAGGGCTGAAGGCCCGCGACCGGGCCTTGCGGGAGGCCGGAGGCTCGCCCGGGGTGGCGCAGCCTCCGGGAGGCCTTCCCGGGCCGCCCGGACGATCCCCGGAATCGACGAGGGCTGGATGGGGTGATCAGCCCTTCTGGGGGATCCCCAGCCGCTCGAACTCCGCGTCCAGCTTCCCCACGAGCATCAGGGCGACCATGCGGTGGTCGCTCCACAGGCTCAGGAAGGGGTGGCCGAAGGTGGCCGGACGGTTGCCCTCCACCCCGAAGTGCCCCGTCCTGGCGCACCCGTAGGCCCAGATGGGAAGCGCCGGGATCCACGGCCAGGCCCCCTTGGCGATGATCCACGCCAGTCCGGTGAGGTACCCCAAGGTGCCCAGGGCATGCAGGCGCCGGTTGAGCCGGTGCCGGTGGGCCTTGAGGTACATCGTCCAGAAGTCGGGCGTCGTCGCGTTCATTTGGGCGCGCGGGCGGAGGTGATGGCGGTGCCGGCGCTCTGCTCATTGAGCTGGAGGTCCGTGACGCGGACCACCACACGGTCCCCCTTCACCAGGTCCCGGGGCACGAGGAGGTCGAAGCGCTCCTCCTTCTGATCGAAGACCCGGTCCTCCGGGGCGACCTGGACCCAGTGCTCCCCGTCGGCGCTCACCGCGGCCTCCCGGAGGACCGAGGATTCATCCTTCGCGGTGAACCGGATCCGCAGCCCCTCCCCCTCCGGGGTGGCGCTCAGCTCGGAGATCACCGGGGGCGTGTGGTCCACGATGAAGGTCGAGGTCCGCCACGTGGCGCTCAGGGCCAGGTTCAGGGGCTGGGTGGGCGCATCGGACGCGGTGACCTCGAGGCGGTACCGGCCGTCGGGCACGGGAAGGGTGTCCATGCTGAAGAACTTCTCCCGCCAGGCCTTCTCCAGGAGGATGGGGGCCCCCTTCTCGGGCAGCAGGCGGATCTGGAACTGGAGGGTGTCGCCGTTGGGATCCCCCACGCGGAAGGTGAAGCTCTGGGCGGCCCGGCGGAAGCTGCGCTTCTCGCTGCCCATGTAGGCCAGGGCCGGGATCAGCTTCTGGGTGTCCAGGGGCACCCGCTCGATCCCGATGTCGTCGGGGGGGGCGTTGCGGGTGACGACCAGACCCGGGGGCAGCAGGTCGAGCCCTTCCCAGACCGGCGCGAGGTTCCGCGTGGCCAGGTGGAGGGTGACGGACTCCACCACCGGCGTGGCTCCGCCCTTGCTGCTGCTGAGGCGAAGCCGGAACTGGCCGAAGCGGCTGGGAACGGTCGAGGGGCGCTCCCCGCTGCGGAGCGGGGGGCTCCAGGGGCTCCAGGTCCCATCGGGGGCCTCCGTGTTCCCCGTGCGGAACTGGAGGTCCACCCCGGTGCCCGCGGGCGTCTCGGCCTCCAGGTAGGGACGGCCCCAGTCTGCGATGGGGTTCCCCCTCAGCACCTTCCCCTCCAGCGTGCCCTCCGTGGCCTGGGATTCACTCAGCTGATGGAGCTCCCCGGGATTGGAGGCGACCACCATCAGCTCGGATCCCATCGGGATGAACGCGGAGGCCTGGGCGCTGCCGAGCTCCTGGATCACGGCGAAGGGTTCCTGCCCCTTCGCCAGGGGCAGGGAGAAGATCCGGCTCCGGTTGCCGGTCCCCACGAGCAGCTGTCCCTTCCAGGGCTGGAGGGCGAACACCTGGTTCTGGGCGGACTGCCAGAGCAGCTCGGGCACCCGGTCCTTGCCGAACCGGTACACGCCACAGCGGACCTGGGTCTGCGGCTCCGCCTGGAGGAACCCCTCGCGGCGCTCCAGCTGCCCGGAGACCATCTGCCGCGCCAGGCCGTTGTTCCCGGCGACGTAGAGGGCCCCCTCGCTCAGCGCCAGCGCGCGGACCTCCTCGAAGGGCGTGTCCATGAGGACCTCCACGCGATCCCCGCCCCGCCACCGCGCCACGAGGCCGCGGCCATGGGTGCCCAGGTACCAGGCGCCCTCCCCGTCGGGGAGGAGCGCGGTGAAGGCGGGCTCCTCCGGCAGCTCCACCAGCTTCCGGCTCTGCCCTTCCCGGGCGAGGGCCAGCACCGCGCCCCGCTCACCGGCACCGGCGACATGCACCTCCCCCTCGGAGGCCACCATGGCCCAGACGACCTTCGCATCCACCTCCGCGAAGAGCTTGGCTTCCCCGGTGGGGCTCACGCGGATGAGCTTGCCTTCCCCGCTGGGGGCCACGATGAGGTCTTGGCCCATGCGGGCCATCGCGAAGACGATGCCGCCCTTCACCTGGCCCAGGGGCCTCACCTGCCCGTTCTGGTAGCGGAAGAGCTTCCCCTCCGTGCCGGCGCTGAGGTAGAGCCCCCCCTGCCCATCCGGCACCGCGGCCCAGATGACCCCTTCGGGGACCTGCGCCACTCGGCGGAGCGCCGGAGCCAGGCGCAGCCGGCCATCGGCGCCGATGCGGACACCCTTGGCGTCGCTGCCGAGCCAGTCATTGAAGGCGTTGAAGGTGAGCACGGAGGTGGGGGTGGGGGCCTGGCCGGCGCTGCCGACCTGCGCCTGCAGGGACAGGGCTCCGCACGCCGCCGAGATCAGTAGGGGAATCGCTCGCATGATGGCCTTTCTCACTCGATCTCGACGTCGATCTGGGTCAGTCCGCGGACTTCCCGCTCCAGCGGCAGGAAGGAACGGCCGATGATCCGGCGCTGGAGGCGGGGGGCCACGGTGGTCCCTTCCACCCCGGCGAGGGTGGCCACCCCGGGCGGCAGGCCCTCCAGGCGGGCGCCCCGCAACCCCGCCCCGGTCTGGGCCTGGATCAGCAGGGCATAGGCGTGGTTGTTCCGCATGGCGCCGTTGAGGATCCGCACCACGTCCCCGAGGCTCGCGGTCTCCACGGAACGCTCATCCGGGTCCGTGGCCATGAGGCTGAGCCCATCGCCGACCATCAGCACCGCCTTCCCCCGCTCCGCAGAGAGCGGCACCTGCAGGTTGAAGGTGGCGGTTTCGCGCACGCCCTGGATGTTCTGCAGGGTGACGAGCACGGGCAGCACCTCGCCCCGCTTGGCCCGGGCCTTGAGCAGCCTCACCCCAGCCACGGCGACCATGTCGAGCCGCTCCTCGGCCTTCACCGTGAGCGAGATGCCCTCGATGACGGGCTTCTCGAAGGGGTTCAGGGTCACCCCCTGGAGCATGGCCCCGAGGAAGGCGGCCAGCCGGGTCGGGTTGAGGTCGGCCACCACGTTCTCGATCTGGATGGCGGGGTGCCCGGCGACCTTGATGTTGCCTTGCAGGGAGAGGCTCTGGAAGCCGACGCCCCGGCTGTGGGTCTCAAGGGTCTGGACCAGGGCCAGGGCCGCCAGGTTCGGGGTCACCACCGGGTGATCCATCAGGTCGAACTTGAAGTTGAGGTTCCGCTTCCCTCCCAGGTTCAGCCCGAGACGCAGGGGGATCATCCGGGCCTCGCCCCCCAGCAGGCCGGCCACGCCGCTGCTGCGATCAAGCCTCAGCACGCCCACCGGAGCCACCGGGGTGGACAGCTTCCAGGACATCAGGCTGCTGGGCACCACCGTGGCCACGGAGGCGCTCCACAGCGGCAGGTCTACCACGCCGAGGTTGAAGAGGGGATGCCCGAAGCAGAGCACCCGCTTGCGGTCCACGTAGGTGATGGTGCCGCTGGCGCTCATGTCCAGGTCGCCCTGCATGAGGTTGATGGCGACCATGCCGCCGGGCTCCAGGGGGCTGGCTTCCGCACCGCCGGGGGCCGTGGTGGCGGTGGTGGTGACGAACTGCGCCCCCGTCCCCTTCCAGAAGGCCTGGGCGGCGGTCCCGAAGGCCGAGCCCCCCAGCACCAGCGGGGTGCCCTGGGGGTCGAAGACCCCGAGGTCGGCCAGGGGCACCATCTCCCCGGTGAGCGCCGCCTTCAGGACCTTGGGAGGCTCCAATTTCGGAAGGATGAGGGGCGTCTTCTGGGAAGGGGCCTCCGGGAGATCCCGCAACTGATCCAGCATCTCCTGGATCGGGGTGATCATCCCGAGGGGCTCCTTCAGATTGCCCCAGCCTGACGAGAGGGCGCCGATGAGCTTGCCGTCGATGTAACAGGGGCTGCCGCTCATGCCCTGGATGACGCCCGCTTCCGCCAGCGGCCCCCCGCTGGCCCGGAAGAGGATGCGGGAGCGCCCGGGGGCCAGGTTCCGGGCGATGCCCAGGACCTCGAAGTGGAAGGTCTCGATCCGGCCCCCCAGGAAGACGGTCCGGCCGGTGCCCTTCATCCCGATGCGGATATCTGAGACCGGCATCACAGGTGGGGGGGCGGGGGTGGAGCTGGGCGGGGCTTGCAGGGCAGGAGGCTGGAAATAAAGCGGCATATGGTCTCTGGGGTGCCCCAGCCTATCAGATGGTTCCCCGTGGAATGCCCTGGGAATGGTGCAGACTACCCGGGGTAGGCCTCTGTCACACAATCGTTTCTCTATTAAGAGGCTGGGGAGTGGGATACTTTCGTCATCCCACACCACGGGAAATCCTTTGGAGACCTTAATGCGAAGCCGAAACCTCCGCATCCTGACCGCCCTCTCACTGGCCGTTGCCGCCCATGCCCAGAGCAGCGACACCACCGGTGCCCTGCGCGGTAAGGTGCTCAACGCCAAGAACGCCCCCCTCGCCGGGGCCGTGATCTCGATCCGGAACCTCGGGACCGGTCTGACGCGTTCCATCCAGACCGGCGCGGACGGCGCCTTCTCCCTCGGCCTCCTCCCGGTGGGCAGCTACAAGGTGACCGTGAAGGCCGCCGGCATGAAGACCGTCGAGGACACCGTGGCCGTGAGCCTCGGCGAGGCCTCCGCCCGCACCATCCGCATGACGGAGGAGGTCGCCGCCGCCACCGTCGAGATCATCGCCTCCGCCCAGACCCTCGATGCCGCCCAGGTGAACCAGGTGGCCTCCGTGGACGAGAAGCTCGTCCAGGCGATCCCCCTGGTCAGCCGCAACTTCATCGACCTGGTGCGCCTCACCCCCGGCGCCGTGGCCGGTCCCGGCAACCCCCCGCGCCTCATGGTCGAGGGTGCCCGCCAGATCATGAACAACCTCCAGATCGACGGCGCCACGAACAACTCCAACTTCTTCGGTGAGCAGCGCGGCGGCGCCATCATCCCCTTCGTCTTCGGCGCGGACACCATCCGCGAGCTGCAGGTGATCACCAACGGCTATGACGCCCAGTACGGCAACGCCGCCGGCGCCGTCATCAACGCCATCACGAAGTCCGGCACCAACGACTTCGGCGGCAGCGCCCTCTACCTCGTCCGCAACGACAAGTGGATGGCCATGGCCAAGCCCACGCCCTACGAGGCCTTCGCCGGGAACAACTCCGCGAAGTCCCTCACCCGCGTCGGCGACTCCTACAACATGAACTTCACCGATGAAACACCATTGGACTACACAGATTATCAGT
>CAZVKM010000026.1:0-20199 GCA_964627685.1 uncultured Solibacteraceae bacterium | reverse complement strand
AGGGCAAGCTCCTCATCTGCCACGGCCTGGTGGATGTGAACGTGCACGCCCAGGATTCCATCCGGCTGGCGCAGAAGCTCATGGAGCTCCGGAAGGAGGACTGGGAGCTGGCCCTCTACCCGGTGGAGGACCACGGCTTCGTGGAGCCGTCCTCCTGGGCCGACGAGTACAAGCGCATCCTCAAGCTCTTCGAAACCACGCTCCGGTGAGGCCGTTCGCGATGCGCACCAAGCTCAGGACTGACGCGGGTTCCGACCCCTGCCATGCTCGGAGGATGCGCCCCCTCGCCCTCCTCCTGCTCACCGGCCTCCTGCCCCTCCAGGCCCAGCAGCCCACGGTGGCGCGCCAGCTCCTGAAGGAGATGGTGGACGCCGACACCACCGGGGAACACGGCGACACCACGCCCCTCGTGGCGTCCCTGGCCAAGCGGTTCCGCGAGGCCGGGGTGCCTGCCGCGGACGTGGCGGTGGTGGGACCCGAGGTCCGCCACCGGAACCTGGTGGTGCGCCTCCGGGGGACCTCCAACCAGAAGCCCCTGCTGGTCATTTCCCACCTGGACGTGGTGGAGGCCAAGCGGGAGGACTGGACCCGGGATCCCTTCAAGCTCACGGAGGCCGACGGCTACTTCTATGGCCGGGGCACCCAGGACGTGAAGTGCGAGGCCGCCGTGCAGGCGGCAACCTTCCTGAAGATGGCGCAGGGTGGGTTCAAGCCCTCCCGGGACCTGATCCTCGCCCTCACCACGGGCGAGGAGGGCGGCACCTTCTACAACGGCATCGAGTGGCTGCTGGCCCACCGCCGGGACCTCATCGACGCCGAGTACTGCCTCAACGGCGATGGCGGCGGGATCACCAGCCGGAAGGGCGTGGCCCGGTTCCGCACCCTGCAGACCGCCGAGAAGGGCTTCCACATGCTGGAGCTGGAGGTCACGGATCCCGGCGGCCACAGCTCCCTGCCCCGCCCGGGCAACCCCATCCAGGTGCTGGGCGCGGCCCTGGGTCGCCTCGAGGGCTTCCAGCTGCCCCTCCGGGTGGACGAGTCCCACCGCACCTTCTGGGCCCGCATGGGTGAGCTGGAGACGGGGCCCATGGCCGCGGCCATGAAGGCGCTCGCCGCGAACCCCACCGACGACGCGGCCGCCGCGGTGCTCTCGCAGGATCCCACCTGGAACGCCAACCTGCGCACCACCGTGAAGGCCACCCGCCTCAGCGGCGGACACGCCGACAACGCCCTGCCCCAGCGGGCCTGGGCCAGCCTCAACATCCGCCTGCTCCCCGGCGACGACATCACCGAGATCGTGGAACGCGTGCGCCAGCGGCTGGCGGATCCCCGGGTGAAGCTGAAGCTCCTGGGCGCCCCCCGGGCCAACCCCGCCAGCCCCCTGCGGGCGGACCTCATGGCCGCCCTGGAGCGCACCACCCGGGAGCTCTGGCCTGGGCTCCCCGTGATCCCATGCATGGATACCGGGGGCAGCGATGGCGCCTACCTCCGCCAGGCGGGCATCCCCACCTACGGCATCAGCGGCGTGGCCCTGGATGAGGACGACGTGCGCGCCCACGGCCAGGACGAGCGCATCCGCACCGCGGACTTCGACCGGGGTGTGCTGGCCTTCGAGCGTCTCCTGAAGGACCTGATCCGCTGAACCGTCCTACCAGGCCCGGGCCAAGGCGGCCCGGAGGCTGCGGAGCCAAGCGGGTTCCCCGTCCGAGGTGAGTCCACGCACCCCCCGCAGCAAGCGGGGGGGGAGGTCCGGCAGGCGTCCCTCCGCATCGGGAATCCCGTGCCGATCAAGCCACTGGGCCGCCAGGGCCAAGCCCCGTGCATCCGCCCGACGACGCAGATTCTCCTGGTAGGTGGGCTCCACGACCAGGGGCTTGGACCAGCGCGTTCCGTGCAGGGTACGGGCCATGGGGCACCTTCCATCCCCAGGCTGGGCCGAATCATCGAGAACACCAGCCTTTTCCATGGCGCGCCGCGGAAAAGATTTCCTGGTACTCGGTGGGATTCGGCCCATGGTGGGGGTTGGCAGGCCACGGTCCTCCTGGGATCAGAAGTGGGCCCACCTCAACGGAGGGATCCCCGTCCGGATCCCATGCCAGGCGGCTCATCCGGCCGCATCAGGAGTTGTAATGTCTCAGCCCGCCCCACCCAAACCCCATCCTGTCTCTCCTTCGAAGCCCGAGGACAAAGCTGCCGCCAAGCCCGCTCCCAGCCTCGCCCCCAATCCCACCGCCCCACCGGTGGTGGAAACCCCGAAGAAGCTCTGAAGGCCCCTCCATTTCCACGCCCCTGGCCGCTCCTGAGCCAACGTTAGGGAATCCGCGGAATATGGAGTAGACTCTAGGTAGCGGAGCGGGCGCCGGTCAGCCGCCCGCTCTTTTTCTGTACGCCCCGACCGGGCCCCATTGCGATGGGGAGGCCCAAAACGGGAGCATCCCATGTCCTTTGAAACCCTCGGCCTGCGGGCCGAGCTCCTGCGCGCCGTGTCCGAAGAGGGTTACACGACGCCCACCCCCATCCAGGCCCAGGCCATCCCCGTGGTGCTGGCCGGCCGGGACCTCCGCGCCGCCGCCCAGACGGGCACCGGCAAGACGGCCGCCTTCACCCTGCCCCTGCTGCAGAAGCTCCAGGGTCCCAAGGGCAAGGCGCCCCGCGTCCTCGTGCTCACCCCCACCCGGGAGCTCGCGCTCCAGGTGGAGGAGAGCGTGCGCACCTACGGCAAGCACATGCCCGTGCGAAGCATCTGCATCTTCGGCGGCGTGGGCGAACGCCCCCAGCAGGACGGCCTGCGCCGCGGCGTGGACATCCTGGTGGCCACCCCCGGGCGCCTCCTGGACCTCCACGGCCAGGGCTATGTGGACTTCAACAGCCTCGAAGTCCTGGTGCTCGATGAAGCGGATCGCATGCTCGACATGGGCTTCATCCACGACATCAAGCGCATCCTGAAGCTCCTCCCCGCCAAGCGGCAGAACCTGCTGTTCAGCGCCACCTACAGCGATGACATCCGCGGCCTCGCCGAGAGCCTGCTGAAGGACCCCGCCGTGGTGGAGGTGGCCCCCCGCAACACCGCCGCCGAGCGCGTGAAGCAGACCGTGCACCCCGTGGACCAGCCCAAGAAGAAGTACGTGCTGGCCCAGCTCATCCACCAGAAGGGCCTGGAGCAGGTGCTCGTCTTCACCCGCACCAAGCACGGCGCCAACCGCCTGGCCGAGCACCTGGACAAGGACGGCATCCCCGCCCTGGCCATCCACGGCAACAAGAGCCAGAGCGCCCGGGTGAAGGCCCTCACGGACTTCAAGGCCGGGAAGATCCGCGCCCTCGTGGCCACCGACATCGCCGCCCGCGGCCTCGACATCGAGATGCTCCCCGCCGTGGTGAACTTCGAGCTGCCCAATGTGCCCGAGGACTACGTGCACCGCATCGGCCGCACGGCCCGCGCCGGCGCCGAGGGCGAGGCCTGGAGCCTCGTGGACCGCGCCGAGCACGGCATGCTCCGCGACATCGAGAAGCTCCTCAAGCGCAGCCTCGACCGCGTGGTGGTGTCCGGCTTCGAGCCCGATCCCACCTACGTGCCCGAGCCCATCGAGAACGGCCGCAACCGCGGCCCCCGCGGTCCCCGCCCCGGCGGCCCGCGCCCTGGCGGTGCCCGTCCCCAGGGCGGTCGCCCCTCCGGCAGCCGGCCTCAGGGCGAGCGCAGCGGATCCGGCCGCTCCGAATCCGGCTCCCGGCCCGCGGGGCGTGGCGGCTCGCGCCACCACTAGCACCTGAAGAACGCGAAGGGCGCGAACAAAAGCGCGAATGAATGGTGAAGGGTAAAAGCCCCACCTCTCATTCGCGCCATTCGCGTTCCATCCTCACCCGGAGGCGGTCTTGATCGCCTGCAGCTCCGGGCTGCCGACGATCTTCTCGATGCGGAAGGCCTCCCGGGCCAGCCAGTCGCTGGTGAGGGACCGGTAGGCCTCCAGGTCCTCGAAGGCCAGGCGCACGAGGTAGTCGAAGGGGCCGCTCACGAGCCAGCAGTCCAGCACCTCCGGGCGCTTCTTCACCTCCGCCTCGAAGGCCTGCTGGGCGGCGCGGCCGCTCTGGCTGGCCAGGGCGATCTGGGCGTGCACGATGACGCTCCGGGCGGAGGCCGAGGGGGCGACGCGGGCGTGGTAGCCCTGGATCACACCGGCCGCCTCCAGCTTGCGCACCCGCTCCTGGCAGGGCCGCGGGGTGAGGTGCACGCGCTCCGAGAGGGCCTGGTAGGTGATGCGGCCCTCCTTCCTGAGGATCTCCAGGATCTTGAGGTCGATGGCATCCAGGTCGGACGGGCGGGGCATGGACCCTCCACAGCGGATTCGGCTGAGCAATCGCTCCAGCCTAGCCGAATCCAGGTGACACACGACGCAATTCGACCACCCCGGCGGTGGCGCCTTCCCCAGAATGGTCGATTCCCCGGAGTCCCCATGCAGACCACGTCCCACGTGCTGATGGTCCGCCCCACCCGCTTCACCGCCAATCCCGAGACCATGGTCTCTAACGCCTTCCAGCGGGCCCTGGTGCCGGGGACGGACGCCCAGGTCCGGGCCCTGGCGGAATTCGAGGGCTACGTGTCCGCGCTCCGCGCCGCCGGGGTCTCCGTGCTCGAGGTGGAGGACACGCCGGCCCCCCACACCCCCGACTCCATCTTCCCCAACAACTGGGTGAGCTTCCACGCCGATGGCACCGCCCTCCTCTACCCCATGGAAGCGCCCAACCGCCGCCAGGAGCGGCGGCCGGAGCTGCTGGCGGCCGTGGCCGAGGGTTTCCACCTGGCGCGCACGGTGGACCTGAGCCCCTTCGAGACGGTGGGCAAGTACCTAGAGGGCACGGGCTCCATGGTCCTGGATCGGGAGCACCGCCTGGCCTACCTCTGCCGCTCCTCCCGCTCCCACCCGGAGGTCGTACGCACCTTCGGCGACCTCATGGGCTACACCCCCGTGTGGTTCGACGCCACGGATGCGGCGGGCGTCCCCATCTACCACACCAACGTGATGATGGCCCTGGGCCTCAAGCTCGTGGTGATCTGCCTGGAGGCCGTGGAAGATCCCCGGCAGCGCGCGACCCTCCTGGGCCACTTCCAGGACACGGGCAAGACCGTGCTGCCCATCAGCCGGGCCCAGATGGTCGCCTTCGCCGGGAACATGATCGAGCTCCAGGGCTGGAACGGCCACCCGGTGCTGGCCATGAGCCGCCGGGCTTGGCATGCCCTGCGGGACGATCAGCGCCGCCTCATCCTGCATCACGCCCAGCCCGTGGTGGCCCCCATCGACACCATCGAACACTGCGGCGGCGGCGGGACCCGCTGCATGGTCGCGGAGATCCACCTGCCGCCGCGGGAGCACCTGGAGGCACGGGAAGCCGGCTGAGGGTCAGCCCCCCGCCTTCACGCAGGCGCAGCTGGTTTCGGCGGTCTGATCCGCCCGGGCCTGGGCTTTGCGAAGGGCCGCCTCGGCACGGGCCGTGGGCTTGCCCTGGGCCTTGAGGGCTTGCGCCAGGCCGAGGGTGGACCAGTAGTTGGCGGGGTAGGCCTTCAGGTCCGCGCGGTACACCGCCTCCGCCTCCCCGAAGCGTTTGGCGCTCATGAGCACGGCACCAAGGGCGTGGCGGGAGGGGATCACGCAGGCCGGCGGCTCATCGTACTTGAGGGCATCCTCGAGCTTGGCGGCCTCCGTGAGCCGGGCCACGGCTTCGTCCACCCGACCCTGGCGAAAGGCGATCTCCCCGGCCAGGTAGGCCTTGGCCACCTGCATCACGGGCCCCGCCGTGTTGGAGCCCCAGCTGAATCCGTCGGGAACCTTCGTGCAGGCCTCCTCGAAGGCCGCCTGCTCCTTCAGCGCCTCCTCCACCTGGCCGGTGGCCGCGTAGGCCGTCCCGCGCAGGGCATGCCAGTAGGCCGTGGACACGGGCAGGCGCGCGTCCGGGGCCGGCTGGGCCAGGAGTTCCGTCCACATCCCGAAGCGCTTCAGGCCCTCCCAATGCCGCGTCTGGAAGGAGTCCACGAAGGGCGCGTTCTGAACCACCCATTCCAGGGGGAAGGTGCCCACCACGGCCTTGGTCTGCGTGAGGGCCACCTCCTTCCGCCCCTCCATGAGGGCCGTGTAGGCGAGGAAGTCGGCGTTGTGCACCATGTAGAGCCCGTAGAAGCCGATCTCCTTCCGCCGGGCCTTGTAGCGGGCATCCGCTTCGATGGCCCGCTCATTGGCGAGGGCCGCGCCCTTCCAGTCGGCGATGCGGGCGTAGGTGTGGCCGGGCATGTGCACCAGGTGACCCGCATCGGGGGAGAGCAGGCGAAGGCGGTCCGCGGCGGCCCTGCCCCACTCCGGATGCGGCGAGGCCTCCGTGGCGTGGATGGTGAGGTGCAGGGCCAGCGGGTGGTTCGGGGCGAGGGAGAGGCTCCGCTTCAGCATGGCCAGGATCTCCTTGGTGCCGGGCTGGGGGTCCCCCGTGCGGGTCCACTGGTCCCAGGGGCGCACGTCCATCAGCGCCTCGGCGGTCAGCGCCGCCACATCGGCATCCTTGGGATGCTTCGCCGCCAACTCACCCATCGCCGCGGCATAGGCCTCGTCCAGGGCCCTGCGATCGGCGGGATTGGGCTGGGCATAGCGACGCGCGAGGGCCGCGATGAGCCCCTGTTCCACGGGGCTGGCACCCGCCAGCCGCTTCCGCGCTTCGGCGAGGGCCTCCCAGGCGGCCTGGGCGTGGGCATCGTCCAGCACGGGATTGTTGATGTGGGGCCCGTTCACGAGGGCGATGCCCCACCAGGCCATGGCGAGGCCGGGATCCAGCCGCCCCGCCTCCTCGAAGGCCTTGACCGCCTCATCGTGGTTGAAGGCGTAGGCCCAGACGAGGCCCTGATCGAAGGCCTGCTGCGCGGCGGGCACCCGCGTGGAGACCCGGCGGTGATGGCGGCCCAGGTTGAAGGGACGCCAGGGGGCCTCCGCACTCAGGGTCACAGCCAAAGCCAGCATCAGGATCCAGATGCGCATGGGGCCTCCACCGCAGGTCGCCCGTCAGGGTACGCCCCACCGGGGCCGCCGTCAGGGCCAAATGCCAAAAGACGTGCTGGGCTGAAATGTTCCCCGAAACAGCTTCTGGTCACCGCCCCGGGACGGGTCTAGCATGGCCTCTCATTCCCCGGAGATCCCATGCGCGCAACGGCTCCCCTCCTCGGCCTGCTCCTGGCCACGGCCCCTCTGGCCGCCCACGTGAAGCACGCCAAGAACAGCCAGGCGGACCAGAAGATCCACAAGGTGGAGAAGCTGGCCGACAACGTCTACTGCATCTTCGGCAACGGCGGGAACATCGGCCTGGTGGTCACGGACAAGCACGCCGTGCTCATCGACGACCAGTTCGAGAACATCCTCCCCGGTCTGCGCGAGGCGGTGAAGTCCGTGACGGACAAGCCCATCAAGTACCTCATCAACACCCACTGGCACGGCGACCACACGGGGGGCAACCGGGGGCTGGAGTCCCAGGTGACCACCATCCTGGCCCACACCAACGTGCGCAAGCGCCTGGTCGAAGACCAGAAGGGCAAGCCCGCGGACCAGCAGGGCGGCCTGCCGGAGCTCACCTTCGGCGAGGAGAACGGTGGCGCCAAGGCCCGCATGGACATCCACCTGGGTGGCGTGGAGATGCACCTCGTGCACTACAAGAACGGCCACACGGACGGCGACTGCATGGTGGGCATCCCCGCCACCCGCGTCATCCACATGGGTGACCTCTTCTTCAACGGGGTGATCCCCTACATCGACCTCAAGAGCGGCGGCAGCCTCGCGGGCATGCTGGAGAACGCCGAGTGGGTGCTCTCCTGGCTCCCCGAGGACAGCAAGATCATCCCCGGTCACGGCCCCGTGGCCACCAAGAAGGACCTCGCCCACTTCCGGGATTTCATGAAGGCGGTCCAGGCCCACGTGGCCGCGAACCCCGGCAAGTCGGGCGCGGAGATGGACGCCTCCTTCGACCACAAGACCTGGGCCGACGTGAAGCCCCTGGGCACCTTCCTCACCTACCCCGCCTTCTTCGAGCTGGCCGCGGGACGCGTCCCCAAGGGGCGCTGAGGCGGGAACGCAAGGCCGCCGGGTCCCGGCCGAAGAGGGGGTGGAGGTCGATCCCGTGTCCACGTCCCCGTCCCCCATGCCCTCCCGCGCCCTGGCGGCGCGGGTGGCATGGACCTATGCGGGCGTGGCGGCCCTCTGGATCCTCCTGTCCGACCGGGCGCTGGACCTCCTGGTCCCCGACCCCCTCTGGCACCTCCGCCTCAGCGTGGCCAAGGGGTGGGCCTTCGTGGCCGTCACCGCCCTGCTCCTCTACGCCTATCTGAAGGTCCGGGCGGACGACCGGCTGGCGCTCCTGGAGGCCGCCCGGCAGGCCCGGGTCGTGCCCTGGCGCTGTTCGACCGCGGGGAGCTGGACCTTCGAGCCCTCCTCCGTGGAGGTGCTGGGTCGGGATCCCGCCACCCTGGCCCAGCCGGGTGGACTGGAGCGCTGCTTCCATCCGGAGGATCTGCCCCGCATCGCCACCGCTCGCCAGCGTGCCCTCCGGGGTGCCCTGGTGACCTTCGATGCGCGGCTGCGGCGGCCCGGTGGCGCGGTGATCTGGACCCGCTGGACCCTGCGCGGCTCCGAGGGCGGGCTCCAGGGTGTGGTGCAGGACGTGGCGGAGCTCCATGCCGTTCAGAACGAGCTGCTGCAGCATCAGCGTCGGGAGCTCGTGGCCCGCCTGGCGGGGGGCGTGACCCACGACCTGAAGAACCTCCTCCAGGCCATCCTCGGGGCCACGGAGCTGCTCCAGCTCACGCCACGGCCCGAGGCGGATGCGCAGAGCCTGGCGATCATCGTCAAAGCCTCCCATCGGGCCCGGGACCTGCTGCGCCAGATGCTGGGCCTCATCCGCAGCCCCGAGGCGAACCCCAGCCAGGAGGGGGACCTCAGGTCCGCCGTCGTGGAGGCGGGCGACCTGCTCCGTCACGCCCTGCCCATGGGCATCCGCCTGGATCTGGAGGTTCCCCCCGCGCCGATCCCCTGCCGGTTCGATGAAGGGCCGATCCTCCAGGTGATCATGAACCTGGGCCTCAACGCCCGGGACGCCATGGCGGAATCGGGCGTCCTCACGATCCGCGCCGGACAGGCGGAGGAGGCCATGGGTGAGCCCTGGGCCTGGGTGGAGGTCGGGGACACCGGGCCCGGCCTCACCCGGGAGGGACTCGCCAGGCTCTTCGAGCCCTTCTACACCACGAAGGGACCCGAGGCGGGCACGGGGCTCGGCCTGGCCACCGCCAAGGCCATCGCCGAAGCCCATGGGGGGCATCTGGCCTGCCTATCCGCTCCCGGGGAGGGGGCCCGGTTCCGACTCTCCCTGCCGGGGTCCCCCACGTCGGCGACGCCGAGCTGATCCTCAGCCCGCGGATTCCAGCGACGGTTCCAGCCGCCACTGGGGACACCAGGTGAAAGCTCCCGTTCGCTCCGCATACAGGTGATCCTCCAGCGCCTGCACCCCCTCCGCCAGGGATCGGCCACGGCCCTCCCGCCAGGCCCCCTGAAGGCGGGGCAGCACACGGCTGCGCATGATCTCCGCCCAGGATCGCCCGTCGGGGAGGCGCTGCACATGGAGGTCCTCCCGCGCCAGCGACACCGGGCCCCATCCCGCCTCGGCCCAGGGGGCATCCGTGAGGCACCAGAGCCGCTGGCCGGGCCGCGCGGCCGGCAGATCCCGGAGGAACCGCCAGAAGGCCAGGGCGGAGGGTGGGGTTCCCGCTTCCACGGGCGCCCCTTCGAGGGAGCGCATGAGCAGGTGGAGCATCCAGGCCGGGTCCGCGGGCCGAGGTCGCTCCGGAGGTGGCTCCAAGGTGTTCCCCGCGGGAGCCACCTCCAGGACGAGCGCATGCCAGGGGCGGTCCAGGTGGAGCCCCACGAGGTCCTGCACACGCCAGGGCCCGGGTGGGCCCGCCTCCCCCCGGCCCGCCCGGGGATTGGGCGCCAGCTGGCCCGCCGCCAGGGTGCGCTGCACGGTGGCCAGGCTGAGTCCGGCCGCCTCCGCCAGGGCGCGCACCGTCCACCCGCCCGGAGAGGGCGCGGGCTGTCGCAGCAATCCCTCGAGCCGATCCCGACGCCGGCGGCGGTCCTCCTCCCTCGGATCCCGCTCGGGTCCCAGCGCCTGCATCCGCGCCTCCCGGAAGCGGCGCCGCCACTTCAGCACCGTGGATCGGGTGAGCCCGAGCTTCGCCGCGATGTCGGCGTTGGTGCTCCCCGCCTCCCCCAACAGGAGGATGCGGGCCTGCTGACGGAGACGCTCCGACCGGGCGGGATCCGCGGCGAGGTCCATCAGCTGGAGACGTTCTTCCACCGTGAGGGTGAGGGGCAGGGGTCGGAGGGGCATGGAAATCGGCTACCGTCAGGAAGGCGCCCGGGCAGGCCATCCGGGACAGCTCCCATCTTCCGGGGCGCCTCCCGGAACCCCCCATGAACTCCGGATGAACAAATTGACATCTCCAACCCCTGGAACCCCGCTGCTGCTGTTGGAAGACCACGCCCTGAGCCGGGAGTCCCTCGCGGAGAGCCTGGGCCGGGAGGGCTACCAGGTCGCCGCGTTCGGCACCGGAGGGGAGGCCCTCGCCCACCTGGAGGCCGCCCGGGCCGGACGCATCCCAATGCCGGAGCTCGCGGTGCTGGACCTGGGCCTCCCGGACATGGATGGCCTCGACGTGCTGCGCCACGTCCGCGGGGAAGGGTTCCCTCCGGGCCTCGGCGTCATCCTCCTCACGGCCAAGGCCGAGGAGGTGGATCGGGTTGTGGGCCTGGAACTCGGGGCCGACGACTATGTGGCCAAGCCCTACTCCTCCCGTGAGCTGGTGGCGCGGCTGAAGGCCGTCGGCCGTCGGGCCCACCCCCTCCCCACCGGTCTGCCCACCTTGGCCCGTGGGCCCCTTGCCGTGAACCTGGCCCGGTTCAGCGCCTCCGTGAGCGGGGAGGCCGTCGACCTCACCCGCCGGGAGCTGGAGCTGCTCATCTACTTCCTCCAGCACCCCGGGGAGCTGCTCACCCGGGAGCGCCTCCTGAAGGAGGTCTGGGGGCTCCAGCACCCCGGGGACGGGCGCACCGTCGATGTGCACATGCGCCGGCTCCGGCGGAAACTGGGCGAGGCGGCGGCGCCCCTCACCACCGTCATCGGGGCCGGGTACCGCCTGGACTAGGCTTCAGCACCACCCGGAAGCAGCTCCCGCCCCCGGGTTCCGGGACCATGCCCAGGTGCCCGCCCATGAGGGTGACGATCTCCTGGGCCATGGCGAGGCCCAGGCCGAAGGTGGGCTCCCCTCCCGTGGGCTGGGGCCCGAGCCTGGCGAACCGCGTGAAGAGCCGGGACCGGTCCCCTTCCGGGATGCCCGGCCCCTCATCCCGGACCCACAGCGCCACGCCCTCGGCCAGGCCTTCCGCGCCGAGGTGGATGCGCTTCCCAGGGGGGGAGAACTTCACCGCGTTGGAGAGGAGGTTGTCGAGCACCCGGTCCAGGAGGTGGGGCTCCGCCTGGGCCGCGGGAACGGAATCGGGGCCCTCCCGCAGGAGGATCAGCTGCTTCACCTCGGCCTGGGCGCGGTGCCGCGCTTCCGCACGCTGGAGCGCCTGGCCGACGTCCACGGGAACCAGCTCCGGCGGGGTGGGCCCGGCCTCCTCCAGGGCCCGGGTGAGCACCCGCGTTACCTGATCGCCGAGGGCCCGGCTCTCCTCCTCGATGCGCTGGGCCACGGGAGCCACCTCCGCTAGCGCCCGCGCCCCCTGCAGCCGCTCGGCGGCGAGGGCGATCCCGTGCAGGGGGTTCCGCAGGTCGTGGGTGACCAGCTGCAGGAAGCGGTCCTTCTGTGCGTTCGCGAGGTGGAGGTCACGGTTGGTCCGGGTCAGGTCCTCCGTGGCGGCCCGGATGCGCCGGGAGAGCGCCTCGGCCTGCCGCTCGAGCCCGCGGGTGCGGGCCCGGTGGAGCGCGGCGAGACCTCCCACGGTGAGGACCCCGTAGAGGCCGTAGGCCCAGAGGCGCCGGTACCAGGGCGGGGCGATCTGGAAGGTGAAGGAGGCCTCCCCGACCGGCCCTCCCAGGCCCGCCTGGGCCCTCACGCGGAAGCGGTAGCGGCCCTCCCGGAGCCCCGGATGGTCCTGGTAGCCCTCGGTCCGCCACTCCGACCAGCCCCGATCCCGCCCTTCCAGCTGCACCTGATACCTCGGCGCATAGGCGGTCCCCCTGCGGGGCAGGCCGAACTCGAAGCGCAGGGTGCGCGCTCCGGCCGGCAGCACCGGATCGGCCGCCCCCGCCTCCACCACGGATCCGCCGGAGGCCAACCCCACCCGGAGGAAGGGGGTCCCATCCCCCTCCTGGGAGGCCCCGTGGTGGGGCTCCACGCGCATGAGTCCCTCCACCCCCCCGAACCACACCACCCCCGAGGCCTCCGGCAGCACGGCGTACACCTGGGACCCCTGGAAGCTGAAGGCCGGGGCGCCGTCCCAGACATAGGTCCCCCCCGGACCCGGACGGGCCTGCCGCAGCAGGTTCCCCGGCCGCAGGAAGGCCAGCCAGAGTCCCCCGTCCGGGGACAGGGCCACGCGGGTGAGGGGAGCCTCCCCGTTGAAGAGGCCCGCGGTGCGGGGATCCGGTTCGAAGCGTCCCAGGGCGCCCCGCCGGTAGAGGCCCTGGGCGGTGTAGATCACCGGTCCCCCGGGCATCGGGGCCGTGAAGTACCAGGTCGAAGCAGGCAACCCCTGGGCCGGCCCGAAGGCCTCCGTCACGGGGGTGCCCCCGGGTCCCTGCGCCACGCGGAAGGCCTCCGGGGCATCGCACCCCACCCACACACCCCCGGCCCCATCGGGGACGAGGGTCTGCACCACGTCGGAGAACCCGCCGAGGGGCCCTTCCGGGGGCCGCTCCGGCCGCAGGGGGTCCACGAGGAGGAGGCCCCGGTCCGTGCCGATCAGCAGGCGGGCGGGATCCCAGGGGCAGGCCAGGAGCGCGATGGCATGCCCCACATCGCCGCGGCGCAGCCGGGCCCGATCCCCCGCCACTTCGTGGAGGCCCGCGAAGTTCGCCACGTAGGTCCGGCCGCCGTGGCTGAGCAGGCTCCAGCACTGCCCCTGGAGCCCCGTGATCGCGCGGAAGCGCCCGCCCCCCTCCTCCCACCGGAAGAGCCCCCGCTGGGTGCTGGCGAAGAGCCCCTGGGGCCCATGATGGAGGGCCACCACCACGCCATCCAGACCGCGGGTTTCCTCGAAGGTCGAAAAGCGCACGGGCCACTCCAGGTGGGTGACGCCGCGGCTCTGCCCGAGCCAGAGCCCCCCCCGCTTCGACTCGAACACGGTGTACACGGTGGGATCCGCCAGCCCCTCCGCCCGGCCGACAAAGCCCCGCCCACGCCCCTCGGGATCGAGGAGCACCACGCCTCCATGGATGGTGCCGAGGGCCAGGGAGCCATCCCGGAGGCGACGGCCCGCATAGAGGAGGTGCTTCACGAGGTAGGGGTTCGCCTCGCTGGGCACCGGCTGGGAGCGCCCTCCGCTGAAGCGCATCAGCCCCTGGGTGCGCGAGCCCCAGAGCCAGCTTCCTCCCGCCTCCGGCAGCATGAAGCGCGGCCGCTCCGCCTGGAACGCCTCCCCCCCGGGAACCGGCACCAGCCCGTCCTTCCCCAGGTCCAGGAGCCCGCGGGCCGTGTCCACCACGAGGCAGCGGCCGGCCCCGGCGTAGGCGGAGTAGAAGGTGCCCCTGGGCCGCCAGACCTGCAGCTCCCGGCCATCCCACCGGAAGCACCGCTCCCGTGCGCAGAAGACCACCGCGCCCCCTTCGGCGCCGACGCTCCAGATCTCCGTGAAGGCCCGGTCCGCCTCGGGAACCCGCTCCAGCAACGACACGAAGCGGGTCTGCCCGTCCCGGCCGGTGTCCAGCCACCCGAACTCCCCCCGTCCCCCCACGTACACCCGCCCCTGCCCATCCGCCGCCATGGCGCGCGGGGTGCTTCCCATGGGGGTGGGGATGAGCCGCCAGCGGACGCCATCGTGCTCGAGCACTCCGGAGGAGTTCCCCACGAAGATCCGTCCCCGGGCGTCCTCGGCCACCGACCAGTTCTGGGGCTCCGCTCCGAGCTCCGCGGGCCCGAAGGTGCGCAGGGCCAGGCGGCCCCAAGGGAGGGCGCGCGGGGCTGGCCCCGAGGCCCCGAGGACGGTCCAGGCCAGGAGGCCCAGGATCAGGCTCCGAACCGCCGCGCCCCTCCGATGGAACATGCCCCCTCCCGCCTCCCGAATGCTAGGCGGACCCGGGCCTCCCGGTGGGGACCAATTCGCGCCGGAGGGTTCACGGAGCGTGAAACATGGGCGCCCCCAGTCCTTTGGATCGCTTGCGGCCCGGTCCGGAGGGACGAGGGGATGGGCCAGCGGCACCGGCATCCCCCCCAGCGGCACGCGGATCCCCCACGCCCCCGCAGTTTCAGGGAACACGCGCATTCCGCCTTGGGAAGGCCTTCGGGAAGGTGGGAGGGACCCCTGCAAGGAGCCGCGATGCGCCCCCCCTTCCCCTTCCGCCCCACCCCCTTCGCCGCGATGGCCGGCCTGACCCTGATCCTCGCCTGCGGCGGGGGCGGCGAAACCTCCGGAAAGAAGGCGGCTCCCGCCATCACGGGGCAGCCCCAGGACACGCTCCTGCTGAGCGGCAACACGGGGCAGCTCCAGGTGACGGCCACCGGCAGCCCGGCGCCCACCTACCAGTGGCGGAAGGGGGGCGCGCCCCTGGCCGGGCAGACGGGCGCCTCCCTGCCCTTCGCCCCCGCCCAGGCGGCCGATGAAGGGACCTACGACGTGGTGGTGACCAACAGCGAAGGGTCCGTCACGTCCTCCGCGGCCCAGGTGACCGTGAACCGCACCCCCACCTTCCCCACCCAGCCCGCCAACCAGTCGGTGACGGCCCCGGCCAAGGCCACCTTCACCGTGGCGGTGGACGGCAAGCCCACCCCCACCCTGCAGTGGCAGTCCAGCGCCGATGGCAGCACCTGGACGGACCTGGCGGGGGCCACCGCCGCCACCTACACCACCGCGGCCACCGTGGCCGGGCAGAGCGGCACCCAGTTCCGCTGCCTCGCCACCAACGCCGGCGGCAACGCGGCCAGCCAGCCCGCCTTCCTCCTGGTGAACCAGACCGGGGCCAAGGTGCTGTCCGTCTCCGTGGGCACCGGCGTCTCCGGCACCCCCATGGCCGGCGGCCCGACCACGGCCGGCACGGTCACCTACGCCTACGCGGCCCAGGCCGGCTACACCAACCTCCAGGTGACCCTGGATGGCGCCGTGGTGCCCGCCTCCGGCACCATCGCCATGACCACGGACCACAAGCTCAAGGCCAGCGCCGCGCCCGAGTCGGCCCCCGACACGGGGAACACCGTGGGCAAGACGCCCTTCGAGATCCAGTTCGTGAACGCCGCCGGGATCACCTCGAAGCTGAGCGACTTCAAGGGCAAGGTCATCTTCCTCGCCCTCAGCGAGTACTACTGCGATCCCTGCCGCAATGAGTCGAAGATCCTCCAGGGCCTCCAGGACAAGTACGGAGCCCAGGGGCTCCAGATCATCGAGGTGGTCTCCGACTTCGGCACCAACCACGTGAACGCGGCCCAGCTCACCCAGTGGGCCACGGAGGCGGGGTTCACCACCGTGCCCGCCCTGCACGACACCAACGACGTGCCGACGATGTACCAGATCACCGGCTTCCCCACGAATGTGCTCATCAGCCGGGACTTCAAGATCCAGGCGGTGCAGGTGGGCTACAGCCCCTACACCGTGGAGCAGATGATCCTCAAGGGCCTCAAGTAGCCGCCTCTCCCACCCGTCCCGGGGGCGCGCCGCCCCCGGGCTTCGTCTGGATGCCCCCATGCTCCGCCTCCGTGGCTTCGCCCTGGCCATCTCCGCCCTCCTGCCCCTCGGGGCCCAGGGCGCCTCCTTCACCGCCCGTCGCCTCGACGGGAGCCTCTTCCGGAGCGCCGACGTGGTGGGCCGGAAGCTCGTGGTCGTGGACTTCTGGGCCACGTGGTGCGCGCCCTGCCTCAAGACCCTCAAGCACCTCCAGACCCTCCAGGACACCCGTCTGGACGTGCTCGTGCTCGCCGTCTCCATCGACGATGCCGCCTCCCAGGCCAAGGTGAGCCAGTACATCCGGGGCAAGGGGTACACCTTCACCGTGCTCCTGGATCCGGAGGGGGCCCTGCTCCGGTCCCACCAGCCCTCCCTGGATGTCCCCTTCACCTTCGTGCTCGATCGCCAAGGGAAGGTGGCCTACAGCCACTCGGGGTTCGTGCCCGGGGATGAGGAGGCCCTGAGGGCGGTCCTGGACCGACTCAAATGAGGAAGGTCCTGATCTGCGCAGTGACCGCGGGTGCGCTGGGGCTCCGAGCCCAGGAGGCGCCGGTCTTCGAAGCCTCCGCGGTGCTCGACGCGCTGGTGCAGCGTAACGAGCTCGCCCGTCCGCAGGGAGGCCCCGATCGCCCCGCCCCCGGTTCCGAGGAGGGCTGGCGTCAACATCAGACGGCCCTCACCCTCAGCAGCAGCCTGCGCTTCGCGGAGGGCCCCAGCTTGGCGCTGAGCCTCACGGGCCGGGACGTCACCTTCTACCAGCAGGCCTCGGACCTCACCCTCGAGCGCCCGGACCGGAGCCTCTACCGGAAGAGCCTCACCTTCCAGTGGGGCGGCTTCACCGCCCGGGCCGGGGACTTCCACGCCCTGCTGGGCAAGGGCCTCGTCCTCTCCGTGCTCCCCATCGACAAGCTCCTCAAGGAGCGGACGATCGAGGGCGGGGAGGTGCGCTGGCAGACCGATCGCGTGGAGGTGCGCGCCCTCGGGGGGCGGGTGCAGACGGAGACCCGCGACCAGGCCTGGCGGGTGCAGGGGGGCGAGCTGCGCACCGCCTTCCTCACGGACGAAACCCTGGGCACCCACCGCCTGGGCTTCCATGCGGCCCGCATCGACGATGAGGCCACCGCCGCCCTGGATCCCATCTTCCTCCCCCTGCTCCGGGAGCGGCGCACCCACGCCCTCAGCCTCGGCGGGGATGGCGTCGGGAAGGTCCTCGACTACTACGTGGAGGAGGCCCGCCTCAGCTGGGCCCGCAAGCCCGACGACTTCACGGAGATCCTGCCGGGGCGGGCCACCTACGCGAACCTCACCCTGCGCCCCGGCACCCTCTTCGTCCTGGGGGAGTACCGGCGCTACGAGCGCTTCGAGACCGACCTCCTCCACCCGGAGAACACGCTGAACAACCCGCCCCTGGCGGACCGGGACGACGAGAAGAACAACCTCCTGCACAGCGAGGTGGCCCGTCTCCTCCTGCAGGTGGCGGGGCAGGACCCCGCCTGGTCCGTCTTCGTGAGCGGGGGCTCCCTCAAGGAGAACGGCGGGGGCCCCTTCGATCCCGTGAAGGAGCGGGGCCACGACGTGTATGGCGGCTTCACCCTGGAGGAGCTGGGGGACTGGTTCTCCTGCTCGGCCACCTACGGGGTGCGGAAGGTGCAATACCCGGAGCGCCGCACCGACGCGGCCATGACCTTCCGCTTCACCCCCCGCTGGAGCCTGGAGCTGAAGGTGCGGGACAAGCGGCACGTGGACGCCCTCGACCAGCTGGTCCGCGAGTCCGACTACGACGTGCAGCTCTCCTGCTCGCCCCGCTTCTCCCTCTACCTCCGGCAGCAGTACCGCACGGATCCCGGCAAGCACTTCAAGGACCACTGGTTCCCCAGCGGCGGCTTCCGGGTGAACCTCTGGAAGGGGAGCTACGTGGACCTCTCCGGGGGCTCCATCCGCGGCGGGCTCGTCTGCAGCGGCGGCCAGTGCCGCGAGATGCCCGACTTCAAGGGCTGGAAGCTCGCCACCCACTTCGTCTTCCGGTGAGCTTCATGGGCCGCCTCCTGCTCGCGTTCCTCCTCCTCACCTCCGCCGCCCGGGCCCTGGGCCCCCTCCGCGCCACCCCCGAGTCGCCGGTCCTCGTGGTGCGCCCCGGCGCCACCGCGCGCCTCCGCCTGAAGCTGGACCTGCCCGCGGGCTGGCACACCTTCCCCGCCACCCCCCAGGTGGGGCCCGAGGGCGAGGGCCCCGCCCCGCTGGCGCTCCGTTTCCCCGAGGGCTGCGGCCTCACGCCCGTGGGACCGCCTGGGAGCGGCCCGCTCCACCGGGCCTGGGATGAGGGCTTCCACCGTGAAATGGCGACCCTCGAGCCGGGCGCCTGGGTGGAGGTGGACCTCCGGGCCGGGGAGGACCTGGCCCCGGGACGGCGGTCCCTCACCCTGACCCTCGACCACCAGGTGTGCCGGAACGGCGGCTGCCGCCCCCCGGAGTCCCTGGAGGTGCCCCTCCTCCTCGAGGTCCAGGCCCCCACCCTCATGGCCGGCCTAGGGGCCTACCTGGGCTTCGCCTTCCTGGCGGGGCTCGGCGCCCTGCTGACCCCCTGCGTCTTCCCCCTCGTGCCCCTCACGGCCTCCTACTTCCTGCAGCGGGCCCGCAGCCAGGGACGCAGCCCCCTGCGGGAGGCCCTGGGCTTCGGGGCGGGGCTCGTGGCCTCCTTCGCCGGGCTCGGCCTGGCGCTCTCCCTCCTCATGGGAGCCTCCGGGCTCCAGGCGGTGGCCGCGGATCCAAGGGTGAACCTCGCCCTCGGCCTCCTCTTCGGCCTCTTCGCCCTCAACCTCCTGGGCGCCTATGACCTGGTGCTCCCCCGCACCTGGCTCAACCGGGTGGGCACCGCCCCTCCCGCAGCGGGCTGGGCGGGCCTCCTCCTCATGGGCCTGGCCTTCGCCCTGACCTCCTTCACCTGCACCATGCCCTTCGTGGGCACCGCCCTCGTGGCGGCGGCGCGGGGGCCCTGGCTCCGCCCCTTCCTGGGCATGCTGGCCTTCGCCACGGCCTTCGCCCTGCCCTTCGTGCTCATCGCCCTCTTCCCGGCGGTGCTCCACCGCCTGCCCCGGAGCGGGGGGTGGATGGGGCGCCTGAAGGTGCTCCTGGGGTTCCTGGAGCTGGCCGCCGCCCTCAAGTTCCTCGCCAATGCGGATCAGGTGCTGGGGGGCGGCCGGCTGCCCCGGGAGCTCGTGCTGAGCGCCTGGAGCGCCTGCGCCCTGCTCTCCGCCCTCCACCTCCTGGCCCTCATCCCCCAGGCGGAGTCCCAGGCCCCGGATCCCCCGGGCGGCCTTCGCCTCGCGGGGGCCACGGGCCTCCTCGCCCTCGCCCTCTGGTTCGCCCCCTTCGCGCCCCGGCGCCTCGGGGCCCTGGAGGCCTTCCTTCCGCCCCCACTCCCCAACGGGTCCGCCTCCCTGGTGGTCCCACCCCCCGCGGAGGGTCCCTGGCTGGAGGACCTGGATGCGGCCTTCGCACGGGCCCGCCTGGAGGGGCGCCCCGTCTTCGTGGACTTCACGGGGGTCACCTGCACCAACTGCCGGTGGATGGAGCAGGCCATGTTCCCCCGGCCCGCCGTGGCCCGGGCCCTGGAGGGGCACATCCGGGTGCGCCTCTGGACGGACCGCCGGCAGCCCTCCGACGAGGCGCACCGGCGCCTCCAGGAGGCCCGCTTCGGCACCGTGGAGCTGCCCCTCTATGTGCGGTTCTCGCCGGAGGGCCAGGTGCTGGGCACCCAGGCCTTTACACAGGACGAAGCCACCTTCCTGGCCTTCCTGGGCGAGGGGCGGTAGGAAACGGCCCTCCGAGCCTTTATCCTGAAAGGTTCAGGAGTCCCCCATGCAGCTCGACCCACTCGGCACCTTCTCGCGCACCCACCGCAACGGGGACCTGCGCCTGGATCACGCCGGGCAGACCGTGCGGCTCCTGGGCTGGGCCCGCAAGGTGCGGGACATGGGCAGCCTCCTCTTCCTGGACCTCCGGGACCGCTGGGGCCTGGTGCAGCTGCGCCTCGACACCTCCGACGCCGACCCGGCCCTGGTGGAGAAGGCCCGCAGCGTGCGCAGCGAGTTCGTGCTCGGCGCCGAGGGCGTGGTCATCGAGCGGGAGAGCAAGAACCCCAACCTCCCCACGGGCGCCATCGAGGTGAAGCTCACGAAGCTGCTCATCCTCAACACCGCCGCCACCCCGCCCATCCCCGTGGAAGACCACGAGGGCCAGGGCGCCAACGAGGATCTGCGCCTCAAGTACCGCTTCCTGGACCTGCGCCGCGCCAGCCTGCAGCGCAACCTCA
>CAZVKM010000025.1:0-20448 GCA_964627685.1 uncultured Solibacteraceae bacterium | reverse complement strand
GGCCTACCCCTTCTACATCCTCCACCAGAGCGTGATCGTGGTGATGGGCTGGTGGATGCTCCGCCTGCACCTCGCGCCCTGGACCTTCTTCCTCACGCTCACGGGTGCTTCCTTCCTGCTGACCTGGGGCCTCTGCGAGGGCGCCGCGCGGGTCGCGTGGCTCCGCCCCCTGCTCGGCATGGGCCCCCGGAAGGAAGCGGCGGCCCCCGCTGCGGGCATACTCCTGGGTGAGCCCTCCCGATGACCGACCCGACCGCCCACCCCGCTTGGCGCTGGCCCCGTGTGACGGGCCGGTGGGCGGCGCTCACGGGGGCCTTCTTCCTGGCCAACGCCCTCTGGCGGGGGGTGATGGTGAACTTCGACCTGCAGGGCTCCGGCGCGCGGATTCCGTGGCCGGAGCCCTTCGTGTGGGAGCTCACCTCGGGGCTCATCGTGTGGCTGCTCCTGCCCCTCATCCAGGCGGTCGCCCTCAACGCGCCCTGGCGGCAGGTGAGCTGGACCCGGTTCACGACCCTGCACCTCCTGGGCGGCGTCGCGTTCTGGCTCCTTCACGTGGCCGGCCTCTGGGGGCTGCGGGTGCTCATCTATCGGGCCGTGGGGTGGGGCCCCTACCACTACGGGGACCTCGTTCCGCGGATCCTGGGCGAAGGGGGCAAGGACCTCCTGGCCTTCGGGGCGATGGCTTCCATCTTCCATGCGGTGACCCTGTGGCAGACCCGCCAGGCCCGCGAGCTGGCTCTCTCCCGCCTGGAGGCCGAGCTGCGGGAGGCCCGGCTCCAGGCCCTGGCAGCGCAGCTGGATCCCCACTTCCTCTTCAACGCCCTGAACACCCTCAGCTCCGTGATGTACGAGGACGTGGCCAAGGCCGACAGCCTGATCTCGGACCTGGGACTCATGCTGCGCGACACCCTGCAGGCCGAGGGGGCCACCTGGAGCCTCGCCCGGGAGCGGACCTACCTGGACCACTACCTCGCCTTCGTCCGGGCCCGGTTCGGGGACCGTGTGCAGGTGGCGGTGGAGATCCCGGCGGACCTGGGGCCGGTGCCCGTCCCCCGCTTCGCCGTGCAGCGCCTGGTGGAGAACGCCCTGAAGCACAACGAAGGGGAAGCCGGGCGGACCCTCCACGTCCAGGTCTTCGCGCGGCGGACGGAGCACCACTTGAGCCTGGGCGTGGTCGATGATGGCGTGGGCTTCCCGCCCGGGGCCGAGTCGGGCGTGGGGCTCACCAACCTGGCCCGGAGCCTCGCCCTGCTGCACGGCGATCGCGCCCGACTTCAGGTGGAGAATGCCCCCAAGGGAGGGGCCTGCGTGAGCCTGGAGCTCCCCCTGGATGTCGCGCATGCCTAGGCCCCTGCGAGTGGTGGTGGCGGACGATGAGGCCCCGGCCCGGGCCAAGGTCCGCCGGCTGCTGGAAGCGGACCCCCGCATCGACCTGGTGGGGGAGGCTGCGGATGGGCTGCAGGCCGTGGCCCAGATCCGCGAGCTGGCGCCCGACCTGGTGTTCCTGGACATCCAGATGCCGGGGCTCACCGGGTTCGAGGTGCTGGAGGCGCTGGGGTCATCGCGCCCCCAGGTGATCTTCGCCACGGCCTTCGATCGCTTCGCCATGGAGGCCTTCGAGGCCGCCGCCGTGGACTACCTCCTGAAGCCCTTCGACGGTCCGCGCCTCCAGCGGGCCCTGGACCGGGCCCTCGCCCTTCACGGGGGGGCCCGCCCGGACCTGCGGCCGCTCCTGGCCCGGGTGCCCCTGGAGCGCCTGCTGGTGGAGGGTGAGAAAGGCCTGGAGCCGCTCCCCCTCAAGGGGCTCCTGCGGGTGGAGGCGGAGGGCAAGACCGTGCGCCTCCACACGGAGCGGGGGGCCTTCACCCTCCGGAAGCCCCTGAAGGACCTGGAGGAGCGTCTGCCCCCTCACCGCTTCTGCCGGGTGCACCGGAGCGCCCTCGTGGCCCTGGACGCGGTGGTCCGCCTGGAGCCCTGGGATCACGGCGATGGCCTGCTCGTGTTGAAGGATGGGAGCCACTGCAGCCTGAGCCGGACCTTCCGGGAGGAATTCATCGCCCGGTGGGGGGGCGGGGCCTGAGACAATGGCCGAATGCCCGAGCAGCGCCTCTACCTCCTCGACACCTTCGCCTTCATTTTTCGTTCCTACTTCGCCAACCCGCGGCTGAAGAACGGGGCGGCCTACACCTTCGTGCGCATCGTGCTGCAGCTGCTGGAGAAGCACCAGCCCACGCACATCGCCTGCGTGTTCGACACGCCGGAGCCCACCTTCCGGCATGAGATCTATCCGGAGTACAAGGCGAACCGGGACGCCATGCCCGAGGACCTGCGCCCGCAGATCCCCCTCATCCGCCAGCTCATCGAGGCCCTGAACATCCCCATCGTGGAGCTGCACGGCTACGAGGCCGACGATGTGATGGGCACCCTGGCCAAGGAGGCCGCGGCCCAGGGCCTGCCCGCCGTCATCGTGAGCCCCGACAAGGACCTGCTGCAGCTGGTCTCGGACGAGCTGAAGATCCAGGTGCTCAACACCAAGGACGGGGAGGTTTGGCACGACCGCGAGGGCGTGAAGGCCCGCATGGGCGTGTGGCCCGAGCAGGTGGTGGACTTCCTCTCCCTGCTGGGCGACGCCTCCGACAACGTGAAGGGCGTGCCCGGCATCGGGGAGAAGGGCGCGGCCACGCTGCTGGAGAAGTACGGCAGTCTGGATGGCGTGCTCGCCGCCAAATCCGAACTGAAGCCCAAGCAGCGGGAGGGCCTCGACACCTCCACGGATCCCGAGACCGGCTGGCTGGAGCTCACCCGCCGCCTCGTCACCGTGGTCACGGACCTGGAGCTGCCCCTCCACCCCCAGGACCTCGCCTACAAGGGCCTCGACGACCAGAAGGCCCGCGCCACCTTCAAGGAGCTGGGCTTCCAGACCCTCACCAAGGAGTTCACGGCCACCGCCGCCCAGAGCCACTCGGAGCGGAGCTACCGGGCGCTCACCACCCTCGAGGAAGTCCGCGAGGCCGTGGCCGCCTGCCGCGCCGCCGGCCGCTTCGGCCTCGACACGGAGACCACCTCCATCGAGGCCACCCAGGGCCACCTGGTGGGCATCAGCTTGGCCTGGAAACCCAACGAGGGCGTGTACCTGCCCCTGGGGCACCTGAAACCCATGGCCCAGGGCGCCGAGGGCGGCCTGCCGGGCCTCCTGGAGAACTCGGGGCTGCCGGAGTCGATGCTGGACCTGCGCGGCGACGCAGCGGCCTACTGGGCGGAGCTGGCGCCCTACCTGGATCCCCGCAACCTGCCCTTCGCCGAGGTCCGCGAGCTGCTCCGGCCCCTCCTGGCGGATCCCGCCGTGGGCAAGTGGGGGCAGAACCTTAAATACGACCTGGTGGTGCTGGGCCGCCACGGCCTGCCCGTGCAGGGCCTGGCCGGCGACAGCATGGTGCAGAGCTTCCTGGCGGAGCCGGGCCTGCGCCACAACCTGGATGACCTCAGCGTGCGGCACCTGGATGTGAAGCCCATCGCCTTCGAGGAGGTGGTCGGCAAGGGCAAGGCCCAGGTGCGCTTCGACGAGGCGCCCTTCGAGCAGGCGGTGCAGTACGCCGCCGAGGACGCCGACCTCGCCCTGCAGCTGGTGGAGAAGCTGGACCGCAAGCTCACGGAGCCGGCCCTGCGCACCCTCTACGCCGACGTGGACCTGCCCCTGGTGGAAGTGCTGGCGGCCATGGAGGCCCGGGGCGTGCGCATCGACACCTCCGTGCTCGATGGCCTGCGGGAGCGCATGAGCGCCGAGCGGGACGAATGCGTGAAGCGGGTGACGGACCTGGCGGGGGAGGCCTTCAACCTCAACAGCCCCACCCAGTTGGGCCGCATCCTCTTCGAGAAGCTGGGGCTGCCCGTCATCAAGGTCACCGGCAAGACGAAAGCCCCCAGCACCGACGAGGAGGTGCTCACGGAGCTGGCCCAGGAGCATGGCGCGGAGATCGCCCAGGTGCTGCTTCGCCACCGGGAGCTGGTGAAGCTGCTGGGCACCTACGTGGACGCGCTGCCCACCATGATCAACCCCGTCACGGGGCGCGTGCACACCAAGCTGCATCAGGCCGCCGTGGCCTCGGGGCGCCTGGCCTCCAACGATCCCAACCTTCAGAACATTCCGGTCCGCACCGAGGATGGCCGCGCCATCCGCGGGGCCTTCGTGCCCGAGCCCGGCTGGGTGCTGCTGGATGCGGACTACAGCCAGATCGAGCTCCGCGTGGTGGCGGCGCTGGCGGAGGATCCCATCCTGCTGGGCGCCTTTGCGGCGGGGGAGGACATCCACCGGCGCACCGCCTCCGAGGTCATGGGCGTACCCATGGCGGAGGTCACCTCCGAGGACCGCAGCCGCGCCAAGGCCGTGAACTTCGGCCTGCTCTACGGGCAGGGCGCCTTCGCCCTGGCGGCCTCCCTGGGCATCTCCCAGAAGGAGGCCAAGGCCTTCATCGAGCGCTACTTCGAGCGCATGCCCAAGGTGGCCCAGTGGATCGAGGCCACCAAGGCCCAGGCCCTGGCGGAGGGCCTCGTGCGCACCCACTGGGGCCGGGTGCGGATCATCCCCGAGCTGGAGAGCAGCAACGGCCAACTCAAGAACCAGGGCCTGCGCGTGGCCGTGAACACCGTGGTGCAGGGCACCGCCGCGGACCTCATGCGCCGGGCCATGGTGCGCCTGCACCGGAGCCTGCAGGCCGAGGGCCTGGAGGCCCGCCTGCTCCTGCAGGTCCACGACGAACTGCTGCTGGAGTGCCCCCCCGCCGAGGCCCCCCGCGCCGGTGAGCTGCTGCGGGAGGCCATGGAGGGGGCGGACGACCTCGGGGCGCTGGGCGTCAGGCTGGCGGCGGAAGTGCGCCAGGGCGCGAGCTGGCTCGAGGCGAAGTGAAGCTCAGCGGGCCCGCACCACGTTGATGACGGCGGAGCCTCCGGCCTGCGCCACCTTTGGCCCCGCCGTGACGGGCCCGATGATGCCCCGGAGGTTCCGGTTCACGAGCAGCTCATGGCCCGTGGCCTCGCCGACGGCGAAGGCCGCCCCGTTCTCCAGGGCCCGAGGGTGGGTGCCGACCATGGGCATGTGGCGCTCCACGTGCCATCCGGCCACGGTGGCGGTGGCGATGCCATCCCGCACCAGCCGGTCCTTGGGCAGCAGGACCATGAGCTCCGCGCCGGAGCGGACCAGCATCTCCGCCGCCCCCGCCGCCTGATCCCGGGTGCGGATGTCCACCACGGTGATGCGGCCGGAGCCGAGGGCGTCCGCCAGCAGCTGGACCTCCTGGTGGCTGAAGGTGTAGTCGCAGATGACCCCGACGTGCTGCTTCTCGGGGAAGGAGGTGCGGGCGGCCTGGGAGAGGTCCGCGAAGGGGTTGCCGGTCTGGGCGGCCAGGGGCGCGCCGAAGACGAGGAGCGAGAGGAGCGAGGAGCGCATGGGCGCCTCCATGTGGGAAGCCGGGACGGGATCCCCTGCCGCCTGGGGCGGCCCGGACGGGGTCAAAGAACCGGGCGCGTGGCCCGACGGCATCTGGAACGGCACGGGGTGGGCGTGCCGGGTGATCGATGCCATGAATCTCGGTCGGCCCTCGGGAGGCGCCAGCAGGAGGGGGCGAACGCCCTTCCCTTGGGGCCGGGGGCTCCGCGCTGGGGTGAACCCGCGCAAACCCGCCCCAGGGGCGGGCTGGCGTGGCACGTCGGTGACGATCCGTGGGGCTCACCAGGCCCGTGAGGCGATGAACAGGAGGAGCGCTAGGCCGCCGGAGGCCAAGCCCAGGGCGAGGAGGCGCGAGCCCGCCAGCCGGGTCCAGAGCAGGAGGCCGCTGAGGGTGAGGACCAGGAGACCCCCCGCGAAGGCGTCCGTGAGGAGGATCCATCCGACCTGTCCCGCTTCGGCCTTGTGCATGCGCTTCAGGGCCTCAATCAGGGAGGCGTCCCGCTGCTCCACCTCCACGGTGAGGTTGCCCGGGAAGTAGGTGGCTCGGGCGGAGTGGGCGTGACCTCCGTAGGTGACCATCCAGGCCTCGGAGGCCTTCACCTCACGCCCCTGGAAGCGCGCGGGGCGACCCGCCTGGACGCGGGCCCTCACCCGGGAGGGATCCCAGGCGAGGTGGCGCTGGAGGTCGGCGGCCAGGGCCTCGGGGCTGGCCGCAGGACCCTCCAGCATCACCTGGACCTTCCGCTCCTCGCTCCGCCCGGCCTCCAGCTTCATCACGGCGCGGTGGTTGAGGAGGATGCCCGTGACCCCGAAGAGGAGTCCGAAGGCCGCGCCGGAGAGGCCGATCCAGGCATGGAGCTTCCGGAGGGTGTGCAGGAAGCGGAGCTTCGCAGGCGACATCAGAACCTCACGGACCAGGTGAGCTGGGCCTTGCGGGGGCTGCCCACGAGGATGTTGAAGTCGCTCCCGGCCGTGGCGTGGTAGGTGCGGTCGAGCAGGTTCTCCACATTGAGGGCGAGGCGGCCCGCACGGCCCAGGTCGAGGTAGGCGGCGGCATCCGTCCGGGTGAAGCCGGGCAGGGTGACGGCATTGGTGGTGCTGGCGAACACGCGGCCCTGGTGGATGAGCCCGAGACCGAAGGACCAGCGCGCGTTCAGGTTCACCTTGTTCCACCAGGTGGCGGCGTTGCGGGGCACGAGGGGCACCCGGGTGCCCGCGGGCACAGGCGCCGCGGTGGCGCTCCCCCCCGTCGCCTTCACCACCCGCGCATCCATCCAGGCGTAGCCCGCGTAGACCTGCCAGGCCTGGGTGAGCTGCCCCTGCACCCCGAGCTCAAGGCCCTCCGTGCGCTGGAGGCCCGAGAGGATGAGCTTGGTCGGATCGTTGGGGTCCTTGCTCTTCACATCGGCGCGGTCCGTCCGGAAGAGGGCCGCGGTGAGCGCCGTGCCCTCCGACAGCTCCCACTTCCCGCCGAGCTCCCAGTTGATCGCCGTCTCGGGCTTCAGGTCCGCGTTGCTGGTGCTGAGGGAGAGCGTCTCGCTGCTGGGGAGGAAGCTGGTCCCCCAACTGGCGTAATAGGAGGCGGTGGCGGTGGGCTGGAAGAGGAGGCCGGCCTTCGGGGAGACGGCCCTGTCCGTGCGGGAGAGGTCGCCGTTCGCAGGGCCGCGGTCATCCAGGTCCACGTGGAACCGATCGAAGCGGGCGCCGAGCACGGCCTTCCACCGGGAGGAGAGGGTGATCTGGTCCTGCAGGTACAGCGCGGCGACGGAGCCGGTGGCCTCGTTGTTCGCGTCGGTCGCCTTGGGGGCCCAGAGGGTGACCGTGGCGCGGGGGCTGCGGGCGTCCACCTGGGTCGTCTCGGCCGCCCCGAAGTACCCGGTGAGGCGCGTGCTGGCGCTGCGCTGGCGGCCCAGCTCAAGGCCGGCCAGCAGCAGGTGCTCCACGCCGCCGCCCCCCACCTTCCATTCCAGCTCCGTCTGATTGAAGAGGTTGGTCCGGTCGTTCACGGTGCGGTAGGCCGTGATCCGGAGCTGGTTCGTGGTGGGGTTCACCACGCTGTTGGCCTGGACGTTCTGGCGGGAGATGTCGTAGCGGGTGACCCGGAAGGCGTTGCGGAGGGTGAGGCCGGGGGCGAGGCTGGTCTCCACCCGGGCGCCCAGCGCATCCACCACGGCCGAGCTGGGGCTCTGGTCCGGGTTCCCGAAGAAGGTGCGGCGGGCGGTGTCGTAGGGGCGGCCATTGAGCGCGGGGATGCCCCGGTCCGTGGTGCGGCGGTCCTCGAAGTGCTCAAGCCCGACCTGGGCCAGCGTGTCAGCCCCGAGGGCGAACTCGGCCACGGGGTTCACACCCGAGCGGCGCAGATGGAAGCCCTCCCGGAAGCCCAGGGCGTCCTCGGCCACCGCATTGACGCGGAGGCCCCCCGAGGCGCCCAGGTGGTCGCTCCAGTCCACGGCCAGGCGCTTCTGGTCCCAGCTTCCGCCCGTGAGGTCGAGCTTCGTCTGGGGGCGTTCGAGGGGTCGCTTCGTGACGCGGTTCACCACGCCCCCCGCTCCGCCACGCCCGAAGGTCATGCCGCTGGGCCCCTTCAGGACCTCGATGCGCTCGGCATTGTAGGGATCCCGGAAGTAGAGGGCGTCATCGCGCAGGCCGTCCACGTAGAAGTCCGCGGAGGTGCTGATGCCGCGGAGCACGGGCTGGTCGCGGCCACCCTCTCCGGGGTTCATGGAGGCCCCGGGGACGTAGCGCATCACGTCGGCCATGCTCGTCATGCCCTGATCCTTCACGAGGGATTCCGGCACCACCTGCACGGACTGGGGCACATCGCGGAGCGGCGTGTCGGTCTTGGTCACCGTGGCGGAGCGCTTGGCGCGATAGCCGTCCACGGGGCCATCCGCCCGCTCCGGCGCCTTCACGGCCTTCGCTTTCACCTTCACTTCGGGCAGGGCGGTCTCCTGGGGGGCGGGCTTCTCCTGGGGGGCCAGGGCGGCCAGGGCGAGGACGAGGAGGGGGAGGGACATGGGGGCCTCTCGGGCAGGGGGAACCCAGGCCCATGGCGGGCCGGTTCCGGGGAAGGGGGGACGGCTAGGCGTCCAGGGAGAAGGTGAGGGGGACGAGGACCCAGGCGGGCAGCGGCTCCGTGCCGCGGCGGGCCGGGAGGAAGCGCCACCGGCGCACGGCCTCGAGGGCGGCCTGGTCCAGGCGGGCGTGGCCGCTGGTGGTGCGGAGCTCCAGCTGCTGCGGGACGCCCTCCGGGGAGACGAGGACCCGGAGGATCACGCGGCCCTGCTCCCGGAGGCGGCGGGAGAGGGCCGGATAGTCAGGCTCGGGGTTGCGCAGGTAGGCCGCATCGAAGCGGGGGGGCAGCACGCCCGAGGGATCGCCCCCGACCTGACCACCGGCCGAGCCGCCCGGCCGACCGCCCGCGACGCCTCCGGCGGCTCCGCCGAAGGCTCCGGAGGCGGGACCTGCCGTGGAAGCGGGCGCCACGGACAGCCCTGCGGCGGGGGGCTCGGCCGGCGCCTCGTGGGTCGGGGCGGGGGAGGTATTCGGGCCCGTGGCCGGAGTCGGCGAAGGGGCCCGAACCGGGCCGGCCGGAGGCGGGGGTGGAGGCAGGGGGGCCTCCTCCTCCAGGTTGAAGGTGAGGGTTGCGGCGATGCGAACGGCCGGAGCGGAGGGGGCCCGGCTCCCCAGGAGGAGGACGGCGGTCCCGAGGACCCCGAAGCAGGCCGCGCTGAGCAGGAGGCTCAGGGCCCGACGGGGTCCCTGGCGGTCCGGACCCAGCACCTGGGATCGGTAGATGTCGTCGGCGAGCGAAGCGGTGGTTTCCATGGCCTTGCGCCTCCTGGAGACCATCATAAATAAATGAGACGCAATCTCAATCACAATTTTTGATTCCGCGTCCGGGTTGGGATACTGACGACGGAGGTCGGCCATGAAGGTGCTGTTGATCGGGTCCGGGGGGCGGGAGCATGCCCTGGCGCGCAAGCTGGTGGGCGGGACCACCGCCGTGACCCTCTTCGCCGCGCCCGGCAGCGATGCCCTCGCCGAGCTGGGGACCTGCCTGCCCCTCCAAGGCGAGGACGTCGCCGGGCTCCGCGCCTGGGCCGAGGCGAACCGGCCCGACCTCGTGGTGGTGGGCCCCGAGGCCCCCCTGGTGGCGGGGGTCTCCGAGGCCTTGACCGCGCTCGACATCCCCGTTTTCGGGCATCCCCAGGCCACGGCGCAGCTGGAGGGCTCCAAGGCCTTCGCCAAGGCCTTCATGGAGCGCCACGGCATCCCCTGCGCCGCCTCACACACCGTGAGCAGCTTCGAGGCCGGGGCCGCCCTCATCGAGGCGTGGCCCCACCGGTACCCGGTGGTGCTGAAGGCCGATGGTCTCGCCGCGGGCAAGGGCGTGGTGCTGGCGGCCTCCAAGGCGGAAGCGCTCGCCACCCTGCGCAGCTTCATGGACGGCCAGTTCGGGGACGCCTCCAGGACGGTGGTGCTCGAGCAGGCGCTCTTCGGCATGGAGCTGAGCCAGCACGTGCTGGTGGATGTCACCGCGGAACATGCGCGCTTCGCGATGCTGCCGGCCTGCCAGGACCACAAGCGCATCTTCGAGGGGGACCAGGGGCCCAACACCGGCGGGATGGGCGCTTTCGGGCCGCTGCCCTTCCTGCGTCCGGAGGACATCGAACGGCTCCGCACGGAGCTGGTGGAGCCCACGGTGAAGGGCCTCCAGAAGGACGGTCTCGTGGGTCGGGGGGTGCTTTTCCTCGGCGTCATGTATGACGATCGCGGACCCAAGCTCCTGGAATACAACGTCCGGTTCGGCGACCCCGAGACCCAGGTGCTCATGGAGCTGCTGGATGAGGACCTCGCCGGCCTCCTGAAGGCCGTGGCGGAGCAGAAGCTGGATCGCAGCACCGTGAAGCTGAAGGCCGGTTGCGCCATCACCTTCGTGCTGGCCGCCGAGGGCTACCCTGAGACGGCGAAGAAGGGGGTCCCCATCGCGCTGGAGGCGCCCGCGCTCACGGTGATCCACGCCGGGACGAAGAAGGTGGACGGGGTCTGGACCACCAACGGGGGCCGCGTCATGAACCTGGTCGCCGTCGCGCCCGACCTGGAAGCCGCCCGGGCAAAGGTGCTGGCGGAAGCCCCCAAGGCCCAGTGGCCCGGGCGCCAGATGCGCGCGGACATCGGACTGAAGGCCCTGAACCACGCCCGGGCGGGGAAGACCGTCCTCGATCCCTGGTAGGGCTTGCCTCCAACGGGATCCGGGCCTAGGTTCGGATCCCGCCGGAGGCACCATGGAAGCCCACCTGCACCCGATGACGGAGCTCTTCGTCCAGCTCGGCCTGCCCTCGGACCCTCCTTCCATCCAGGGGTTCCTCGCGCGGCACCGTCCGCTGCCCTCCCACCTCCAGCTTGCGGAGGCCCCCTTCTGGTCGGCGGCACAGGCGGCCTTCCTCCGGGAGGGGCTCGCGGAGGACGGGGACTGGGCCCTGATCATCGACAAGCTGGACGCGGGTCTGCGCCTCGCGTGATCACTCGCCCCGCAGCACCTCCAGGGGCTCCGCCCGGAGGGCGCGGAGGCTGCCCAGGAACCCGACGAGGAGCGTGAGGAGGGCCGCCGTCCCGAGGAGCGCCAGGGCCAGCCAGGGGCGGGGCTCCGAGGGCAGGTTGAGCACCTGGCGCGCATAGAGCCAGCTGCCGCCCCAGGCCAGGAGGCCCGAGACAAAGGCCGCGGTGCCCCCGAGGAGTCCGAACTCCCAGGCGAGGCTTCGGAGCAGGAGCGGCTCCCCGGCCCCGAGGGTCCGCAGCAGGGCCACGTCCCGGGCCCGCCCGAGGCGGCTGGAGAGCAGGCTCGCGGCGAGGACCAGCAGGGCCGAGGCGAGCATGAGCCCCGCGAGGCTGCGGGCCACCAGGTTCACGAGGTCGAGCACGCGGCCGACGCGGGCGCCCACCTCCGCGAGGTCGACAACGGTGACGTTGGGGGCCACCTTCGTGAGTTCGCGCTGCAAGGCCTGGCGCACGGCGGGATCGGGGGCCTCGAGGGCGGCCAGCGTCACCGCCGGTGCGCCCGCGAGGAGGCCGGGGTGGGCCACGATGAAGAAGTTGGGCGCCAGGCTCTGCCAGTTCACGCGGCGCAGGCTGGTGACGGTGCCCTTCACCTCCTGTCCCTGCACGTCGAAGGTGAGCGTCTCCCCGACCTTCGCGCCGATCTCCCGGGCGAAGCCCTCCTCCAGGGAGAACTCCTCACGGGGACCCCCCTCCGCGGGCCAGTAGCGGCCCGCGACGACCTTCTCTGCGGGCCCGGGACGCAGGCGCCAGGTGAGGTTCTGCTCCCGGGTGCGGAACTGCTGGCCACGGGTCGGCTCCCGGCCCGACTCCCCGCTCGGCTGGGCGACGGTCTCCTCCACGGGGCGGTCGCCCACGGCGCGGAGGCGGGCGCGGACGAGGGGCGCTTCCTGGAGGTCATGGCCCGAAACCCGCCGGGCGAGGGCCCTGACGGTCGGAAGCTGGGAGGGCTGGACATCGATGAGGAAGAGGCTGGGCCGCCCATCCCCCGCCTTGGCCTGGAGGATGGGGGCCACCAGGTCCTCCTTCACGAATTGAGCGGCGAGGAGGAGGAAGAGGGCGAGGCCCATCACGCTCATCACCAGGGTGGAGACCCCCGCGCGGGCCCCCAGCTGGCCGAAGGCGAGGCGCAGGGGCAGGGGCATGCGACCGGCGCTCCGGCGGAAGAGGCCGAGCAGGAGGCGCATGGCCAGCGCCAGCAGGCCCATGAGCAGGGCGAGGACGAGCGCGGTGCCGAGGCCCGTGGGCACCGTGGGGGCATTGCGGATCACCAGGAAGCCAGCCACTGCGGCTGCGGCCGCCCAGGCGGCCAAGGCCACCTGCCGGGGGAGGGGGGGCTCGGTGCCCTCCCGCAGCAGGGCCAGGGGCGCGGTGGCGCCGAGGCGGATCAGGGCGGGCGTGATCATCAGGGCCATGAGGGCGAGGGCCAGGCCGCTCTCCAGCAGCGGTGGCGCCGTGGGGGGCGTGGCCCGCAGGGCCTGGGGGATGAGGTCCGCCAGGGCGGCGGGCATCCAGCGCGCGGCCAGAAGGCCGAGGGCGAGGCCCAGTCCGCCTCCGGCGAGGAGCAGGGCCCCCGTGAGGAGGGAGAAGGTGCGCGTGGCCAGCTCGGGCGGGGCCCCGAGGCAGCGGAGGATGGCGGCGTCCCGCCGGCGGCCTTCCAGGAAGGCGGCGAGGATGGCCCAAGCGCCGAGCAGCGCCAGCAGCAGGGTGAGGAGGCCCAGCTGCCGGATGAAGCGGTTGAGGTTCCGCAGGGGCTCCGCCAGCTGGGCCGCGGCCTCCTCATGGGACTGCACCCGGAGGCGGGGACCCTCGCGCTTGGCGAGGGTGCGGAAGCGGGCGAGGGCCGCCTCCTCCTGCCCGGGTCGGAGGTTCACGAGCAGCCGCGTGCTCAGGCGCGCACGGGCGGTGACGAGGCCGAGGGCCTGGGCGCGGGCCAGGTCCAGGTAGATGCGGGGACCGAGGGCGAAGGCGCTGGCCTGGCGGGCCTCGTCCTCGGCCACGATGCCGGTGACCAGCACGCTCTGGCCGCCGAGGCGGAGGGCGCGCCCCCCGGCCCGGGCCGCCTCGGGATCCTCGCCGGGGCTGGCGAGATGCAGGCCCCAGGTCTCCGCGAGGGTGCCCTCCACGACGACGCCGGCCGCGAGGGCCTCGTGGAGGTCCCGGTCCTCCCGGAGCCGCAGGCGGCCCTGGAGCGGATAGGCTCCACTCACCGCACGCACCTCCAGGAGCCGGGCCTGTTCGGCGGGGCCGGAGCCCGTGGCGCCGAGGGTGGGGAAGTCCGCCACCTCCACGAGGGCCGTCACGGCGGGATCCGCCGCGACCTCCTGGCGGATCCCCTCCGGCAGGAGGCCCTGGGCGCTGAGGGAGGCCTCGGCGCCCAGGAGGCTTCGGCTCTCGGCCTGCACGGCCTTCAGCACGCGGGAGGAGAATCCGTAGGTGGCGACGAAGGCGGCGAAGCCCACGGCGAGGCAGAGGGCGACGAGCACGAGGCGGCCCTTCTGGCGGGCCCCCTCCCGCAGGGCCATGCGGGCCGCGTAGGCCCAGGACCCGGCGTTCACAGGCCCGCCAGGGCCGCGACGCGGCCCTGTTCCAGGGTCACCCGGCCCTCCAGGCGCTCCGCGAGGTGGGGATCGTGGGTGACCATGACGAGGGTGCTGCCCAGCTCCCGCTGGAGGTCCAGGAGCAGCTGGAAGACGGCCTCCGCGTTGCGCGGGTCCAGGCTGCCCGTGGGCTCGTCGGCCAGGAGCAGGGGCGGTCGGGCCACGATGGCGCGGGCCAGGGCCACGCGCTGGCACTCGCCGCCGCTGAGCTGGGCGGGCAGGTGGTCGAGGCGGGCCTCCAGGCCCACGCGGGCCAGCACCTCCCGGGCCCTGGCCCGGGGATCGGCCACCCCTGCGATCTCCGCGGCGATCACCACGTTCTGCAGGGCGCTGAAGGGCTGGAGGAGGTGGAAGGCCTGGAAGACGAAGCCCAGGCGCCGCGCCCGGAAGGCCGCGCGGCCCCGCTCGTCCAGGGCGGCGAGGTCCTGGCCGTCCACGAGCACGGCGCCGGTGGTGGGCCGCTCCAATCCCGCCATGAGGGCGAGGAGGGTGCTCTTGCCGCTGCCGCTGGGCCCCTGGATGGCGAGGGCCCGTCCCGAGGGGAGGGCGAGGTCCACCTCCTGCAGCACCGGGAGCGCCTCTCCCCCAGGGGTCTCGAAGATCTTGGACACGCCACGCAGTTCGATCACGGAGGGCTCCTGGGGACCAGCCTATCTGGCAGCATGGGCCCATGGGTCTGACGCGTCTGCCGGTGCTCTTGTTCCTCCCCCTGGTGATCTCCGGGTGCGGCCGGAGGGCCGAGGCCCCGGCCCCTCGACCCGCGGCGCCGAGCCCCACGCGTACGGTGGTCATCCTGGGAGACAGCCTCACGGCCGGGCTGGGGCTCCCGGAGGCCCAGGCCTATCCGGCCCTGCTGCAGGCCCGGCTGCGCCGGGAGGGCCTGCCCTGGACCGTGGTGAACGCGGGGGTCAGCGGGGACACGACGGCCGGAGGGCTGGCCCGCCTGGACTGGATCTACCGGCGGAAGGTCGATGTGCTCATGGTGGCGCTGGGGGCCAATGACGGGCTCCGCGGGCTCCCCCTGAAGGAGACCGAGGCGAACCTGAGGGCCATCCTCCGGCGGGGGCGCAAGGAGGGCTCCCGCCTCGTGCTCGCGGGCATGCAGATGCCGGAGAACCTGGGCCCCGAGTACCGCCGCGGCTTCGAAGCCCTCTTCCCGCGGGTGGCGAAGGAGGAGGGCGCCCTCCTCATCCCCTTCCTGCTCGAGGGGGTGGCGATGGACCCGGCCCTGAACCAGGCGGACGGCATCCACCCGAACGCGGAGGGCGCCCGGAGGGTCGAGGCCACCGTCTGGCCGACCCTGGCCCCCCTTGTGCGGGAGGCCGATGCCGGGAAGTGATAGGCTTCGGGAAACCTCCGGAGCCTCCATGTCCCTGAAGCGGATCTTCATTCGCCAAGGCCTGCGTTACGACCGCTACCAGGGCGCCGGAGCCAAGGTGGTCTACCCGATGCCGCGGAAGGCCCGCATGGCGCTCTGGCTCCTGGCGGGGCTCCTGATCCTGGCCCTGGTGCCCCTCTGGGCGTGGTGGCAGGTCCGCCGCCAGCTGCCGGACGCCGAGACCCCCCGCATCCCGGGCCTCACCGGCTCGGCGGAGGTCCGCTTCGACCGCCGGGGGGTGGCCTCCATCCAGGCCCAGAACCTGCGTGACGCCTTCCGCATCCAGGGCTACCTCATGGCCCGCGAGCGCCTCTTCCAGATGGAGCTGCAGCGGCGCGCGGCCTCCGGGGAGCTCGCGGAAGTGGCGGGGCCCGGGGCGCTCCCCCTGGATCGGATCCACCGCATCTATGGCTTCTCCCAGGTGGCGGAGGCCGCGGCGACGCGGATCCCCGCCGAGGACCGGGCGGCCCTGGAGGCCCTGGCCGCGGGGGTCAACGCCTTCATCAGCAGCCATGAGGACCGCTGGGGGCTTGAGTTCCGCTTGATGGGGTTCCGGCCCAGGCCCTGGACGGTGGCGGACTCCCTGCGGACCCTGCTCGTCATGCATGAGGACCTCGCCAGCACCTGGAAGACGGAGCTGGAGGCGGGGCAGCTGGCGAAGCTGCCCGCCGCCACCCGGGACTTCCTGATGCCCCGCGTGGTGGAGCAGGATGGCCCCGTGGTCCCCGATGCCCAGCCCGGGCCGAGACCGAGCGTGGAGGCCTTCTTCGCCGAGCCCCCGCCGGCCGTGGAGTCCCGCCCCTCCAAGAAGGCCTCCGCCTCCGAGCTCCTTCCCTTCCCGGTACCGCTGGGCACCGCCCTGGGCCGTCGGCCCGATGGCATCGGCAGCAACGCGTGGGCGGTGTCCGGCCGCAAGACCTCCTCCGGCAAGGCCCTGCTCGCCAACGATCCCCACCTGGGCTTGCAGTCGCCGGGCATCTGGCTCCCCATGCGCCTGCAGGTGGGCAACCGCTATGTCCAGGGGGTCGCCCTGCCGGGCCTGCCGGGCATCGTCATCGGGCACAACGATCGGGTGGCCTGGGGCTTCACCAACATCGGCACCGATGTGCAGGATCTCTACCGGGAGAAGGCCCTCCGGACGCGCCGGGAGGTGATCCGGGTGAAGGGGGCCCCGGAGGAGATCCTGGAGGTGGCCGAAGGGGTGCACGGCCCGCAGGTGGAGGAGGGCTACAGCCTCAAGTGGGCGGCCCTGGATCCCGCAAACCTCGCCATGCCCACCGAGCAGCTCTTCGCCTCCGACTGGGCTTCTTTCAACGCCGCCTTCGACCGCTTCCTCGGGCCGGCCCAGAACGCGGTGTACGCGGACCGGGATGGCCACGTGGGCTACCGGGCCACCGGGCTCGTGCCCATCCGCAGGGCCGGGGATGACGGGAGCCAGCCCCGGGACGGCTCCGATCCCGCCAACGACTGGAAGGGCTACGTGCCCATGGCCCAGATGCCGCGGGTCTTCGATCCCCCCTCCGGGTTCATCATCACCGCCAACAACCGCACCATCGGGACCTCCTTCCCCTTCCCCGTGGCGGCGGAGTGGGCCTCCCCGGCGCGGGCCCGGCGCATCGCCGACCAGCTCGCCCGCACCCGGGAGCTGGATCGTGCGGCCATGGACCTGCTCCAGCGGGACGAGGTGAGCCTCGCCCACCGGGAGCTGATGGAGGCCTGGCTGCCCTTCCTTCCCGAGGATGTGAAGGGCCGGTTCCTGGGCTGGGATGGCGCGGCCTCGGTGGACAGCACCCTGTTCCCGGAGGCGGTCGCGCTGACCCGCTCGCTGCGGAGCGCCCTGCTGGAGAAGCTGCTGGCGGGCACCGAGGTCGATCCCAAGGCCTTCCACTGGTACAACTCGGAGGCCATGCTCCTGGCGGCGCTCCGCGCCCGTCCCGAGGCCTGGAAGCGCGCGGGGCTGGGGGACAAGGCCGCCTTCCTTGCTGCGGTGGTGGACCAGGCCGTGAAGGGGGAGGGGAAGCCCTGGGGTCAGGCCAACCGCCTGAACCTCCGGCACCCCCTGGGCCGGGGGGGGCGCCTGCTGTCCTGGATCTTCGATCCCCCCTCCGTGCCCATCGGCGGGTCCAACCGGAGCGTGCGGGTGACCGGGGCGGCCTTCGGTCAGAGCATGCGGATGGTGGTGGATTGGCATGATCCGGAGGAGACCACGCTGGTGCTGCCCCTGGGGGTGAGCGGGCACCTGGGCAGCCCCCATCGGCACGACCAGTTCGAGGACTGGCTGAAGGGGGATGCCGACGGCCGCCGGACCCGGCTGATCCAGGCCCCTGAGGGGGCGCCGATGGGGTTCAGGCCCTGAGGTAGCGCCAGGCGTACACGAGGAGCCCCGTGGCGGCGGTGGCCGACAGGAGCGCGGCGGTGATCAGGCCGAGGCGCCGATGCCGCCGGGGCCAAGCGGCTCCGGCGCTCCGGCCTTCGCGGTAGGCCAGGGAGGGGAAGCCCAGGCCCACGGTGAAGGGCAACAGGCCCACCCCCAGCAGGGCCAGGGCGAGATGAAGCCCCATGAGGTCGCCCCCCACGGGTCTCCCCCCACGGGGCCCCCCGGCCCGCGTCCAGCTCGTGAACAGCACCACCACCGCGACGAGGAGGACGGTGGCGCTCCCCATGCAGAGGGCGTGGCGACGGAGGTGCCCCTTCCGCACGGCGAGGAGTCCGAGGACCACCAGGAGCACGAGGGCCAGCAGACCCACCACGAGCAGGTCGGAGCCACGGGCGGCCCCGGTGCCCAGGAAGCCGGGGGCGGAGAGCCAGGTGTGGAGCGGCTTCACAGAGGCATGGCCTCCAGGCGCTGCTCGCCCTCCCAGCGGTAGAAGCCGAGGCCCGACTTCCGGCCCAGGCGGCCTGCGGCCACCATCTGCTTCACCAGGGGCGGGCAGGTGAAGCGGGGCTCGCCGTAGGCGGCGAACATCACCTCCGCCACGTTCACCATGGTGTCGAGGCCGATGAAGTCGCAGAGGTGCAGGGGGCCCATGGGGTGCCCGCAGCCCAGCTTCATGCCCTGGTCGAGGTCCTCCACCGTGGCCAGGCGCTGCTCGGCGCAGCGGGCCGCATCCAGCAGGTAGGGCACCAGGAGGCGGTTCACGATGAAGCCCGGGGCATCGGGGGCCAGCACGGGGGTCTTGCCGATCCTGGCCACGAAGCCCCGCAGGGCCGCCACGGCCTCTGCGGAGGTGGCGAGGGTGCGGATGATCTCCACCAGGGGCATGGCGGGCACGGGGTTGAAGAAGTGCAGGCCCGCGAGCCCGGCATGCCGGCCGGGGCCGAGCACGGCGCCCAGCTGGGTGATGGGCAGGCTGGAGGTGTTGGAGCAGAGCAGGGCGCCGGGCTTGGCCACCTTCTCCAGCTCCGCGAAGGTGGCGAGCTTCAGGTCCAGGCGCTCGGGCACCGCTTCGATGATGAGGTCGCAGTCCGCCAGGTCCGCCCAGGCGGTGCGTCCCTGCAGGCGGCCCTTGAAGGCGGCCACGTCGTCGGCGCTGCGCTTGCCCTTGGCCACGGCCTTGTCCCACTGGGCCGTGATGCGGGCGAGGCCCTTGGCGAGGGCGGGCTCATCCACCTCCTTCGAGATCACGGAATAGCCCGCCTCCGCCGCCACCTGGGCGATGCCCGCGCCCATGAGGCCGCAGCCCACGATGCCGATTCGCTGGATGTCCATGGCCGCCTCGCTATGCTGGCTTCATTCTGCCCCGGGAGCCCGCCATGCTCGATGTCATTCTCGACCTCTACCGGCACATGGAGTGGGCCGACGCCGAGCAGTGGCGGGCCCTGCTGGCCCACGGACCGGCCCGGGAGGATGCCGAGCTGCGCGAGCGCCTGGTGCACCTGCATGGCGCCCAGTCCATCTGGCTGGGCCGCTTCCAGGGACTGCCCTCACCGCCCCGTTGGCCCACGCCGGCGGACTACCCGCGCATCGAGGACCTGCGCCACTACGCGGGGGCCTGCCACGCGGCCTTCCGGGCCTGGCTGCCAACGGTGAAGGCGGCGGACCTGGACCGGGTGCTCACCTTCCGGACCCTGGCCGGCGACGAGGTCTCCCAGACCCTGGGCGACGGCCTCATGCAGGTGCCCCTGCACAGCCACTACCACCGCGGCCAGCACGCCACCCGCATGCGGGCCCTGGGGGGCGCCATGCCCACCACCGACTGGGCCCTCTGGGCCCGCAAGGGGCGACCCGCGGCCCAGTGGCCGGAGGTGGCGAAATGACCGCCCACCTGCAGGACCTCGTGGCCCACCTGCGCTGGGCCGACGCCGTGGCGTTCCACGCCCTGGGCAAGTGCCCCGCGGCCCAGGCGGATCCGGATGTGCTGGAGCGGCTCTACCACACCGCCTGGGTGGCCAAGGCCTTCGGTGAGATCCTCGCGGGGGGGCCCGGAGGCTACCCGTCGAAGGAAGTGCCCTCCTTCGCCGAGCTGCGCGCCCTCACCCGCACCGCGGGCGAAGCCCTCCAGGCCTGGGTGGACGGCGCCTCCGCGGCGGACCTGGAGGCCTCCCGGCACATCGCCTGGTTCCCGGAGCCCGCCCTGCACATCCCCGCGCGGGAGGCGCTGATGCAGGCGGTAATGCACAGCCAGCACCACCGGGGCCAGACCATGACCCGCCTCAAGCAGCTGGGCGGCGAAGCCAAGAACGTGGACTACATCATCTGGCTCTGGAAGCAGAAGCCCGCCCCGCGATGGGACTGAGTTCCGGCGCCCAGCGGAGCCTGGGGATCACGGGCGGCCTGCTGGCCGCCCTGGCGGCCCTGGGCTTGGCCCGCAACCTGGAGGGGCCCCTGGGCCTCGCGGGCACCGTGGCCCGGCTCTGGGTCTTCCCCCATGGCGGGTTCCAGTCGCGCGCGCCCCTCGGCAAGCCGGCGACCGTGCTGCCCTGGGGCGTCGCCCTGGCCGTGGCCCTGGTCCAGTGGGCCCTGGTGGCCGGCCTGCTGGCGCGCTGGACCCGGGACCGGAGCTTGCGGGCCCAGGTGGGCTGGACCATCGGGGTGCTGCTCGGAGTGGGCCTCGCCGTGCTGGTGGGCGGCAGCCTGGCCTTCGGCGAGCTCGGGATGGACTAGTCCCGCCCGATCACCGGGATCCGGTCGTGGATCTCCGCCTTGAAGTCGCCGGTACTCGCCTCCGTCACCACGTAGAGGGGCGTGCCCGGTGCGCCGTGGAGGCGCAGGCAGCGGATCCCTTCGCCGGGCCCCAGCTCGAACCAGTGGCTGCGGCGGGCGGGGTCCTTCTCCATCCAGCGGGCCGGGTGGATCCACACCGGCTCCGGCTCCCACTTCGTCCAGTAGGCCTTGGCCAGGCTCTCCGCCCGGGCCCAGCCCCCTTCGGGCCAATCGCCCGGCTGCTCCTTGCGGCGCCCCCAGGGCAGCCACAGGTCCGTGTCGGGATCCACGAGCAGGGCGGCCTTGGGGTTGGGGAAGAACACCT
>CAZVKM010000024.1:0-20498 GCA_964627685.1 uncultured Solibacteraceae bacterium | reverse complement strand
CCGCCTCCGGAAGGGAGATGAGCTCGGCCCCGAGGCGCCGGAACAGGGGGGCGGTGCCCCGGGCATCGTTGAGCGGGGCGGCGCTGCCATCCACCAGCAGGTTCCCGCCCTCACGGACCCAGGCCAGGAGCCGATCCGCATCGGCTTCACCCAGCCCCGCGGGCCCGGTCTGCAGGAGGATCACGAGGCCGCCGGGGGGGAGGGCCGCCTCCGTGAAGCCGCCCCCGTCGCGGCGCACGGCCCACCCCTGGGTGGCCAGCCAGCGGGAGAGCACGAGGGTGCGGTCCTCCAGGGCCTTGGCCGACCAGCCCGTGGGCACCTCCACGGGCTCCTGCCGGAAGCTGCCGCGGGCCAGGAAGGCCAGGGTGAGGCCCCCCGCCAGCAGGAGCCCCAGCAGGGCCAGCGCGAGGCGGCGGATCATCGCGCCCCCTTCCCGAAGGTGTCGCGCCAGGCCTGGCAGAGCGCCTCCATGGTCCCCTCCGCCGGAGGGGCTCCCTGATAGGCCATGGTCACCCACTCCCGGGTGAGGTCCCGGAACATCCCGAGCCCCGCCTCGGGCAGCACCTGGCCCGCCGCCCGGAGGCAGTCGCCCTCGGTGGCCGAGGCCGGGATGGGGAGGCGATGCCCGTGGATGAGCGCCGACAGGGCCCCCCGGTAGAGCAGCGCCAGCGCGCCCCGGACCTCTCCCTTCCTGTGGAGGGCCAGGGCCACGGTGGGTAGATCCTCCGGGAGGCTCTCGGGCCGCACCTCGAGCCCCGCGATCGCCTCCGGGGCCTCATAGGCCTCGCCTTCGGCCACCCGTCCCAGCCGGGCCGCATGGAACCGGATGAGGAGGTAAAGGGCGAGGCCCAGGAGCGAGACCACCAGGAGGGCCTTCAGCACCCACGCGAGGGGCTTCCACCAGGGGAGGTCGCCGAGGGGACGGCGGTGTTCCCGGGCCGCCTCGGGACGTTCCCCGAAGAGGCGCTCCAGCAGGCGCCGCAGCCACTGGGGTTCGCGGCCGCTGGGATGGTACTGCAGGCGCTGTTCCGTGCGGCTCCGCTTCAGGTCGGGATCCCGGCGCAGGAGGTCTTCGAGGGCCTTCCGGGCGGGATCCTCCGGTTGGAGGGGGCCCACCTGGGCGTCGCCCGCCTGGGCGGCTTCCGCCGGGGCCCCGATCCCCGGTGGCGTGGGGTCCGGCGCCTGCGCCCCGAGGCCCAGGCCGAGCCCGAGCAGGAGCAGCGCCACGCGCCCCGATCGGCGCAGGCGGTCCGCCAGGGTCCGGAAGGCCTGCTCCAGGTCCCAGGCTTCCAGGTGGGTGCGGCGGTTCAGGTAGAGGGCGAAGCCCGCGGCGGCGTAGTAGGGCTCCACCACGAGCAGCGCGAAGATCCCGAAGGCCGTGAAGAGGACGTTGAACCAGGGGCGGTGGAGGCCCCCCGCCAGGGTCTCCCAGAGGCTCAGGTGGGCCCCCCGGGGCACCACCAGCTCCAGCAGGCCCAGGGCGCCGAAGAGGGTGAGCCCCAGGAGGAGCAGCGAGAGTGCTCCCAGCAGGAAGGCGGTCCAGCCCCCCTGGCGCATCAGCACCCGGGCCCGCTGGACATAGGCGCGGCGCCCCTGCCCCTCGAGCTGCCACACCGGCAGCAGGAAGCTCCGCGCGGGGCTGAGCCGGCGCCAGAGGAGCGAGGCCAGGAGGCCATGCCGGTGCACGGCCCGGAAGTGGGTGAGGAAGGTCCAGACCCCCGCCTCCTGTCCGAACACCGCGCGGCTGAGCACGTGCACCGTGCCCCGGTTGAGCCAGGGGGTCAGCCAGAGCAGCCACGGGAGCATCCGCGCGGGGTTCCGCCAGGTGAAGGGCAGAAGCAGCGCGAGCAGGAGGGCGAGCTGGAAGAGGCAGACCCGCAGCACCGGCCCCGCCTGGGCCTGGAGCAGGCCGAGCCCCAGGTCCAGCGCCTCCATGGCCCTGCGGGGCCGGGGCGTGAAGCGCAGGCCCTGGTTCATCGCGGCTCCCCCCGCCGACCGGCCAGGGCGAGGTAGAGGATCAGGAGGAGCCAGAAGGTCAGCCCCACGGCCACCTTCACCTTCCAGGGCACCACCGTGCTGGCGGACCAGAATCCCTCGAAGCCCGCCGCGATGAAGGTGAGGAGCGCCGCCCCCATGAGCAGGCGCGCCCCGCGGCGGCCGGCCTCCTTGAGGGCCTCCAGGCGCCGGCGGCGCCCGGGATGGATGAGACCCAGCCCCAGGCGCAGTCCCGCCGCGCCGCTGAGGGCGGCGCCGATGAGCTCGAAGGAGCTGTGGCCGCTGATGAACCCGTAGAAGGTGGCCACGTGCCCGAGGTTGGTGAGGTGCGCCATCACCACCCCCCCGTGCACGCCGTTGAAGAGCAAGCTGAACACCGGAGCGACGCCCAGCAGCAGGCCCGAGGCGAAGATCTGGAAGTCGATGCCGATGTTGTTCCAGATGTAGTAGCCGAACATGGCCACGTCCCGCATGGGGCCCGTCATCCCGAAGGCGGCCTTCTGAGCGGGATCGTACATCCGGGCGTACTCCGCGGCCTCACCCGGCGTGAGCACCAAGTGCACGAGCTCCGGATGCCGGCGCACCAGCAGGAAGGCGGCCGCCCATGAACCGAACAGGAGGAGGGCGCTGAGCAGCACCAGCCGGGCCTCGGCCCGCACGGCCCTCGGGAAGTCGCGGGCCACGTAGGTCCAGAGCCCGAGCCCCCCCTCCCCCACGCCGTAGAGCCGCTGGTGCAGGGCCAGCACCAGGGCCTGCAGCCGCTCGTTGAGCGGGACGCCGTAGCGGCGCTCCCGGGCCAGGGCGAGGTGGTGGCAGAGGCGACGGTAGGCGGCGGGCACCTCCTCCGGAGCCAGGGTCGGCTCCCCCCGCAGCCAGCCCTCCAGCTGCTCCCAGAGCGGCCCATGTTCGGCCTCGAAGGGGGCCTGCTTCATGCCTGCCCCCGGATGTGGCGGGCCATGCCGTGCAGGGCCCGGACGCCCGCCTCCCCCCGGACCCCCGTGAGATCCGAGAGGAGATCCGCCAGCTCCTCCGCCCGCGCCGGGGTCAGGGCGGCGCTGCGCTCCCCGAACGCGAGGAGGCAGGCCTGCTCCTCCACCGAGAGGGGCCGTGGGGGCACCTGCGGGGGGGCCTCCGGCAGGGGAAGGGGCCGGTTCACGCCGGGATCGTGCACCACGACGGTGTCCGCCAGGAGGTCCCCGATCCGCTGGAAGTTGCGGGTGCACAGCATCGCGAGCAGCCCCACGGTGTAGGCGAAGGGCAGCGCATCCACGAAGCGGAGGAGGTTCCGGAGCAGGGAGGGCCCCCACCCCACGGGCACGCCGTCCGCCCGAAGCACTCGGAGCTTCAGCAGCCGCTTGCCCAGGGTCCGCCCGGACCCCAGCACCTCGAAGAGCACCGGGTAGAGCCACTGCCCCAGGAAGAGCAGGATCAGGAAGAGGCCCAGGCCCGCATCCCCCAGCCACACCAGCCCCATGAGGGAGAGGGCCAAGCCGGCCCAGATCACCACCTGGTCCACCAGGAGGGCCAACCCCCGGGCCACGGGGCCCGCGGGCCGCAGGTGCAGTTCCACCCCCTCGGGGGTCTCCACGGTCCGGACCGTGTCGACGCGCAGGTTCACGACCGTCGACCCCCCTCGCCGGGATGCGCGCCGCCGTCGTCTGGACCCATGGGTGTCACCTGGAGTTAAGGGAAGGACCCAGTCTATCGGAAAGTCCCCTCCCGGCCTGCCGATAGGAAGGGCATGCGCGCCCCTCTGATGCTCCCCGTCCTCCTCCTGCTCGCCTGCCAGCCAGAGCCCCCCCAGCGCATCTCCAACGAGAACCTGGGCGTGGCGGCCACCTTCCCCGGGCCCGCCGTCGTGCACAAGCACGTGGAGCCGAGCCCCTTCGGGGACATCGAGTGGCACGACCTCACCTGCGCCTCCACGGGCCGCCTGGACGAGAGCTTCCACATCGAAGTGGGCAACCTCCCCAAGGGCAAGCAGGGCGGATCCACCCCCGCGGAGATCCTGGCCACCTTCGAGGGCACCCTCACCTACCGGTTCGGCCCCCTCCAGAAGGAGCCGCTGCCCGCGACCCAGGGCCCGGGCTTCCACTACACGGCCCGCCATCCCCAAGGTCATGTCATCGAGGGGGTCGTGGTCTTCCGCCGCGGGCGGATCCATCACGCGCAGGCCACGGTGCCCCAGGCCAACGACAAGCGGCTGAGGGCCTTCATCGACGCCTTCGAGGTGGCCCCCTGAGCCTCACCCGCGTCATCCTGAAGGCCTCCCCGAGGACCCCATGGCCGACGAGAAGAAGGAACCCTGGCTCAACCTGCTGGCGCTGACGACGGTCATCCTGGCGGTCTGCGCCACCCTCTCCACCTTCAAGGGCGGCGGCTTCAGCACCCGCTCCGTGCTGCGGCAGAGCCAGGCTTCGGATCAGTGGGCCTTCTACCAGGCCAAGAGCATCAAGGGGAACCTCTACGAGCTGGAGGCCGTGCGCCTCGCCCGGGAGGTGAAGGGCCTGGAGGGCGAGAAGGGCGCCGGCCCGCGCCTTGAGGAGGCCCGCAAGGCCCTGGAGGAGGCCAAGGCCAAGGTGGCCAAGTACGACACGGAGAAGGGCGAGATCAAGGCCAAGGCCGAGACCCTCGAGAAGGAGCGCGACAGCGCCATGCGGCAGGGCGCACCCTTCGGCCTGGCGGTGATCTTCCTGCAGATCGGCATCCTGCTCAGCTCCATCGCCGCCCTCCTGAAGAAGCAGCCCATCTACTGGGCTGGGCTGGCCGTGGGCGCCGTGGGCCTCGTTTACTTCGCCAATGGCTTCTTCCTGTTCTTCTGACCGTGACCACTTTCGCCCTGCCCTACCGCAAGCCCCAGGAGGGGCGGGACTACTGGATCCAGGACGACCTCCTGCCGGATCCCATGGCCGTGCGTGAGCGCTGCCTGGCCAAGGCGGACTGGGAGCTGGGCTTCCCCCACCGCCAGGAGCGGTGGCCCGGCATGCGCGCCATGCCGGCCCTCCTCCCGGAGGAGCTGGCCCAGGTGGAGGCCTGGGTGAAGGGCGCCACCGGCGCGCGGAAGCTCTGGGTGGAGTCCTCCCCGGAGGGGGCCACCCTGAACCACAACTGCGTGCAGGTGGTGGGCGCCCAGGAGAGCGGACCCCGCCCCCACACCGACAGCCGCAAGCTGGCCACCTACGCGGGCGTCCTCTACCTGCACCCGAAGCCCCGGCCCGAGGGGGGCACCAGCTTCTACCGCCTCAAGACGCCCCAGGGCGCGCTCAGCGGCAACCTCTGCCCCCCGCAGTGCACCTACATCCACGAGGCCATCGGGACCCGCACCCTGCCCCTCCAGGCCTGGCACGAGGAGCTGGCGGTGCCCAACCGGTTCAACCGCCTCATCGTCTACCGCGCCGACCTCGTGCACAGCGCCAGCCGCTACTTCGGCCAGGCCTTCGAGGACCGGCGCATGACGGCCGTGTTCTTCTGGAAGGCCTGAGCGGGGACATCCCCCCCGCGGGGCCACAGCAGGGGGGAAGGCGGATGGCCCCCTTCAGGGAGGGCTCATGATCTTGAAGAAGTCCACGGGGAAGACCATCTCGTAGCCGTAGAACCCGTAGGACTGGGTGTTGGCCCCCACCGGGGAGGTGGTGAGCTCGTCGTAATAGCCCTTGGCGATGGGCAGCCAGGAGGCCTGCGTGTCATACCAGGCCGGGTGGGGGACCGCCGAGGCCGCCAGCCGCTGCTTGTAGAGCCGGTCCAAGTAGGCGAGTGGATGGTCCAGGAGCGTGTGGCCGCCCGTGTCGTCCCGGGTCGTTTCCGAGTAGACGAACCAGTGGCGCCGGGTGTCGTAGCCGTACTTCACCACGTAGTTCATGGTCTGGAAGAGCATGTCCTCCAGGGTGGCGTGCGAGATGCCCGACCCCTTGCCGGAGGCCGCCAGGACCTTGTCCTGCTCGTAGTAGGTGATGAGGTTGGAGATCAGGGGGCCGGCCATCCAGGGGTTGCAGCCCGTGGCCCCGGCCACGCCGTTGGAATTGTCCATGAGGGTCATGGTCCAGTAGCCGGTCCCCTTGCTGGCGTCGTTCACGTTGACGACGGCGCTGCTCACCGTGTCGGTGGCCGGGTTGTAGCCGATGTGGTTCAGGGGCGTCTGCCACCACTGGATGAGGTGGTTGACCAGCTGGCCGCCCACATCCTTGTGGTAGGTCGCATCGCCGGTCACCCGCACGTACTCGTTCATGACGTAGAGGGGCCAGCCGTAGTCCCGCTCCGCCTCCCGGTATTCGTTTTTGTCGAAGGGGGTCTGGAAGAAGTGGGGGGCCACGAACTTCCACCAGTTGGCGATCTCCGTGAGCACCTCCAGGGAGCGCTTGTCGCCGGTGAGCAGGTAGAGGTCGCTGAGGCCGCTGACGTGGGCGTGCCCCCAGTGCATGTTGCGCACCTGGTGGTCCTCGTTGGCGTGGCCCTGGGCGTGGATCTCGCCCGCCGGCTGCTGCCCCATGGCGTAGGCGCCATCCCAGTAGCCCTTCCTGGGGCCATGGGAGACGTCGAGGTCCGCGAAGTGGCGCGTGCTGACCTCCCCGAGCTGGAACCAGCGCTGCTCCCCGGTGCGCACGAACTCGTGCAGGAAGCCGTTGGCCCCGATGTGGGTGTCGTTGTAGAAGGACGGGATCCGCACGCCATTGACCACGTCGTTCCAGCCGGCCCGCAGGCGATCGCCGTAGTCCCGCCAGCCGAAGACCGTGGCGTCCCCGCCGAGGTCGTCCGGATCATGGCGGGTCACGCTCTCGGGGGTGGGCTGCTCGAGGCTGGGCACGTAAACATCCTGCAGGAGCATGGCGCTATAGCCCGTCGAGGCGGTGGGATCGCCCACATTGAGGTCTCCGAAGACCCCGGAGGCCGCGTACCACGCCGGGCTGGCCACGAGCTCCAGGCGGTGCCGCTGGAAGCCACCGTTCAGCTGGGCCACCGCCGCGGAGCTGGGCGCGGCCTCCCCGAAGGCGAAGCGCAGCTGGTGGGTCTTGGCGGCGCCGGGCCGGGTGAAGTAGAAGCTGTTGGGACGCCGGTAGCGGGTGCCCGATTGGGTGGGCAGGGTCGTGTCGGCGGGGCCTCCGAGGGCCCGCTCCGCGAACAGGGCGGCGGTGAGCGTGTTGGCCTTGACGTTCAGCTCCACGGGGTACTGCTGCCAGAAGTCGCGCACCATCAGGGCCAGGTGCCGGGCGCCGGAATCCAGGGCCACCCACCCGGGGGCGCGCAGGCCCGTGCCCACGCCGGAGTAGCTGAAGGTGTGCCCCTGGTCCTCGCCGTTGTCGAAGATGAAGGCGCCGTTCTGCAGCAGGTAGTGCTCCGCGTTCACCGTGCCGCTGGCGCTCCCCCCCTTGTCCAGGCCGAACCGGTACTGGGCGGGGCCATCGGAGAGGTAGGCCCAGCGCAGGCCGTAGCCCTTGGCGGCGAAGGCGAGGGTCCTGGGCGCCGGGGAGGGCTCCACGTTCTCCTCCACCCGGTCGTCGATGACGGAGAACTCGAGGTCGAGCTTGTCGGAGCCCGCGTAGGCGGAGTAGCGGACCAGGTACTTGATGAGGGCCGTCCCCCCGGCGCTGGTGAGGGCGCCCCGGGCGCGGATCACGGCCCGGATGGGGCCCTGTTCCTCGAGGGTGATCTCCGGGGCCACGGCCTGGCTGGCCGTGTACTCCAGGCCATCGAAGGCGTTCACCATGAAGAACTCGCCGGCGCCCAGCACCTGCTCCGCCGGATCGAAGGTGCCATCGTGGTTGGCATCGCGCCAGAGGGAGGTCAGGAGGCCCTTGGCGTTGAGGATGAACCGGAGGGGGCCCGTGGTCACGGTGGTGTTCCCCCCGGCTTGGCTCACCTTCAGGGCGCTGGAAGCTGGGGTCCGGGTCACCCCGCTTCCGTACACGAGCCGATAGCCCCTGGAGGCGCCCACATCGGCGACGAACTGCACCAGCACGGCCTTCAGCGATCCGTTGGGCCAGGTCGCGAGGGTGTCGAACTGGGCGGGCACCTCCTGGCTGCCGTCCCCGGTCTCCAGGCGCAGGTTGGTCAAGGAGCCGAGGGCCCCCGAGGGGAAGGGGATGCCACTGCGCACGGGGATGGAGGTCGCCTCGGGCGCGGCTCCGAGCTGGAGGGGGATGACATTGCCGGACGCCCCCGAGGGGGCCACTGCGATCTGCACCGTGGTGGTGGTGGACCCCGAGCCGTTGCGGGCGGTCACGGTGTAGGTCGTCAACCCGGAGGCCACGGCCGGGGTTCCCGAGAGGGCCCCGGTGGCGGCGTTCAGGGTGAGGTTCGCCGGGAGGGCCGGGGAGATGGTGTATTCCTCCACCGTGCCGGTCACCGTGGGCAGGTCCGGGGTGATGGGGATCCCGACGATCCCCGAGATGGAAGCCTGGGCATAGTGCAGGTTCGAGGGAGGCCCCGCGGAGGCGGTCACGGTCAGGGTCGCTTCCGCCGAGGTGGTGCTTCCCGTCCCGTTGCTCACCACGACACTGAAGCGGGCCCCATCGTCCGAAGCCACGGTGGGGGGTGTGGTGTAGCTCGCAGCCTGCGCTCCGGCGATGGGGTTCCCATGCCTGCGCCACTGGTACGCCAAGGGGGCGGAGCCGGAGGCCATCACGGAGAAGGTGCCCGTGGCCCCTGCGGCCACGGTCGCGGCTTGGGGTTGGGTCGTGATCGATGGGGCCGCACCCTGGGCTGGGGACGGGTCCCCATGGCCGCCCCCTCCACAGGCGAGGGCGGAGCCCAGGAGGCCCAGGGCCAAGCCCAGGGAGGCCCCCCAACCCCGGATCCATCCCCGGCGCTTCCGCGATGCCTTCACACTCGCCTCCTCGATCCAGATTCCATCCGGGTCAGGTCGGGGGACGCCCCTGCATGACCCGTTCCCGGCCGCATCCCACCTTCCTGGTGGGATGGGGTTCAGCGATCCTTCTTCTCCGCGTCCTCAGCCTTCTCCGGAGCCTTCGGAGCCAGGGGCTCGGCCCCCTTGGCGGCCTCTTTGGCCCCTTCCTTCGCGGCGTCCTTGGTGGGCTTGGCGGTCGATTTGACGGACTTCCAGGCGGCCTTGGAGGCCTGCTTCGCTTCGGCATGGGCCGCCTTGGCCTCCTGGTGGGCCCGCTGGGCGTGGGCCTCCGCCGTCCGGGCCTGGGCCTCCGCGCGCTGGGCTTTCTGCGCCGCCCGCTCGGTGCGCTTCAGGTGGAGCTCGGCTTCCCGGACCTGCCGCTGGGCCTCCGCCTCCGCGGCCCTCGCGGCCTTCTGGGCCTGCCGTGCCCGGGCCACGGCCTCCCGGGCCTCCACCACGGCCGGATCCTTGGGCGCACCCCCGGGCTTGGGGGAGATCCGGGCCTGCCCGATCAGGCCTGTGGCCGAGACGCAGAGGGCGAGGAGGACGGCGAGGCGCATGGGGACTCCCGGGGTGGCAGCCCCATGGTTCATTCCACGTTCGGGCCCGTCAATGCGTCCCCCTCAGATCCCCGAAAGCACCCGCTCAACGGCGTAAAAAAGCTGCTGAGACAGGGCCGCCGGCTCCAGGACCGGATGATCCCCCGGAACATGAGGCCCAACCCCCAGGAAGGGCAGGCCCACCTCCCGGGCGGCCTGCAGGTCATGGGGCCGGTCCCCCACGTAGAGGTGCGGCCCCTCGCAGCCCACGAGGGCTCCGCGGATGAGGTCCGCCCGGCTGTGCCCGGGGCGGCTCCCCCAGAGGGGGATGTCCCCGTGCACGCCCAGGGCCCGGGCCTTGAAGGCCAGCAGGGAGGGGGCGTTGCCGCTCACCAGGGCCACTGCGGTGCCCTGCAGGTGCAGGGCGTTGAGCCCCGCCACGATCCCCGCGTAGATCACCGGCTCCCGGCCCTCCGCCCCGAAGGCCCCCTCGAAACGGGCCAGGCAGGCCGCTTCGAAGGCCCGGTACCCCGCCTCGGACAGATCCATGCCGAATTGGGCCACGTGGAGTTCATGCACGATCTCCCAGTCGGTGCTGCCCTGGCAGGCCCGGAGCTGGGCCTCGGTGGGAACCTCCCCCCAGAGCGCACCCAGCACCTCCCGGAGGAGCTGGTAGCCCCCATTGAAGTGGCCCAGGGTCCCATCGAGGTCGAAGCAGAGCGGCATGCCCCAGGATCCCATGGCGGCCGCCCCCTGGCAGACTGGAAGCCCGAGTGCCCATGCGACGACCCCTGGCCTGCCTCCTCCTCACCTGGTGCTTCCTGCCCCTCGCGGCCCAGGCCCCCGGCCTACGCTACCACCTGCAGCTGTGGATGCGGGGCGAGGAGGCGCCGCGGGAGACGCGCTTCACCCTGCAGACCGTGGCCGCCCAACGCACCGCCAACCGCACCCAGAAGCCGCGCTTCGGCACCTGGGAGCTGCGGGCCGACCGGGAGCAGGGCACCCCCTACCTCCAGGCCCCCCTGCTCCACCGGGCCCAGCGCCTGCTCTACCTCAGCTCGCCCATCCCCCAGGCCCATGCCCAGCCCCTGCGCCTGGGCTTCCATGGGCGCAGCCTCCCGGTCTGGGGCATGGAGGTGCCCCCGGGGCTCCAGGCCTCGGCGGTGCTGGTGGAGGTGGCGCCCGGCCTCCTGGCCCTCTGCGACCTCAGCGCCCGCTTCCCCCAGGGGGACGTGGCGCGCCTCGAGCTGCACCTCGAGGAGGCCGGGCGCCTGGCGGCGGACCTCCCCGCCGCCGAGGGCACGGCCCTCCTCACCACCCTCCAGCGCTGGGCGCGGGAGGGTGAGGACTGAGGCTCATCCGGCTCAGGCCGGCTGGAACCGGGTGACGACCTTCTTCTGCTGCACGTTGCCGAAACCGCTGTTGCTGCTCTCCTCCTCCACCAGGAGGCTCACGAGGCGGTTGCCCAGGCGCCGGTAGCGGTGCTTCTTGCGGGTGCTGCCCTCAAAGCTGATGAGGAAGCGGCTGGCCTTGAAGTCCACGGCCTCCTCGGTGGCCAGGGGCGTCCCATCCGGGCCCACCCACACCTTGAGGGTGGCGGTCAGCGACTTCAGCGCCTTCTTCGCCTGGGCGTTCAGCTTGGGCTCGGGCTTGAGCACCAGCAGGCGGGCGGGCTGGCCGTCGAAGGTGTCCGCCTTCTCCTCCAGCAGGGTGCACTGGGCCAGGTCCCGCAGCAGGCCGTCCGCGGCGCTCAGGCCCTCGGCCAGGTCCACGGGGTTGATGCCCTTCAGCACCCGCGTGGTGGAGGAGTCCTTCTCCGGATCCTTCACCGCCGCCTCCTGCTCCCGGCGGGCCTGGGCCAGGAGGTTCTGGCCCACCTGCATCTGGAGGCCCTGGGGACCCGCCTCCACGTAGACCTGGAAGCTGCCCTGCACCACCTTGGGGGTCTCCTTGCCGTCCCGATCCTGCTGCCAGAGGTCCCGGCCCATGTGGCCCTTCACGGGATCCTGGCCCTGGAGCTGGGTGAGCCGGGCCTTCAGGTCCGAGAGGCCATCCGCCTGCAGGGGGAGCAGGGCGAGGGCGAGGCAGGCGAGGGCTTTCATGGAGGCGATCCTTTCGTGGGGCATGAGGCCAGGATGACCGTACTACGGCGTAGGTTCCATCCGGTTGAGTCGGAATCCACCCTCGGGATCCGGCTCCTGGAACGATACAATGGCCCTTTGGGGGTCCCATGCCTTTCAAGGACGAATGCGGCGTCTTCGGCATCACACCGCAGGCGGAAGCCTCGAGGCAGACCTATCTGGGACTCTACGCCCTCCAGCACCGCGGCCAGGAGGCCGCGGGCATCGCAAGCCGAAGCCAGGGCGCCACCCCCACCATCCACCTCCACAAGGCCCAGGGCTACGTGGCCGACATCTTCAGCGAGGCCGTGCTCAACGAGCTGCCGGGGGAGGCCGCCATCGGCCACACCCGCTACAGCACCACGGGCGGGAACGTGGCCTCCGCGGCCCACCCCTTCCTCGTGCATGGGCGCTTCGGGGCCCTGGCCCTCTGCCACAACGGCAACCTCACCAACACCGAGGTCCTGCGCCAGAAGCTCATCGACCAGGGCCACGCCTTCAACTCCCCCAGCGACTCCGAGGTGATCCTCGGCCTCATCAGCCGCGCCGAGGCCACCACGCTCGTCGAGGCGGTGGAGGAGGCCCTGCGCCAGTGCGAAGGCGCCTTCAGCCTACTGATCCTCACGGAGAAGCTGATGCTGGCCGCCCGGGATCCCCACGGCTTCCGCCCCCTGGCCTACGGCCGCCTGCCCCAGGAGAACGGGGTGAAGGCCCACGTCTTCTCCAGCGAGACCTGCGCCTTCGACCTCGTGGGCGCCGTCTACGAGCGCGAGGTCGCCCCCGGCGAGCTCCTCATCGTGAAGGCCGACAACACCACCGAGAGCCGCTTCCCGGCGCCGAAGGTGGCGCCGCGCCCCTGCGTCTTCGAGCACGTCTACTTCGCGCGCCCCGACAGCTTCGTTTTCTCCCGCTCCGTCATGGCCACGCGCCGGGAGATGGGCCGCATCCTGGCCCGCCAGCATCCCGTGGAGGCCGACCTGGTGGTGCCCGTGCCCGACAGCGGCGTGAGCGCGGCCCTGGGCTACGCCGAGGCCAGCGGCATCCCCTTCGAGTTCGGCATGATCCGCAACCACTACGTGGGGCGCACCTTCATCGAGCCCAAGCAGAGCATCCGCTCCTTCGGCGTGAAGGTGAAGCTGAACCCCGTGCGCGAGCTGCTGGCGGGCAAGCGCGTCGTGCTGGTGGACGACAGCATCGTGCGGGGCACCACCTCCAAGAAGATCGTGCAGATGGTGCGGGCCGCCGGCGCCAAGGAGGTCCACCTGCGGATCTCCTCCCCGCCCACCACCCACAGCTGCTTCTACGGCATCGACACCCCCACCCGGGACCAGCTCATCGCCAGCCACCAGAGCATCGAGCAGATCCGCGCCTTCGTGGAGGCCGACTCCCTCGGCTACCTCACCATCGGGGAGCTGCGCAGCGCCGTGAAGGATGCGGGCGACAGCTTCTGCTACGCCTGCTTCAACGGGGAGTATGCCGTGGCCCCCCAGGGCCCCGAGCCCAAGGCCAGCGGCCTCGTGCCCTTCTCCGCGAGCCAGGCCTGATGGGCCCCCGGGCCTCGCGCCCATGAGCACCGGCCCCAGCAACCCCTTCCAGGAGGCCTTCGAGCGGGGCCTGCGCTTCCTCGCCACCGCCCTGGCCCTCCATGAGGACCACCGCAGCGGCGCCGCCACGGTCACGGCGGCCTGCGAATCGATCCGCTGCTTCATGGTGATCTTCGAGGAGGCCGCCCAGCGCAGCCTGCCGGACCCCGAAGGGGATGTGCGGCGCCTCCGGGCCCAGCTGGAGGCCCTCCTCACCCCCACGCAGGGTGCGGAGGAGGCCATGCAGAATGCCGTGGAGGCGGCGCGGCTGGCCCGGGACACCGCGGCGGGCCTGCTGACCCGGCTCACCTGACGGGATTTCCCCTTGCCCGGCCTGGGGGAGCGGCCTAGGCTGGCGCCATCCTCCATGCTCCTCCTGCTCCTTCCCCCGGGCTTGGCCCAAGCGCCCCCGGCCCTGCCGCCCGCGGGGAAGCCCCCAGTCCATCCCGCCACGGCCCGGATGCGGCGGGTCTTCACGGCCGTCTCCACCCGGGATGGCATCCCCGTGCAGCGCATCCACCTCTACCTGGATCCGGCCGCCCTCCAGCGGGCCGTGAAGCTGCCCCGCCTGAAGGCCCTCCCTCCCGAAGAGGCCGCCTGGCAGGCCTTCCTCGGCGCCGAGCTCCCCACGGCCTGGCGGTACGAGGCCCTGGTGGACATGGGGGGCAGCTACCGCAGCCGCACCATCGTGGAGCGCTTCCGCAGCCTCTGGACCGACCCGCCCATGGACCCCCCCGCCCCCGAAGTGGTCCGCTACTTCGCCACCCTGGACGCCCCCAAGAACCAGGGCTCCTGGACGGAGTACGTGCTCAGGGGCCCCAACCTCACCTTCCGGGTGAACGGCGGCCCCTGGGTCACCTTCCGGAACCGGGCCCTGGTGAAGACCTCCATGCGCGTGGACGCCTCGTTCATGGGGCCCGAGCTCGAGGACCTGAAGCGCGCCCTCACCGCCTGCCTGGCCCCCTGACCCTTCCTCCCTGGTGATCCCCATGCACGCAACCCACCTGCGGATCGCTCCCCTGGGCCTCGTCCTGCTCCTCGGCTGCCTCCCCTCCAAGGGGCCCGCCACGGTGCCGACGGCCCGCTTCGACTACAACGAGGCCCTGGCCCGGAGCCAGAACGAGCAGCTGCTGGTGAACCTGGTCCGCCTGCGGTACCAGGACACGCCCACCTTCCTCGAGGTGGACTCGATCCTGGCCAGCTACAAGGTCGAACGCAATGCCAGCCTGAATGGCTCCGTGGGCACGGACGCCGGGGAGCCCACCCGCCTCTTGGGGCTCTCGGGAGGGGTGGTCTATGCCGAGAGCCCCACCGTTTCCTACACGCCCCTCCAGGGGGAGGCCTTCGCCCGGAGGTTCCTGAGCCCCATCCCCACCCCGATGCTCGCCCTCCTGGCCCAGAGCGGCTGGGGCCTGGATCGCCTGCTCCGCTGCTGCGTCCACTCCGTCGCCGGAATCCCCAACACCCCTTCCGTGGGGGGCTACATGCCGACCCGCGTGTTCGAGCAGGCCCGCTTCACCGAGCTGGTGGGACGGGTGAAGGACCTCCAGGAACTGGGACTCCTGGAGCTGAGCGCCCAGGTGGACGGCGAGGGCGCCCTCCCGATCCGATACACGCCCCGCACGCCCGAGGCCATGGACCAGCTCAAGCCCCTGCAGGCCCTCCTGCCCCCCAGCCGGGAGGGCCAATACCGCCTGGTGGCCCCCGGGGGGCCAATCCATCCCGGCGACCTCGAGGTGCGCACCCGCAGCCTCCTGGGCGTGATGGCCTTCCTCGCCCAGGGGGTGGAGGTTCCCCAGGCGGACCGTGACGCGGGCCGGGTGCGGATCGCCCTGGGCCCCGGGGGCACGCCCTTCGAGTGGGGCCCGGCCCTGGGCGGCCAGTTCCGCATCCGCGTGTCCGCGGAGGCCCCGGAGGGGGCCACCCTCCGCGTGCGCTACCGCCAGTGGTGGTTCTTCATCCCCGACACGGATGTGGAGTCGAAGGCCACCTTCAGCCTGGTCAGCCAGCTATTCAGCCTGCAGGCCGCCGCGGGGAAGGCCGCCGGCCCGCTGCTCACCCTGCCCGTGCGGTGAGGGGCCTCAGCTCCCCGCCCACACCCGCAGGTCCACCCGGAACCCCAGGGTGATGGTGGCGTCATCCCGATCCCGATCCGACCGGCGTCCTCGGTTGATGCTGCCCTCCAGGTAGAAGCCCGTGGAGGGCGCCGCCTCGAAGGTGTACATGGCGCGGCCCCTGAGGAACTGGCGGTTCCGGGCGTCCGCGAAGAGGGGATCGCTGCAGCGGCTGTACTCGAGGAGGGAGCCCCGCCACAGGGCGTCATGCTGCTGGAGGAGGAAGCCGAGGCGGCGCTGGGAGCGGATGACGTCCGTGAACCCGAAGGCCTTCGGCGCCGCGGGATCGTCGGAGGGCTGGAAGCTGTAGTTGGAGAACTGGTGCTGGAGGAACAGCCCCACGGAGGTGGTCTCCGTGAGGAAGCCGCCCACCCAGACATAGGCATGGGCCGAGGCGGCATCCGTCGCATTCACCGCCTTCCGGAAGCCGTCGGCGGTCTGCACCGCCTGGTAGTCCGATTCCTTGGCCCCCTGGATCATGGCGCCCCCGCCCCACTTCGTGAGCAGCATCGGGTGGTCGGCCAGCCAGAAGTACTGCTCATGCTCCAGGGCGAAGAACCCCTTGGGCCGGAAATAGGTGTCCCGGGCCTGGGGATCCCGGTAGAGGTTCGACCACCGGGTGCCGAAGTAGGTATTGATGGTTACGCCAGCAGATTGCAGACCTGGAATGAGGTACCGGTTCGGAAGGGCCCCATCCGAAACGGCGAGCAGGGTCGCCACCTTCGCAGTGGCTTCCTGGACCGGGCCAGTGGCTGCCTTCCCATCCTTCACCTGCGACTGACTCTGGGCGTCCCCCAAGGCCTTCACCGCTTGCTGGGCCTCCCCAACTTTGGCTCGCTGGTCTTGGGCCCTTTTCTCCGCGGCGGTGGCCTGGGCCTCCGCCTCCTTCGATTTCACAGCAGCGTCTTCAGCCTCGGCCTTTTTCGAGGGATCATCGGCTGCCTTAGCCACCAGTTCATCCCGCTTCCTTTGAGCCTCGATCGCACCTAGGCGCAGCTTCGAGGCCAGAGCCTCGGCTTGCGCGGCCTTGGCCTCCAGCCGCTTCAGGGCCATACCCCAATTGGGATTCCGTAACCGATTCATCAGCACTTCATCCAGAGAATGGCCTCGCTGTCCATCCTGGGCCGTGAGCATGAGTCCAAAGGCGAAAAGGAAGATGACTTTCATCTGGGCTCCAAAAAAGGGACCTCAAGACAGAGATGGGAGAGCAGCCTGTCCCAGCGCGAAACCCAAGGCTCGGTAGCTCTCGAATTGGGACTCAGTGAAGAACTGATCTCCAGTCGACTGATGAGGAAATTCGGGATTGAACCGTGCAAAGGTGAGGATGTCGGCGGAGATGTCCTTCCACAGATGAGGCTTCAAATAGATAAGCTTCCCGCATTGAACGCCCTGACCATCCACCGCGGCATAGTCAATTTCGGCCACTGCAATTTTGGGGGTCGCTTGGAACCATGGCTTCTCACCGGGCCCTGGCTCGACCAATGAGTCCTTCTCAAATTTGATGGGGATGCCCAGATCGATCCTGATTTTTCGAAGCGCGTTCCCAAGATCCTCGAATTCGAAATTGGGGTCCTCGCCTCCATCCACCACTACAATGTATTTGCACCTACGCGCCACCATTTCATACAGCCCGAGATTTTCAAAGTGGCCTCCATCCGAGAGGTTCACGTAACGACGTTTGGCGGTGGCAAAGCCAAATAGTTCTGAGATGAGGGGGAATATTTCAATGGTGGGGTATTGGTTCGACCAATTCCTATTGCCGTGTATGCCTGGATTCGGCAACCAACTCCCCAGACGGATGCTGAAAAAGGTCATCACGAAGGCAAGTAGCGGAGAACTGTGGTACCCCATGTTTGGGCTCGCAGCGGCGCCTGAAATGGTCATGGCCGTTCCCAAGCAGACGGGCCCGCCGTAGATTTCTGTCCGCTGATACCCCACTTGAAAAAAGCTTCCGCAGTGAAGCGGGCTCATCGTGAAGCTAGTGGCCTTGCGCTCCTGCCATCCAAGTTTGTCCCCGAAGGTCTGATTTAATGCCGTGTTAATCACCAATAAGGGCCTTTGTGCGTTCCCATTCTTGGCCAAGTCGCTAAGCGGAAAATCATCAAAGCTGGAAAAACCCGTAGCCATATCCGGATGTCGTGAGTCCCGAGAGGCCCCCAGATAGGCCCGCACCAACCGATTCCGATAAAGCGAGTGCAGGGAGTATTCGCCAAGTGGGAAAAGCCAACTGAGGGTCAATCCCAATAGCAATAACCCCCCGACGTAGCCGGCGAGCAGGGTGTGGAGAGGCCCTTCAATGCTCGGATCGTTCAGTTGAGTGCTGATTACGCAATCCCCTGGAATCGCCGTTCGTTTGCATGCGTTGACCAACCATTGGTCCACATTCCGAATGGTCGCCAGAAGGCCCTGGTCTGGATGTGTAGCAGGCGTTTGCAGGTGAGTTTCCAGTTTCGCGTCCTTGCCTTCTGATGATTGGGAAACCTTGAGCGTAAGGACCACCGGGGATTCTTTTGCCAGGTTGGTCGCCCGATTCTCCTGAGGGATGGGTTTGATCACCCCATGAAGGACATTCTCTATTCCCACAACAACCAGGATCGCAATCAACAATGCCCCGATCAAACCTCCTAATGGCGCGACTTTGGCCAACAGCAAATCTTTGAGACCACCCTTATCCCCGGGTGAGCAGTCCCGCAAGCGCGGGGACCAACACCAGGAGCGACGGAACGATCCAATTCTTCATTGAACTCAAGGAAAAGGATTCTCCAGACCCCAGGCCGGCCCCGGCCGAAACCCAAGCCCAGGCAAGCAACAAGATGCCCATGCCCAGAAACCATTTGGGCGCCCCAGAATCAGCTTGCTTCTGAAGCCGGGAATCGGCTTCTGAACACGCGGTTTGGCCCAGGGCGAAGGCATAGGCAACGAGGGGAAAGCCAAGACCAAATGCGATCTCCCACCCTTTCGCCGCATAGGCCGAAGCAAGGGCCAGAAATGGAAGGAGCAGGAGGGCCGCAAGCAGCGGCACCAGAACCGCCCAGTGCACCAGTAAATTCCGAATGACGAGGGCGACCATCGGCCTTCTTGAACGCCTGAACCTTTCGTCGCAGTTCTTCCCCTTCATTCTCTGGGTCAACGAAACCGGCAGGGTCCCCCTGCGATATGGGAACTATGGGCCCAAGGGCCCCATCCATCGCCGCGACGAAATCCCGTACCTTCTCGTGGTAGTGATGAAAGTCGAATTCAGGTTTCTCAGGCAGAGGAGGCAAGACCTTGTCGCGTAGGGCGCGCTTCAGTCGTCGAGCAGTTGGGTTGTCTAGATCCCCGAAGGACCTTGCCTCAATTTCCAGGGCCAAGGCTGACGGCCAGAGGCCGCGTACGTGCTGCGTCCATAGGGATTCCCTCTTTTCCTTGAGTCCCTCACCGAAGCCCTGAGCCTTCAGTTCCTCCTCAAGAACTTGCCACCAAGGCAGCGCCTTTGAACGCTCGGCAGTCCGATCCGATCTCATCGCGATCTCCGAAGGCTATGAATGAATGACGGAAGCCATCCTGCGACAATCGGATTTTTCAAACACCTGACAATTCACCCCCGGACCACGAGACAGCCTGTTTCGGCGCATGCGTGAGGCCCAGCCCTCTTCCAGGAAGCCCATTCCTTCGCCCAACCCCAGCGCTGGCAACGACGCCCATCCTCCTTGAAGTGCACCGTGGCCGCTACATCGAACACTGAGCCATGGGCACTTACCGCAAGGCCCCCCGCCCTTGGGACAATCACCCCATGTCCTTCGCGCACCTCCACCTGCACTCTGAGTACTCCCTGCTGGACGGCCTCACCCGCATCCCGGACCTGGTGAAGAAGTGCAAGGCGGAGGGCATGCCGGCGGTGGCGGTGACCGACCACGGCAACATGTTCGGGATGATGAAGCTCTTCGATGCCTGCGAGAAGACGCGGGATGCCGAGGGGAACCTGGCCGTGAAGCCCATCCTGGGCTGCGAGGTGTACGTGGCCCCCCGCACCCGCTTCGACAAGAAGCTGGAGGCCAGGAACCTCACGGGCGAGGAGGGCCTGGAGGACTGCGTGGATCCCAGCGGCAGCCGCGACGCCGGCTACCACCTGGTGCTGCTGGCCAAGAACCCGAAGGGGTTCGCCAACCTCAGCAAGCTGGTCTCCAAGGGCTTCACCGAGGGCTTCTACTACAAGCCCCGCATCGACAAGGACATCCTCCGGGAGCACTCGGAGGGCCTCATCGCCCTGTCGGCCTGCCTCGGTGGCGAGGTGCAGGCCCGCATCCTCCAGAACCGCCTGGAGCAGGCCGAGCGCGTGGCCCTGGAGTTCAAGGAGCTCTTCGGCGAGGACTTCTACCTGGAGATGCAGGACCAGGGCTTCGAGAAGGAACAGGAGATCATCCCCTACCAGAAGGAACTCTCCGCCAAGACCGGCATCCCCCTCGTGGCCACCAACGATGCCCACTACCTCAACCACGAGGATGCGGACCTCCACGACACCCTGCTCTGCATCGGCACAAAGGCCCTGAAGAAGAGCGAGCGCCGCATGCGCTTCTCCACGGACCAGTTCTTCGTGAAGACCCCCGCCGAGATGGCCAAGGTCTTCCCCGACAACCCCGAGTACCTGGCCCGCACCCTGGAGATCGCTGCCAAGGTGGACCTCTACCCCATCACCCGCAAGCCCGCCACGCCCACCTTCCCCGTGCCCGATGGGCACACCCTGGAGAGCTACTTCGTCCACGTCACCCGTGAGTGGTTCGAGATGCGCATGGCGGAGAACCGCGAGGGCTGGGCCTCGGGCCGCCTCAAGCACGCGGAGGAGGTGTACCGGAAGCGCCTGGAGTTCGAGCTCGACACCATCCTCAAGATGGGCTTCCCCGGCTACTTCCTGCTGGTGTGGGACTTCATCGCCAAGTCCCGGGAGATGGGCATCCCCGTGGGCCCGGGCCGTGGCTCCGCGGCGGGCAGCATCGTGGCCTGGTCCCTGAAGATCACCGACATCGACCCCATGCAGTACGACCTGCTCTTCGAGCGCTTCCTCAACCCCGAGCGCATCAGCATGCCCGACGTGGACATCGACTTCTGCCGCGACGGCCGGCAGCAGGTCATCGACTACGTGACCGACAAGTACGGCCAGGACCGCGTGTCCAACATCGTCACCATCAACCAGCTCAAGACCAAGGCCGTGATCAAGGATGTGAGCCGCGTCTTCGAGAAGGACTTCAACTTCGCCAACGCCCTCACCAAGCTGGTGCCCCAGGAGCCCGGCAAGCCCATCACCGTGGGCGAGGCCCTGGAGAAGAGCG
>CAZVKM010000023.1:0-20542 GCA_964627685.1 uncultured Solibacteraceae bacterium | reverse complement strand
CCTCGCTGGGGGGCCCCCTGACCTTCGTGGACGGGGTGGTGGGGGCCCACATCGCCAACCGCACCAGCGTGGGGACGCCCGCCGCCGCCCCGGCGGCGCCGGCCCCGGCCGCTCCGGCCCCGGCGCCCACCCAGGCCGCCACGCCGGCCACGCCGGAAGGAGGCAAGTCATGAAGGCCGCCCTCCTCTCCCAGTTCCCGTACCTGACGCTCACCGTGCTGGCGATGCTGCTCTTCGTCGCCGTGTTCGGGGGGTGGTGCCTCTACGCCTTTGGACGGAAGCGGAAGGCCCAGTTCGAAACCCTGTCCCGCCTTCCCCTGGAGGACTGACGCCATGGCCATCAAGCGTCCCGATCCCATGCTGGATCACGACTACGACGGCATCAAGGAGATGGACTACCCGATCCCGGGGTGGTTCAACGCCATCTGGTATGGCTCCATCGTCTTCGCCATCGCCTACTTCCTCTACTTCCATGTGGCGGGAGGTCCCAACCTCTCCCAGGAGTTCGAGGCGGATCGCAAGGTCCACCTGGCCCTGGTGAAGGCCGCCAACCCGCCCCGGGTGTTCACCGCCAAGGAAGTGGCTGACGCGGAGAAGGATCCCGCCCGCCTCGCCCAGGGCAAGGCCTTCTTCGAGTCCAAGTGCGCCTCCTGCCACCTTGCGGATGGCGGCGGCCAGGTGGGGCCCAACCTCACGGACGCCTACTGGATCAACGGGGACGGCTCCACGCCCTTCCTCGTGAAGACGATCCAGGAAGGCGTGCTGGACAAGGGCATGCCCGCCTGGGAGGAGAAGTTCCGGCCCGAGGAGATCCTCTCCATCGCCTCCTTCGTGCGCTCCCTGAAGGGCACCAAGCCCGCCACCCCCAAGGCCCCCGAAGGCAGCCTGATCCCCGACACGCCCTGAGCGCGTCGTTCCGCGAGGCCCTCCCATGAGCAGCCCCCTCTCGAACGCCCCGGTCACCGCCACCGGCAAGAGCAAGTTCGCCTTCCTCTATCCGGCCAACGTGATCGGGCGCTTTGACCGGTTGCGCAGCGCCGTATTCGCGGGGCTCATCCTGATCTACCTGCTCCTGCCCTGGTTCCGCATCGGGGGGGAGCAGGCGCTGCTGCTGGACATCGCCCACCGCCGGTTCCACATCTTCGGCCTGCGGCTCTGGGCCCACGAGGCCCCGCTCCTCTTCCTCCTGCTGGCGGGTTCCGCCTTCGCGCTCTGCTTCGTGACGGCCGTGTGGGGGCGCATCTGGTGCGGCTACGCGTGCCCCCAGACGGTCTTCGTGGCCTCCACCTTCCGCCGCCTCGAGCGCTGGATCGAAGGGCGGCACCTGGAACGGCAGCGCCGGGACGAGCAGGCCGCCTGGAGCACGGATTGGATCGTGCGGAAGGCCCTCAAGTGGGCCGCCTTCACCCTCGTCTCCCTGATCCTCTCCCACAGCTTCCTCGCCTATTTCGTGGGCACCGACCGCCTCCGGGTGGCGATGGTGCATCCCCCGATGGAGAACTGGACCCTCTTCCTGGCCATGGCCTTCATCGCCGGGTTCGTCCTCCTGGACTTCGGCTGGGTGCGGGAGCGCCTCTGCTTCACCCTGTGCCCCTATGGCCGCTTCCAGACCGTGCTCATGGATCCCCACTCCCTGGCCATCGTCTACGACGAGTTCCGGGGGGAGCCCCGGAAGGACTCCATCCCCCACGCCACAGGCGACTGTGTTTCCTGCGACCGGTGTGTGCAGGTCTGCCCCACGGGCATCGACATCCGCCATGGGGTGCAGATGGAATGCATCGCCTGCACCGCCTGCGTGGACGCCTGCGACGATGTCATGGGCCGCATGGGAAGGCCCCTGGGCCTGATCCGCTATGACTCCGAGGCCGGGCTCGCCCACCAGCCCAAGCCCTCCTTCCGCAGCCGCCCCATCCTCTACCTGAGCCTCACGGTCCTCTTCTGGGGGGTGTTGGCGGGGCTCCTGCTCACCCGGAAGGACGTGGACGTGGTGCAGCTCCGGGCCAAGGGCGCCCCCTACCAGGTGGTCGCCGATGCGACCGCCGGCGAGCTGGTTATCAACCACCTGCGCTTCGATCTCACCAACCTGGCGCCCCGTGAGGTGTCCGTGACCATCGAGCCCGATGCCGAAGGCAAGGCCGCCGGGGTCGCCGTGGTCACCGCCACCAACCCCGTGAAGCTGGCCCGGGGCCAAGCCCAGCGCGCGGATCTCTTCGTGCGGTTCCCCAAGGGCCTCCTGGACTTCGGGAAGGCCCGCACGCGCCTCGTGTTCAAGGAGGGTGACCGCGTGAAGGACCGCCAGGAGGTCACGCTGGTGGGGCCGTTCCAGTAGGCCGGTCCGCGCCCAGAGGGGAGGTCCGGCCTCAGCTCTCCAGGTAGGTGTGCAGCTTGCTCTGCTCGGTCATCACGGCCTTGAGGGCCTCGGCGGCGTCGGCGGACTTGATGGCCTTGCGGGCCTTGGCCGTGCCGCCGATGAGGGCCGCGGGATCGTAGTGGACGGTGCGGAGCATGTCTTCGATGGTGTCGGCCTCGACGATGTGCTGGATCTTGAACTCGTCGTCCTCGTAGACCACCACGTGGGCCTCGTTGGGCGCGCCGAAGAGGTTGTGGCGCATGCCGAGGATGTCCTGATAGGCCCCCGTGAGGAAGAAGGCCACGTAGTAGGGCTCACCGGACTTGGGTTCGTGGAGGGGGATCTCGTCCCGCACGTCCTTGAGGTCGATGAACTTCTCCATCTTGCCGTCGCTGTCGCAGGTGATGTCGCAGAGCGTGGTGCTGAGGGAGGGCTGCTCCTTCAGGCGGTGGATGGGCATCACGGGGAAGAGCTGCTCGATGGCCCAGTGGTCGGGCATGGACTGGAAGACGCTGAAGTTGGCGATGAGCTTGTCGGCCAGGCCCTTGTTCAGGTCCTGGAACTCCTCGGGGATGTACTTCAGGGTCTTGCTGTTCAGGATCCGGTCCAGCTTGCGGCAGACCTCCCAGAAGAGGGTCTCGCCCTTGGAGCGGTCCTCCAGGCTGAGGTAGCCCAGGTTGAACAGCGTGAGCAGCTCGTCCTTCTGGGTGATGGCGTCGTGGTACATCTCCCGGTAGTTCTTCACGCTCACGTTGTCGCGCGTGTACGCCAGCTCCTTCAGGATCTGGGGTTCCTTCCCGGTCAGCTCGACCTTGTACTTGGTGTGGGTGGTGTCAATGAGGCCGATGATGTCCACCACCACGATCTGGTGGTAGGCCACGATGGCGCGGCCGCTCTCGCTGAGGAGGTCCGGCATGGGCACCTGCTCCTGGGTGCAGATGTCCTTGCAGGTGTACACCACGTCGGCGGCGTACTGGTCCACCGTGTAGTTCATGGAGGAGCTGAAGGTGGTCTTGGAACCGTCATAGTCCACGCCCAGGCCACCGCCCACGTTGAGGTACCGGATGGGCACGCCCATCTTCACCAGCTTGGCGTAGATGCGGGTGGCCTCCTTGATGGCGGCCTTCACCCGGCGGATGTCGGTGATCTGGCTGCCGATGTGGAAGTGCAGCTCCTGGATCGACGCGAGCAGGTCCTTCTTCTCCAGGATCTCCACGGCCTCGAGGATCTCGCGGGTGGTGAGGCCGAACTTGGCGTGATCGCCCGCGCTGGTCTCCCACTTGCCGCTGCCCTGAGCGTTGAGCTTGGCCCGCAGGCCGATGAGGGGCTCCACCTTGAGCTCCCGGGCGAGCTTCAGGATGAGCGGGAGCTCCGTCATCTTCTCCACGGTGATGAGGCACTTGCGACCGGCCTTGCGGGCCAGCAGGGCCATGCGGATGAAGGCCTCGTCCTTGTAGCCGTTGCACAGGATCATGGCCTCGGGGTGCAGGTCCATGTTCAGGGCGATGAGGAGCTCGGGCTTGGAGCCGGCCTCGAGGCCGTAGTGGTACTTGGTGCCCGCCCGGGTGATCTCCTCGACCACTTCCTTGGTCTGGTTCGTCTTCACCGGGTAGACGCCCTGGTAGTGCCCCTCGTAGCCGAACTCGAAGATGGCCTTGCGGAAGGCCTCGTTCACCTCGGTCACGCGGTCCGCCAGGATCTGCGGGAAGCGCAGCGTGAGGGGCGTCTTCACACCCTTCTTGCGGAGGTGCTGGATGATCTCGTGGACGTCCACGCAGAGGTTCTCATCCCGCGTGGGCGTGACTTCGAGGTGGCCTTTCCCATTGATGCCGAAGTAACCGTTGCCCCATTCCTTGATGCCGTAAGTGGTTGCGGCGTCCTGGACGGTCCAGTGCTTCATGGGCATCGATAGGGCCTCCTCAAGGGGGGGCGGCCACCATCGGCCGAACGTTTTTTATAGGATTATTCGCCTTGAGGACCAAGGGGAAATCCTCGCCCCAGGCCCCCCGGGGACCCCAGGGGGCCCGGGCCACCCGTCCAGGGTCGGCGGCCGCCCGTTCCGGGATGGAGAATGTCGGCTTGGGGATCCTGCTGGGGTTCCCGGCGGCCGACCTCCCAGGATGGGGAATCCCCTGGAGGTTCCGTGGCGTCCCCCTCGCGCAGTCCCCTTCTCCCCGACTGGGTGCGGACCTGGTCCCAGTCTCCGCCCCGGGCCTCCCTGCGCAGCCTGGAGGTCGTGCGGGTGGGCACGGCCTTCCTCCTGGCGGTCCACGCCGTCTACGCCTTCCTCCATCCAGGGGAGATGGGTCGGCTCACGCAGCTTCTCGCCTCCCGGAGCCTCCCCTGGCCCGCGGGCCTGGCTTGGGGGGCCGTGCTCCTCCAAGGCCTCAGCTCCCTGGCCCTCCTGGCCCCGCGTACCCAGCTCCTGGGGGCTGCGGGGCACCTGGTGGTCCTCGCCTCCGGCATCGGCCTGACGGGCTTCACCCACTGGTTCACCGTGGGGGGCGCCGCGGAGAACGGCATCCCGGGGATCGAATTCAACGTGATGCTCGGCATCGCCCTCGTGGGAGCCACCTGGGGCGCCCGCCGCTCCGTCTCCCAGGGCCTGGACACCCTGCGGGTGGGCGTGGCGCTGGTGCTGATCCTGCACCCCCTGCATGGGATCTTCGACCCGGTGGGCCTGAGGGGCTTCGGCCAGGGGCTGGAGCGCCTGGGCTTCCCCAAGGGGCTCCTGCTGGTTTGGGCGACCATGCTCCTCCAGATCGGCTGCAGCCTCGCCCTCCTGGCCCGCCGCTTCGTGCGGCCCGCGGCCTGGGGCCACCTCTTCGTCCTGTCCATGGGGATCTGGATCGCGCATGCCCCCCGCTGGTTCGTGGTGGGGCCCGGGGAGGAAGGCATGGAATACAGCCTGCTTCTGATCCTCTGCCTCGCCGCCGTGGCGGAGGCCCATGGGTCTGGGCCCAGGCCGCGGGCCCAGGGGGACCTGGGGAGGGCCGTCGCGTGAGGGCCATCCTGTGCTGGGCCTGGCTGACCACCCTCGCCGGCGGGGTGCCGGATGCACCCCGCTGGGTGGCGGCCTGGACGGCCCCCCCGGACCAGGCCGGGACCCCGCTGGCCCCGCTGACGGTCCGGCAGGTGGTGCGTCTCACGGCGCAGGGCACCCGACTCCGTGTGAGGCTCTCCAACGCCTACGGGACGGGCCCGCTCCGGATCGGCTCCGTCCATGTGGGCCTTCCCGCGGGGGGATCGGCGATCCGACCGGGCAGCGACCGGGGGCTCACCTTCGGAGGCCGCCCCGGAGTGACGGTTCCCCAAGGGGGCTCGGTGCTCAGCGACCCCCTCGACCAGCCGGTGGAGGCCCTCCAGGATCTGACGGTGAGCCTCCACCTGCCGGAGCCGGTGCCCGCGCCGACGCTGCACGGGGTCGGGCTGGCCACGGCCCACCTCGTCCCGGGACGCGACCTCACCGCCGCCCTCCGCCTCCCCCCGGGCCCCACGGACGACAGCCGCTACTTCCTCTCCGACGTGGAGGTGGAAGGGACCGAGGCCCCACGGGCCTTCGTGGCCTTCGGGGACTCCATCACGGATGGCGTGGGTTCGGCCCTGGAGGCCCACGGGCGGTGGACGGACCGCCTGGCGGAGCGGCTGCGGCGGCACCCGGGCCTGAATGGGATCGCGGTGCTCAACGCGGGCATCGCGGGGAACCGCCTCCTGAAGGAAGAGGCGGAGCCCTTCGTGGGGCCCAGCGGGCTCGCCCGCTTCGAGCGGGATGTCCTGGACAAGCCCGGGGTGCGGTGGGTGCTCCTCCTGACGGGCGGGAACGACCTCAGCGCCAATGGGATGCTGGCGGACCCGGCGCAGCACGCCACCTCGGCCGAGGTCATCGGGGGGCTGAAGGTCCTCGCGGAGCGGGCCCGGGCACGTGGCCTCCGGGTGTGGGCCGGCACCGCGACCCCCCGGGGAGGTGCCGCGAAGCCCTTCCGGGAGACGCCGGCCATCGCCGCGGAACGGGACCGGGTCCGGAGCTGGATCCGCACCTCCGGGGTGTTCGACGCCGTCATCGACTTCGAGGAGGCCCTCAGGGATCCGGCGCATCCGGATCGCCTGCGGCCGGAGTACGACAGCGGCGACCACGTGCATCCCAACGAGGCGGGCTACCGGGCGATGGCGGGGGCCATCGACCTCGGCCTGTTCCGCTCAGAGCTGAAGGCGCTCCCGTAGCAGGGGGGCCGCGGTGCGGCTCACCTCCAGGTCCACCCCCTCGGCGACCCGCACCCGGGCCCGACCGCCCAGGAGGGGGCGGTGGGCGAGCACCGCCTCGGGTCGGAGCAGGAGGTTCCGCTGGATGCGGAGGAGGCCGGCCTCCGGGAAGGCCTCCTCCACCTCCCCGAGGGTCTTCCAGGTGGTGCGGTACCGCTGGCTGCCGATCCAGGCCCACACGATCTTGTCCGCCACATCGAAGTGGGTGATGCGCTTCAACTCCAGGAAGACGTGGCCGATGCCGGCCTTCACCGGGAACCGGGTGGCGGCCGCCTGGGCGAGGGCCCGCAGCTCCTCCCCGCTGCGCTGAGGGACCTGGTGGCGCCGCAACCTTCCCAGGGCCTGCTCCAGGCGATCCTCGTAGACGGGCTTCAGCAGGTAATCCACGGCCTGGGCATCGAAGGCCCGGGTGGCGTATTCCGGATAGGCCGTGACGAAGATGACCGGCGGCGGCGCCGGGAGCTCCGCGAGCACCTCCCAGCCGGAGGGGCCGGGGAGGTGGATGTCGAGGAAGAGCCCATCCACCCGCTCCCCCCGGGCGAGCCACTGGAGCAGCTCGGGCCCATGGGCCAGCTCCGCCAGCACGTCGCATCCCGCCGCGCGGAGGAGGCGCCCGAGCCGCTCCCGGGCCAGGGGCTCGTCGTCCACGAGGATCACGCGGAGGGCGGCGGTCATGGCCGGGGCTCCAGGGGCAGGCGCACTTCCGCTGAGGTCCAGGGGGGCTCCACACCCAGGTCGAACCGGGCCTCGGGGCCGTAGGCCCACGCCAGTCGCTCCCTGAGGTTCCGGAGGCCCAGGCCCTCGCCCCGGCCCAGGGGGGCCCCGGTGTTCCGGACCCGGAGGTGAACCGCATCGAGGCTCAGGCGGCCCTCGATGTGGAGGGCCCCCCCCTCCAGGCTGGGGGCCACGCCGTGTTTGAGGGCGTTCTCGACCAGCGGCTGGAGCAGCAGGGGGAGGGCGGGCTGTGCATCCAGCTCGGGATCCCAGGCCCAGGTCACCTGGAGGCGATCCCCGAGGCGGAAGGACTCCACCGCGAGGTAGTCCTCCACCAGGGCCCGCTCCGCGCCGAGGGGGAGGCGGTCCATCTGGCCCGCCTCCAGGAGCCGGCGGAGCAGGCCCGAGAGGGCCCGGAGGCCCCGCCCCGCGGCCACCGGATCCCGCTCCACCAGCTCCGCCAGCCCGTTCAGGGCGTTGAACAGGACATGGGGATGGAGCTGCCCCTGGAGCAGTCGGAGGTGGGCCTCGGCCGCCTGCGCCTGGTAGTGCCGCTTCTCCCGCTCGCTGAGCTCCCGGTGGGCCAGGGCCGCTCCGGCCAGCATCATGACCGGCCCGAGGAAGGCCAGGTTGATGAGCACTGCTTCCAGAACCTCCAGGGGCTCCCCCGCCTTCCACTTGAGGATCAGGCCAGGTGCGGAGCGTGCCAGGGCGTAGGCTTCGCAGAACAGCGCCGAGGCGAGCGCCCCCCGCCATGGGGAGCGGCTCCGCCCGGGGCGCCAGGCCCACTCCCAGGGGATGGGGGACAGCCACACCCAGCCGAAGAAGAGCAGGGTGGGGGTGAGCAGGCGGTGGGTCCAACCCCAGGCGTTCGGCAAGGGGGGCATGACAAGCGCCGCCCAGACCTGGTAGGCCAGGTAGGGCAGGGTGATGGCGGCGAAGGCCGCCCACAGGGCCGGCTGCCGGAGCCGGCGGTGCAGGGCTTGGGCCCAGGGGCTCGCCAGGTCTTCCACGACACCTCCCACCCCGATCCTGGGGCCAGGAGGGCCGCTCCGGCCACCGTAATCCCTGGATGGGACGCCGGCTTCCCCGAACGGGGCCAGGATTCAGGATCGGGGTCTCCGTTGCCGAAGCGAGGAGCGATCCCAGGAGGTCCCATGCGCAGGTGGCTCGTCGCCGTCACGCTCTTCACGCTCACGGCCGCGGCCGAAGAGGGCTCCGCCGAGGCCAAGGCCCTGGTGAAGCAGGCCATCGCCTACTACAAGTCCCACGGGAAGGAGGCCACGGCCCAGGAAGTCACCAAGCCCGGGGGCTCCCTGCGGAAGGGCAACCTGTACGTGTTCATCTACGACACCAACGGCACGGTGGTGGCCCATGGCCAGCTGGCGAACCTGGTGGGCAAGAACCTCATGGCCGCCAAGGATCCCAAGGGGACCCTCTACGTCCAGGAGCGCATCGAACTCGCCAACAGCAAGGGCAGTGGCTGGCAGGACTACACCTTCATGAATCCCGTCACCAAGAAGTGGGAATCCAAGCGCTCCTACATCGAGAAGGTGGAGGACCTGATCTTCGGGGCGGGCACCTACCGCTGAGGCGCCTCGGGCCCGAGGATCCGATCCAGGGTCAGGCGCCAGTGGGGCTGCCGCACCCGCCGGAGCCCCCTCCGGCGGGTGCGGCGCCGCCACTGGTTGGCCCCCAGGCGGAGGGCTTCACCGGGCACCTCATGGAGCTCATCCGGCGCCCCCCAGAGATCCGGATCGCCCCAAAGTGGGGCCCGGTTCCAGGGGCAGACCTCCTGGCAGACGTCGCACCCGGCGGCCCAGCGGGATTCGCGGAGGGCTTCCAACACCGGCGCCGGGGGCTCGGCTTCGGTCTCCACGGTGTAGGTGGTGAGGCAGAGGGCGGGATCGAGAAGGAAGGGCTCCAGGGCCCCTGAGGGGCACGCCTCGAGACAGGCGCGGCAGGTCCCGCAGTGGTCCATGGTGACCGGCCGGTCCGCGGGCAGGTCCACGGAGAGCAGCAGCACCCCGAGGAAGCCCCAGGACCCGTCCTTCCCGGCGATGAGGAGGGTGTGCTTGCCCTGCCAGCCCAGGGAGGCCCGGGCGGCCAGCTGGCGCTCCAGGAGCGGGGCCGTATCGACGCAGACCCGCCCCTCCAGGCCCGGCCAGCGGGCCTGGGCTTCGCCCAGGAGGGTGGCGAGCCGGGGCTTGAGGATCAGGTGGTAATCCTCCCCCCAGAGGTAGCGGCTCAGCTTCAGGCTGCCGGGCACCTGGCCCGGGACCGCCCCGGGGCGCGCATAGGGGAAGAACCCCACCAGGGCGGTGCGGGCCTCCGGGAACAGGGCCCTGGGATCCACGAGGACGTCTGGATCGAGGTAGGGGAGCAGGGACCCCCGTCCCTCCCCGAACCAGGTCTCGAGGCGCTCCCGCTCCGAGTCGAAGGGCCCGCAGGAGGCGAAACCCACCCGTGCGAATCCGAGCTCCCGGGCCCGCGCCCCCAGCCAATCCTTGAATTCCCCGGGTCCGGGATGGTCCACTGGCGATGACTCCTCATGGACATCCTCACCTTGGAACTCCTCGATGTCACGGTCTACCAGGCCCTGGTGGCCCTGCGGGAGCAGCTTCAGGCGGAGCCCCTGGCGGCCCTCCGCATCACAGGCTCCGATGAGACCGTGCGGGTGAACCTCCTCCGCTTCCTGGAGAAGCAGGGCCGGAAGGTGACCCCCCAGGGGCAGGGCCGCCTGTGGGTCCTGGAGGTGGCCTCCCTGCAGGCTGCCAAGGGCAGCCTGCAGCGTCGGCCGCCGGTGCTGCTCACCCGCGCCGCTTTCACGCCCGGGGACCGGGCCCTCGGCCGCCAGCTCCTGCTGGGTGCCCTGCGCCACCTGGACCGGGGCGTGGCCTGGGTCTGCCTGGCCCACGAGGCCCTCGACCTCCTGGAGGATCCGCTGGCGCTGGAGGCCCTGGAGGCCCTACGGGGGGATGGGATCGCGGTCTTCCAGTCCGAGGCCTCCACGGCTTGGACCGGGGCCGAGGGGACCTTCCCGCTGCTGAAGGACGAGGTCTGGCAGCAGGCCTTGGGCCGGGGCGAACTCACGCTCATCTGAAGTCCGGCGAATTCATCCGGGGGGCCGGCCCCCCGATGAGGGGGGCATGATTCCCCGAGTCCTCCGCTGGCTGCCTCTGGCCATCGTCCCCGGTGCCTGCCAGGACTCCGGACCGGTGGACCTGAAGGCGCTGTACCAGACGAAGGTGGTGCTGGCCACTCAGACCCTCCTGGATGCCATGCAAGTGCCGGGGACCGTGGTCACGGTGACGGCGGACCAGATCCGGGCCCGGGGCTACCGGAGCCTCTCCGACCTGCTCCGGGAGCTCCCGGAGATCCAGATCGGGGAGGGCGTCCAGGCCACCTACTACAACCTGGTGACGGTCCGGGGCGTGGCGGGGCAGATGCGCCTCATCCTCCTCCTGGATGGTGTGCGGATCGGGGCCGCCGCCAACGAGCCGGTGCCCTTCCTGGAGAACTTCCCCCTTCCCATGGCGAAGCGCGTGGAGGTGCTCTACGGCCCTGCGTCGGCGCTCTACGGGGCGGACGCCTTCACCGCCGTGGTCAACATCGTCCCCTTCGATCCGGGGGAAGGGGGAAACCGGGCCTCCCTCTGGGGGGGCGACGACGGGCGCGTGGGGGCCCACCTGCGGTGGGGAGGGGCGCTGGGCGGGACGGAGCTGCAGGGGCAGGTGGCTGGGCAGATGGGCCGGGATGGCGGGGTCGACATGGCCTTCCGGTACCCCGACTACCGGGGCAATGCGGCCCTGGCGACGGGCACCTTCCAGACTGTGTTCGGCCCCAACACCCCGGGCTTTCCGATCGCCACCCGGTACGCCCAGCCTCTGCGGAGCCAAGCCCTCATGGCCGAGCTGGGCACCCGGGAGGTGGCCTTCGTCCTGTTCGCCAACGCCTGGCACTTCCCCTCGGGCAGCAGCTTCAACCCCGACAACTCGGTGAAGACGGAGGCCCCCTACCTGGCCGGGCGCACCCTCATGGGGAGCCTTGGCTGGACGCTCCAGCCCTCGGAGACGGTGGAGTGCACCACGCGGCTCACGGGTCGCACCTACGATGTGGATCCCGGATCGAACTTCATCAATGTGCTGAGCGGCATGGAGCCTGGGTACAAGTACGCCCGGAGCCAGGATCTGCGCCTGGAAGGGCAGGTGACCTGGAAGACGCACCGGGACCTGCTTCTGGCCATGGGCCTCGCGGCCAACCGCTACGATGCGATCCCCTTCAGCACGGACCTCGTCCGGCCCGTGGACCTCTCCAGCGGGATCTCCGGGGAGATCCCGGGCCTCCCCCCGGGTGGGAACGCCGCGGACTTCTTCCACGTGACGGGGCAGGTGCTGGGTGGGTTCCTCCAGGCCCAGTACCAGCCCGACCTGCGTTGGTCCCTCACCCTGGGGGGGAGGTATGAGCGGGACTCCCGCTTCGGGGCCACCTGGACTCCCCGGCTGGGCCTGGTGTGGACCCCGACGGGCGACCATTCCGTGAAGCTCCTCTACGGGACCGCCTTCCTGGCCCCCTCACCCTTCCGGGCCTTCCAGCACTATGGGAGCTTCCGCGCCACGGGGCCCGGCACCTATGCCTCCTCCTTCTGGCACCTGCCCAACCCGGGACTCCAGCCGGAGCGCGAGAGGACCCTGGAGCTCAGCTACCGGGTCGTCCTACTGGAGAGCCTGGGGGTCACCGCCGCGTTCCACCATACGGCCCTCTCGGACCTCCACACCTCCATTTCCGATGCGGGGAACACGAACCTCTACGGGGGGACCTACAAGGGGTGGCCCGTGAGCTTCATCGAGGTCACGGGCAACCAGGGCCGCCAGGTCAACCAGGGCTGGATGGTGAACGGGGACCTGATGGTCCCCACCCGGATCGGAACCCTCTCCGCCTATGCGAGCTGGAGCCAGATCGAGGGGCGCGTGGAGGGGCAGGGGGGGCGCACCGGTGAAGCGGGGCTCCTCACGCCTCGCATGATCAAGGCCGGGGTCGACCTCCGCGCCGAGCACGGCACCCTCTCGATCGCCGCCGCCTGGATCGGACCTCAGCGGACCCGCGCCTGGAGCGCCACCGATCCCTCCACCCGGGGGAGGGTGGCCGGCTACCGGGATCTGGTCCTGCGTGGAAGTTGGAGCTTCCGACCCTGGATGGAGCTCTTCTTCCGCGTGGACAACGTGTTGGATGAGGCGCTCCGCCATGTGGGGGAGGACAGCGTGGCCATCCCGGGGTCCTTCCCGGGCACTCCCCAAGCGGGACGGCGCTGGTCTGCGGGAATCCGCGCCTCCTTCTGAGATGGGCTAGGCTACTTGGAAGGGGGACCGCCGCACCTCCCTCCTCCCGCCCGGCACCCATGAACCTGCCCACCTACCTCACCCTCATCCGCATCCTCATGGTCCCCATCCTCGTGGTGGTGCTCCTGACACGGGTGACGAACCACGAGATCATCGGGGTGACGCTCTTCTGGGTGGCCTCGCTCACGGATTGGCTGGATGGCTACCTGGCCCGTCGGTGGAAGCAGGTCACCGTGCTCGGAATGCTCCTGGATCCCCTGGCGGACAAGCTGCTGGTGGCCGGCGCCCTCATCAGCCTGGTGGAGCTCGACCTGGCTCCGGCCTGGATGACCTTCATCATCCTCGGCCGGGAATTCGCCATCACCGGACTGCGGGGCATCGCCTCGGAGGAGGGCATCACCATCCCCGCGGGCTCCGTGGGCAAGTGGAAGCTGGGGGCCCAGGTGGCGGGCATCAGCTGCCTGATCCTCGGCCCGAAGCTGGATGCGCTGCTCTACCTCTGGACCCGGCGGGAGATCTTCAACTTCTTCATCCAGCTCAACCGCCCTTACAGCTTCTTCTGGGGCATGGGCGTGCTGCTGCTCTGGGTGGCGGTGATCCTCGCCCTCTGGAGCGCGGGGGTCTACTTCCGGGACTTCTGGAGGCAGCTGGGCCCGAAGCTCATGAGCGGCGAAGGCCGCCTGACCCGAACCGACGAGGGCCCCGAATGATCCGTCGTGTCCTCTTCGCCGGTCTCTTTACCCTCCTGCCCCTGGTGGTCACGGTTTGGGTGCTCAAGGCCATCTTCAGCACCCTGGTGGGCACCTTCGAGGCACCGCTGACCTGGGCCTTCACCCACGCGGGGCTCTCCAAGCCGCCCTTCTGGGTGCTGATGTTCGCCTCCCTCGTGGCCCTGCTGGCCCTGCTCATGCTCGTGGGCGTCCTCGTGGGCAACTTCGTGGGCCGCCAACTGCTGGCCTGGCTCGATGACCTCCTGGTGCATGTGCCGCTCGTGAAGGGCATCTACGGGGCCACCAAGCAGCTCATGGGGGCGATCCAGAGCGGTCAGGGGGGCTCCTTCAAGGAGGTCGTGGTGGTGGAGTGGCCCCACGAAGGGGCCTTCACGCTGGGCTTCATCGCCCGCCGCGACTGCGCCTGGGCCATCCCCGGCGGCGAGACCATGGTGGCCGTCTACGTGCCCACCGCGCCGAACCCCACCAGCGGCTACGTGATCATGGTGGAGGCCCGCCGGGTCCGGCCCGTGGACCTCACGCCGGATCAGGCCCTCACCTGGGCGGTCAGCGGAGGGGTGGTGGCTCCCATGCGCACCGCCACCGGCTCCTTCAAGGCGCCAGAGGCGCCATGAGCCGGTTCGAGGGCAGGCGCATCCTCGTCACGGGCGCGGGCAGCGGGATCGGGCGGGCCACCGCCCGCAAGCTGGCTTCCGAGGGGGCGGAGCTGGTGCTGGTGGGCCGTCGCCTCGACTTCCTCAAGGAGACCCTGCCCGAGGCCCGGCACGTGGCCCTCGATCACGCGGATGACCGCGCGGTGGCGGGGTTCTCGAACCTCTGCCCCGAGCTGGATGGGCTCTTCCTCAACGCCGGGCACCTGATCCCCGGCAGCGTGGCGGGCACGCCCGTGGAGGCCTTCGATCAGATGGTGGCCTTCAACCTCCGGGGGCCCTTCCTCCTGGCCCACTACCTGGGGGATCGGCTGAAGGATGGCGCCAGCGTGGTGCTCACGGGCTCCAACATCGGGCTCCGGGCCATCCCCGACTCCGCCGCCTACTCCGTGGCGAAGGCCGGGGTGCACATGCTGGCCAAGGTGCTGGCCCTGGAGTGGGCCTCACGGCGGATCCGCTGCAACGCCATCGCCCCGGGCCCCGTGCAAACGGCCATGGTCGCAGCCCGGCTCCAGGCCAGCCCGGATCCGGAAGGGGACCTCCGGCGCCTCGCAGGGGTGAATCCGCTGAAGCGCCTCGGCACCGAGGACGAAGTGGCGGCCCTCGTGCTCCATCTCCTCAGCGAGGACAGCCGGTGGACCACCGGGACGGTGATCCCCATCGATGGGGGGGCCGAGGCGGTGTTTTAGCTCAGGGTGCAGGAACCTCCCGCCGGGGCCGATGAAGCGGGGGAAGGGAGCCCCATGGCCCGGGTGGCGATCGTGGATGACAGCCGCATGGCGCGGGCCTTCGTGAGGGCCACCCTCGAGGCTGCGGGTCATGAAGTGGCTGAGGTGATCCCCACCGAGGTGCCTGCAGTGGTGGCCGCGTTGCAGGCCTGGCGGCCTGACCTCGTGATCCTGGACCAGGCCATGCCCGGCTGTGAAGGTCCCTCCCTGGTCCGGGCCTGTTTCGAGGCCGAGGGCCTGGTGGAGGTGCCCTTGCTGCTGCTCACGGCCCAGCGGGACCCGGAGCTGGCGGTGCGCATGCGGAAGCTGGGGGTCCAGGAGGTGATGCACAAGCCCGTGAGCGCCTCCGGGCTGCTGGCCGGAGTGGCCGCGCTGATCCAGTCCTGAGGGGATCAGGGCTCCCGAACGGGGATGGGCTCCCGGATCCCGGAGAGCCGCGCAAAATTCCGGAGGCGCTGAAGGTGCGCCCGGGTCAACTCCACCCCCGTGGGGATGACCAGAAGCCCGTCCACGGTCTCGACACCCGCGAGAAGCACCTGCCCGATGCGCAGCTCATGGAGCGCGACCCGACGCACCGTGGCCCGGCGGACCTCCTCCTGCTGGCGTCGGAGGCAGCGGCCCAGGGCCCGCACGACCTCGAGGTCATACCAGGTGGTGCGCATCTCCATCTCCCGAGCCACCGCCAGCTCATCGGAGCTCCGACCGCGCATGCGCTCGAGATCCCAGACCACCCGCAGAACCCGTGCCCCCAGGGGGATGTCGGAACCCCGCCGGTCGTCCAGGGGGTAGCCGGTGCCGTTGAAGTTCTTCCCGATGTACCGCACCACCTCCGCCACCTCTTCCAGCCGGGGGATGTGGCCGATGAGCTCCGCCCCGACCTGGGGCAGCTGATGGGCCACCTCCCGTTCATGGCTGGTGAGAAAGGCCCCGGTCTGGAGCTTCCTCGACACGGATTCCGGCAAAGTGAGCATGCCGACCTGGCTCAACACCGCCGCGATCCCCAGCACCCAGGTGTCCTCCATCCCCAGCTCGGCCCCCACGTCCTCGGCGAGGCTGGTCATGGCCTGAGCCCGCCCGAAGGACACGGGATCCAGGTGGGAGAGCAGCTCCACGAGCATCTGGAGGGCCCCCTTCAGGGTCTGGCTGAGCAGGGTCCGCTCCGCGGTCTCGAGGGCATGCTGCCGCAGCGCCTGATCGAGGGCGGCCGCCAGCACCTCGGGGCTGCAGGGTTTGGTGAGGAACCGGAAGATGGCCCCTTGGTTCACCGCATCGATGGCGGTCTGTTGGTCCGCGTTGCCCGTGAGCATGATCCGCAGGATCTGGGGCGCCTGCGTCCGCGCCCGCTGCAGGAGTTCCAATCCGTCCATGCCGGGCATGCGCATGTCCGAGACGAGCACCGCGATGTGGGCATCGCCTTCCAGGTGCCGGAGCGCGGGCTCCCCACCGTCCGCCAGCAGGAGGTCGAAGCGGTGCCGGAGCACCCGGGCGTACCCCTGGAGCACGTGGGGCTCATCGTCGACCAGGAGGATCCGCCCGCCCATGTCAGCTCCGCGCGCCATCCTGGAGCACCGCCACGGGGTCCTGGAGAAGCATCACGCCCGGCAGGCTCCGCAGAAGCTCCAAGTGGCCGGCGCCCAGGCGCAGGCCCTGGGGCAGGACCAGACCGCCGCTCTCGGCACGGAGGTCCTCGGCGAGCACCATGCCGGGCCCTAGGTCCCGGAGGGCCATCATGGCCGGGCTCGCGGGAGGATCCGGCAGCAAGGTGAAGGTGCGCGCCATGGCCTCCAGGACCCGGGGATCGTACGCGCCCTTCCTGAGTCGAAGCTCAGCCATGGCCACGCTGCGGCTGTGCCGGTGGTGCTCCTCCATGGTGAAGTCCGACACGGCCTTCAGGATGCGTGCGCCCAGGGGAAGCGCCTCCTCCCTGGGGGCGCCTGCGGGGGCGTCGGAACCATCATAGGCCCGGGCCTGGAAGCGGATGATCTCCGCCACCCCCTGCATCCGGGGGATGGCCTGGATCAACCGCGCGCCCACGTCCGGTACCCGGGAGAGCAACGTCTGGGTGCCGGGCGTGGCCGCTACGGCCTCACGCAGCTCCGGGGGCAGGGCGATCCGGCCCAGGGGCGCCAGCAGGGCGGCCACCTCCACCGTCCACACATCAGGGCTGCCGAGGGCGCGGGCCACCTGGCCGCAGCGGCGCCGGTTCACCAGCGCGGGGCCGAATCCCACAGGGTCCACACTGGAGAGCAACTCGGTGAGGACTTCCAAGGCCCCCGTGAGGGTGTGGTCCAGAAGTTCCCGCTCCGCATGCTCGAGGGCGTGCTGGCGCAGTCCGGCCCGAAGGGCCAGGTCCATGGCCATGGGGGTGCAGGGTTTCGTCAGGAAGCGGAACACGTGCCCCTCGTTCACGGCGTCCACCGCGGTCTGCTGGTCCGGGTTGCCGGTGAGCATGATGCGGATGACCTCGGGATGGCGCCGCTCGACCTCTTTGAGGAGCTCCAGTCCATTCATGCCAGGCATCTGCATGTCGGCCACGAGCACGGCATAGGGACCGTGCCCCGACAGGCGCTCCAGGGCCTCGGCGCCTCCGAGGCAGGTCTCCAGCTGGTGGTCACGGCCTAGCACGCGCTGATAGCCCAGGAGGATGTTCCGGTCGTCGTCGACGATGAGGATCTTCCGGCTCACAAGGTGCTCCTTTCCGTGAGGGTGTCGCAGGCTTCCATCCAGGCCTCGATGCGGCTGGAGAGGCCGGAACGAAGCATGGAGTCGTGGCTGAACCGGGCCCTGCCGAGCATGGGGTGGGCCTCCCGCTGCCCACAGAGCACATCGGCTGCATGGACCGCCATGAGGGGCGTCATGCCCGCTTCCTCGAAGGTGTGGGGGCGGTGATGCTGACTCACGATCTTGAGGATGCCGGCCGGGAGCCCCCAGAGCCCGAGCAGGTAGGCGCCCACCTCCGCATGGGTGACCCCCAGCAGCTCCTGTTCGGCCGTGCTCAGCCGGATCCCCTCCGCATGAACGAGCTCGCTGATCTTGGTGTAGGTCCCTTCGAAATTCGAAGCGAGGATCATCACCCCCACATCGTGCAGAAGGCCGCCGACGAAGGCTTCATCGCGCTCGGCGGTGGACAGCCCTTCCACGGTGGCGATGGCCTTGGCGCCCGCGGCCACGAGCATGCTGTGCTGCCAAAGGTCCGACAAACTCATGCCGGGCACGCGGAAGGGTGGGCACTGCTCGAAGAGGCTGGTGGAAAGCACGAGGAACCGCACGGTGTCGATCCCCAGGTGGGTGACGGCTTCCTGGGGGTCCGAAATGGTGCGCCGGAGGCCGAAGAAGGCGCTGTTGACGAGCTTGAGCACCTTGGCGGTCATGGCCATGTCCCGTTGGATGATGAGGCCCAGGGTGCGGGGGTCGGTTTCATCGTCCCGGAGGGCATCCCGGAGGTCGAGGTAGACCTCAGGGATGTGGGGCAGGCGGTCGATGGCGCCGATGACCCGTTTCACCTCCACATCCACCAGCTGGCCGGCCAGGGCGCAGGCATTGCGAACCAGGCTCTTCAGTTGCTCGGGGTCGCAGGGCTTGGAAATGAACTGGTGGGCCACGCCCACGCACTGGGAGACCAGTTCGCGGTCGGCATGGCCCGAAAGCACCATGCGCACGGTGGTGGGATGCCGGCGCATGACCTCCCGCAGGAGCTCGGCTCCGTTCATGCCGGGCATGCGCATGTCGGAGACGAGGACATCGAAGTAATGGTCGGCCATGATCTCCAGGGCCTCAGCCCCGGAACCCGCGAAGACCATGTCCCACTCGCCCCGCATGGGGCGGAGGATGCGCTGGAGCCCCTGGAGCACCATGGGCTCGTCATCGACGAAGAGGATCCGTTGGGCGGGCATGGTGACCTCAGGAAAGGGGTAGGAAGAGCCGGAAGGTGCTGCCTTGGCCTGGGGCGGTATCCACCTCGATCCTGCCCCCGTGTTGGTCCACCACCACCTTGTAGGCCATGGCCAGGCCCTGGCCGGTGCCCTTGCCCACGGGCTTGGTGGTGAAGAAGGGCTCGAAGATCCGGTCTCGGATGCCGTCTGGGATGCCGGTCCCATCGTCGCCAACCGAGACCTCCGCTTCGTCCCCCTTGCGGGCGGTGGTCACGGTGATGGTGCCCATCCATCCGGGGGGACGATGGGCCCGGGCCGTTTCGATGGCGTGGGCTGCATTGATGATCAGGTTCAGCACCACCTGGTTGATTTCGTCCGGGAAGCAGGGCACCGGGGGGAGCTCGGGGTCGAAGCGCTCGGCGAGGTTGGCCACGTACTTCCATTCATTGCGGGACACGGTGACCGTGCTCTCGATGGCCCGTTGGAGGTCGGTGGGGAGCTTGGCATCGCTGCCGGGATGGGAGAAGTCCTTCATGGCGTTCACGATGCGGGAGATCCGGGCGACCCCATCCAAGGTCTGCTGGAGGGCACTGGGGATCTCCGCCTCGAGGTAGCCCAGGTCCGCGCTCTGGAGTTCCCCCAGGGCCCGGGCGGCGTTCTCTCCGGCGGGCCCCCCGGCCGATCGGATTGAGGACAGGTGGGCCAACGCCCGGGTGAGGTGGGAGAAGACCGCCTCGAAGGAGTCCCTCAGGAACGTGGCGTTGTCCCCGATGTACTGGATGGGCGTGTTGATCTCGTGCGCGATGCCCGCGGCGAGCTGCCCGATGGCTTCTAGCTTCTGGGCCTGCCGGAGCTGGGCTTCCATCTCGAGTCTGCGCCGCTCGAATTCCACATGTTCCGTGCGGTCCCGGGCCACGATAAGCGCCTGCGGCTCCCCGTCCTCGGTGCCGGCGATGAGGGAGGCGGTGCTCTCGAAGTGGAGCCAGCGGCCATCCCGATGGCGGAGGCGGTATTGGAGCCCCTGCATGGGGCGACCCTTCATGAGGTGGTCGAGGGCCGCGGCAATCTTGCCCTGGTCATCCGGGTGGAGCAGCTCCAGGGAACCGAGGTGGGCCATCTCCTCCTGCGAATAGCCCAGGACCCCTGCGTAGGAGGGGCTTGAATAGCGGCGCTGGCCCCGGCTGTCGACGATGGCGATGAGATCCACGAGGTGGGCGTGGATGCGCCCGAAGAGGGTCACCGTGCGACGCAGGGATTCCTCCTCCCGGACCCTTGCGGTGACATCCCGGACCACGGCCAGGAGACCGCCGCCGGGGCCCCGGCCGAAGGTCCATTCGAGCATGAGCTCCGCGCCCTCGCTCCGGGGGGAGGGCCACTCCCCGCAACCACGGTTGGCCGTCAGCGCCCGCGCGAACTCCTCCCGGGCCCTGGGGGCCACAAGATCATCCAAGTGGAGATCCGTGGGCAAAGTCCCCGGTAGCGTGTGAAACAGATGGTGCACCGCTGGATTCCAGGCCTGGAGCCGACCTGCGGGATCGGCGATGAGCACGCCATCGGGGAGGCCCTCGGCCCATTCAGGGTGGAGTAGGGGATCGGGTCCGGAGGTCATGCTGCCCCCTTGCACGGCGACCTTGGGTCCGCCGGTGCGGCCCGTGGGGTCGGGTGGGCGTGGAGCCCGCCAAGGGCCTCTTCGGCAACCCTCCGCGCGAGGACAAAGTGACGCAGCGCACCATTGAGCCGCTGCAGGTGGGTCTCAGTCCACCTGCTCCATGAAGTCCAGGTCGCGCCCGTGGGTCTCGGTGAGTCCCCGCAGGGCCCAGAAGGCCGCGGCCATCACCGTGAGGCCCACGATCAGGGCCGAGGTGAGCACGCCGAGGTTCCGGCCCTCGGGGCGGGCCA
>CAZVKM010000022.1:6252-20613 GCA_964627685.1 uncultured Solibacteraceae bacterium | reverse complement strand
TGGTGTACACGTCGTTGTGGGGCAGGCGGCGGCGGATCTCCGCCTTGAGGGCCTGGAGGTCCACGCCGGGCTCCGCCTTCACCAGCGTGTAGGTGGTGGCCCCCGACAGGATGTTGGGGTTGAGGCGCTGGGCCAGGCGGTAGTCCATGAAGGACACCGGCGTGGTGGTGAAGGAGGTGGCCCCTCTTGAGCGGCCCGCGTAGCGCATGCGCAGGCCCTGGACCTCCCGGTAGTCCCCCACCTGGAAGGCGCCGATGCGCCGCTCCGCCGAGGCGTCCGTGAAGAGGAAGTTGCCCCGGCGAAGGTCGCGCACATCACCGCCCTCCACCTCCCAGGGCAGGTTCCAGGCGGCGAGGTCCTCCATGGCGTAGGTCACGCTGCCCTCGGTGGCGCCGGAGGGGAGGGTCATGTTCACGAAGGTGACGATGAGGTTGTCGGCCCGCTGCACGCCGGGGATGCTGCGCACCCGGTTCACGTAGGTCTCGGGGAAGGGCTGGGCGAAGTCCACATTGGGGGTGTTCTTGGAGGTCACCCACACATCCGCCGGGATGTTCCGCACGATCACGGAGGAGTTGTGCAGGAGGCCCAGGAAGAGGCCCACCTGGCTGAGGATGAGGTTCACGGCGAAGGCGACGCCGCTCACCGTGATGAGGAAGCGCATGCGGTCGTGGAGCAGCATGCGCAGCGCGAGATCCACCATGGGGTCTCCGGGGCGGGCCTCCGGCCGGGCCGGAGGCGATGGGTCCTTGGAACGGGGTCAGGTCAGGGGCGAGCCATGCCCAGGCGGAGCGTGGCGCACATGTGGTCGATGCGGGCCTGGAGGTCGGACCAGGGCAGCCACGGCTCCCCGCCCTTGTCCAATTCGAGGGAGATCATGCCGTGCACCCCGGCCCAGAAGGTCTGGGCCATGAGGTGCGTGTCGTCCATGCCCTCCCGAAGGCGTCCCTGGGCGTGGGCCAGGGCCACGAAGTGGTGCAGGGCCGCGTAGGCGTCCTCCGCGGGATCCCCCATGCGGGCCCGGTCCTCCTCGTTGGGCTCCACGGGCGAGCGGGCCATGAACATCATCCGGTACTGGTTGGGATGCTCGAAGGCGAACCGCGCGTAGGCCCGCCCCATGGCCTGGATGTTGTCGAGCGGATCGGCGTGCACCAGCACGCTCTGGAAGAGGGCCGCGAGGTTCAGGAAATCCTCCCGGCAGATGGAGCCCAGGAGCTCCGCCTTGTCGGGGAAGTGGTAGTACAGCGCCGAGGCCGTGTACCCCGTGGCCTTCGCCACGTCCCGCATGGTCACCGCGTCGTAGCCCCGCTCCAGGAAGAGCTTCCGGGCCTCCTCGAGGATGCGCACGCGGGCCTCGGCTCGGACCTGTTCGCGGCGGGAGGGGGTGGACATGGGACGCCTCGGGGAGATTCCCAGCATAGCGATGGGAGGGAGGAACCCGGGACATCGGCTGGGACAGGGGGGGCATGAGAACTCCGAACTGTGTTCAAATTTAGAACATCGTTCAAATTCGTCAACCCCCTTTCGGGGAATCAGCCCAACTTTCACGTCAAATATTGCAATTTTTCACTTTAAACAGCGAGCCATCCCCGCAGGGTCTGCTCCAGGGCCCCAGGGGAGAGGGGGGCCTCCAGCCACGCATGGGGGCCCTCGGTGCGCGGTCCCCCCACCTGGATCCAGCGGCAGCGGCGCCGGGCCAGGTCGTCCTCCCGCCACACGCTGAGGATGGAGGGCTCGCGGCCCCAGATGAGGATGCTCGGGAAGGGACCCTCCCGGGGGGGCAGCGTGCCCCAACGGTCCACGGTGGCCCCCCAGCCCCGGAGGAGGGCCTCCAGGTGATCGCACTCCGGGCCTTCGTGCAGGCCCAGGGCCACGCTCCAGCCCCGGAGGAAGGTCTCGGGGGGCGCCTGGAGGCTCAGGGGCTCCAGCCAGCCGAAGCCGGAATCCACGGACAGCTGCACGGCGTAGGAGCGTCCCTGCAGGTCCTTCACCGTGGCGCCTCCCTGCACCAGCGGGCCCCACTCACGCCCGAAGAGGTCCTCCATCAGGGCGTTCGGATGCCCAAGGTGGAAGGAGGGCCCGGGCAGGAGCCGCCGCCACCCCTGGATCTCCGCCTCGGCGGCCTCGGCCCGCTGCTCCAGGGAGGTGGTCAGGCCCCAGTGCCAGGAGGCGCCCAGGAAGGCGGCCAGGAAGAGCAGGCTGAACCCCGAGAGGCGGAGCCGGGCGCCGAACATCGACTCCACCACGGCCTCCACCACCACCGGGATGGCCACGCCCACCAGCCCCCAGAGGAGCCGCTGGGCCATGGGGATGCCATCCTGCCGCGCCTTCCACACCCGGAGCACCAGGTAGAGGCTGAAGCCCACGTAGACGAGATTCGCCACGTTGTGCATGGGGCGATCCCAGGGGTGGAGGGAATCCAGGAACAGGTTGCGGAGGAAGTTGGGGGTGAAGGCGAGCAGGGCCCAAACCGGGAGCCGGGCCGGGAGGTGGTCCGGGAACATGGCGTGGAAGGCCCCCATGAGGGCGATGAAGCCCAGGCACACCAGGAGGCTCTGGGCGTGCAGGGCCGGCTCGGCCGTCAGCAGGCTGACCTCCCCGAGGGCGATGACCACATGCCGGACGGAGACCAGCGCGCAGACCGCCGCCAGGCGCTGCATGATCCGATCGCGCCGGGCGAAGCCCTCCGCCCCGAAGCTCAGCGTCAGGGCCAACAGAGCACCGCCCTGGAGGGCGTTCAGCAGGGGCCAGAGGGAGGGTGCCATCTTGCGTCCGGATAGGATGGATCAGCCTAACCCAACCCCCGCTGAACCCGTAGCCCCGCCATCCTGGAGTTCATGTGATCCGCTTCGACCGCCTGGAGGTCCGGTACCCCGGGGCCCCCCGTGCCGCCCTCAGGGGCCTCACCCTTGACCTCTCACCAGGCGTGGTGGGGTTGCTGGGGCCCAACGGGGCCGGCAAGTCCACCCTGCTCAAGGCCCTGCTCGGGCTCCTCCAGCCCACCTCCGGCGGCGGGGAGGTGCTGGGCGTGGCCCTCGGCAGTGAAGCCTCCGCCCGCCTCCGCGGCCGGATCGGCTACATGCCGGAATACGACGCGCTCATCGAGGACACCAGCGCCTACCACCAGGTCGCCTTCTGGGGAGAGCTCAGCGGACTCAGTCCCGAGAGCGCCCGGGACCGCAGCCACGAGGTGCTCCACTTCGTGGGGCTGGACGAGGCGCGCTACCGGGCGGTCAGCGGCTTCAGCACCGGCATGCGGCAGCGCGTGAAGCTCGCCCAGGCCATCGTGCACAGCCCCGAGCTGCTCTTCCTCGACGAGCCCACCAACGGCCTGGATCCCGATGGACGCCAGCGCATGCTCGACCTCGTCCTCCGCGTGCGGCGCGAGCTGGGCGCCACGGTGATCCTGGCGAGCCACCTCCTCACCGACGTTGAGCGGGTGGCCGACCAGCTCATGATCCTGGACCAGGGCGAGCTCAAGGCCGCCGGCACCATGGATTCGCTGCGCCGTCTCCTGGCCCGCCGCTACGAGCTCCGGTTCCTGGATCCGCTCGGTCCCGATCAGGAGGCCCGGCTCTCAGAGCTGGGCACCGTGCTGGAGTCGGGTCAGGGCCGCTACGACCTCGAGCTCGCGGAGCTGGACCTCAGCCGCCCCTTCGCCTGGGCCGATCGCCAGGGACTCACCCTCATGCAGCTCACCCCCCGCCATGACCGCCTGGACGAGGTGCTCATCCGGGCCCTCCAGCCCGTGGGAGGCCACTGAGATGCCCATCTACGCCCCCACCCTGCCCCCACGCCCCTCGGACGAGACGCCTTCGCATCCCGTGGCCGTGCTCATGCGCTTCGAGCTGGACCGCCTCCGCCGCCAGAAGGTCGGCCGGTTCTTCGGCTTCGGCTTCGTGGCCCTCTTCTTCGTGAAGCTCGGGGTCCTCTACTTCCGCTACCTCGTGGACAACCAGGCCGCCTTCCGGGAGGTGAAGGGCTTCGCCAACCGCATCCTCTCCCAGGGCCCGGACTTCCAGGCGGGCCTCCTGGATCCGGCCTCCTACCTGCTCTGGTTCCTCGTGGCCCTCATCGGCGGGGGCCTCATCGCCCGGGACACCCTGCACCGCATCCGCCCGCTCATCTACGCCCATCCGGTGCGCCCCAAGGACTACCTGCTCGCCAAGCTCGGCTTCGCCTCCGGCCTGCCCATCCTGATCCTCCTCCCCTTCGTGTTCGGCCCCTGGCTCCTGAGCCTCATGCTGGCGGGCCCCACCGGACCGGTGTGGCTCACCGCGCCCCTTCGCCTGGTGCCCGCCGTCGGCATCATGGGCCTGCTCATGGGCGCGGTCTCCCTGGGGGCCTCCAGCCTCGCGGGGACGCCCAAGGGGGGCGTGGGCTTGGTGCTCGGGGTGATCCTCGGCTTCTCCGCCGTGGGAGGCATGCTGCACGGCCTCCTCAACAGCTCCGCCTGGCAGGCGCTCAACCCCATCATGCTCAGCTACGTCTGGCCCCAGCTCTGCTGCGGCGTGCCCGATCCGGTGATCGGCTGGGGTCCCGCCCTCCTCGGCACCGCGGCCCACATCCTCTTCTGGACCGAACTCGCGCGCCGGCGCACCCTGCCCTCGGAGGCCGTGCTGTGATCGAACTCCATCGCGCCTCCCTCCGCTACGGCGACATCCTCGGCCTCTCCCCCACCACCTTCCGCCTGCCCGAAGGCGGGGGCATCACCGGCCTCCTCGGTCCCAACGGGGCCGGCAAGTCCACGCTCATCCAGATGGTCTCGGGCCTCCTCCCCCCCTCCGGGGGCGAGGTGAAGGTCCACGGCGAGGCTCCCTTCCGCAATGCCGCCGTGCTGGCCCGCCTCGGCCTGGTGCCCGAGGGGGACCGCCTGCCCGTGGGCCTCAAGGGCCTGCCCTGGCTGCGCATGATGGGGGAGCTCAGCGGGCTCTCGGGGGCCGAGCTGGAAGCGGCCCTGACCCGGGTGCTGGCCCGGGTGGACATGGCCGACCGGGCCCACCTGCCCTTCCCCCGCATGAGCAAGGGCATGCGCCAGCGGATGCGACTGGCCCAGGCCCTGCTCCACGAACCCGACCTCCTCATCCTCGACGAGCCCTTCAATGGCCTGGACCCCCAGGGCCGCCTCTCCCTCATGGGGCTCCTTCGGGACCTGGCCGCCAGCGGGAAGCGGATCCTCGTCAGCAGCCACATCCTCGGGGAGGTGGCCCAGCTGACGGATCACATCCTCCTGCTCTTCCGGGGCCGCCTGCTGGCGGAGGGCACCGTCACGGAGATCCGTGAGCTCCTGGATCGCCACCCCGTGGAGCTGCGGGTGAAGGGGCCGGATCTCGACGCCCTCGCCCACTGGGCCGTGGCCCAGCCGGAGCTCGCGGGCCTGCGCCGGGAGGAGGAGGGCGGGGCCCTCGTGATCTCCGTCCGCAATCCCCGGGCCCTGCTCCCCCGCTTCCAGGCGGAGGTGGCCGCAGGTCGCCTGCCTGTGGCCTCCCTGGATCCGCTGGACATGAACCTGGATGCCGTCTTCCAGTACCTCACCAAGGACCACGCATGAGCGCCCCCACCTTCTCCTCCACGGTGGCGGCCCTCGCCCGGGGCACGAAGCCGCTCCTGTTCAAGGCCCGGGGTTGGGTGCTCGGCGCCCTGGTGCTCGGGCCCGTGCTGGGCGCCCTCGCGGTGATGGCCATCATCTCCGCCAAGACCGAGGGGCCCAACCCCTTCACGATGCGCATCGGCCTCGTGGTCTACCACTCCGTGCTCCTGAGCTTCATGGTGCCCATCATGGCCCTGGTGGCCGCCGGGGCCGGCATCCGCGAGGACCTGGAGCAGCGCACCCTGCCCCTCATGCTCGTGCGGCCCGCGCTCATCCCGGCCCTCCCCTTCGGCAAGGGCCTGCCCTGGTTCGTCTGGGGATCCCTCTGGCTCCTCCTCGGCATCTTGCTGCTCCAGGCCACGGGCGGGGGCTGGGATACCTTGCCCGGGCGCGTGATCGCCCTGGTGGCGCTGTGGTGGGCTGAGCTCGCCTTCATCACCGCCCTGAGCCTCGCCTTCAAGCGGGGGCTCCTCTGGGCCGCGCTCTGGTTCTTCGTCTGGGAGCGGTTCATCACGGTGTTCCCCCCCACCCTCCAGCGCCTGACCTTCATGCACCACGCCCAGACCCTGGCCGGCAGCCGCTTCAACGAGTCCAAGGCTCCCGACCTGCTGGCGCAGACCCCGGTGGACACCCCCTTCCTGGTCTCCCTCCTGGCCCTGCTCCTCGCGGGTGCGGCCTGCTGGGCCTGGGCCGGGTGGAAGCTCCACCGCACGCCCACGGGCCTGGCCGGGGCCGAGACGGAAGGCTAGGCGGGATCAGGGGCCGCGGCGCCGGCCCCCTCCCGCAGTAGACTGTCCAGATGGCCATTCCGCACCGCTCCGTCACCCCGGCGGGCACCGAGATCCTCGTCGAGACGCTGCCGCACCTCCGGAGCGTCTCGATCGGTTTCTGGGTGCGCCGCGGCAGCTGCGCGGAGCGCCCCCAGGAGGAGGGCCTCGCCCACTTCCTGGAGCACACCGTCTTCAAGGGCACGGAGGCCTATCCCACGCCGGATGCGGTGGCCGAGGCCACGGAGCGCCTGGGCGGCCACGTGGACGCCTTCACGGGCAAGGAAGTGGCCTGCTTCTATGGCCGGGTGCTGGCGGAGCAGCTGCCGGACATGGTGCACCTCCTGGGTGAGCTGGTGACCCGGCCCACCTTCGATCCCACGGAGCTGGAGCGGGAGCGGGGCGTCATCCTCGAGGAGATCGCCCAGAGCGAGGACACCCCCGACGACTGGGTGAGCGAGCTCTTCTACGGGCGCTTCTGGGAGGGCGGCCCCCTGGCCCACCCCATCCTCGGCCGCCCCGATCAGGTCTCCGGCTACGGCTCCGGGGAGGCCTCCGCCTTCTTCCGGGACACCTACCGCGCCGATCAGCTCCTCATCAGCGCCGCCGGGCAGGTGAGCGCCGACACCCTGGCGCCCCTGCTGGATCCGATCCTCGCGCGCCTGGCCCCGGCCCGGCAGGAGCCCACCATCGCGCCCAACCGCACCCAGGGCTTCCTCCTGAACGTCCCCCGCAAGGACCTCCAGCAGGTGAACCTGGTCATGGGCTTCCCCGCACCCGCCCACCGGCACCGGGACCGGGCCGCCGTGGGACTCCTCACCCACATCCTCGGAGGGGGGATGGCCTCCCGACTCTTCATGGAGCTCCGGGAGCGCCGCGGGCTCTGCTACCAGGTGGGGAGCTACCACACCCCCTACGCCGACAGCGGCTGCCTCCAGATCAGCGCCTCCTGCTCGCCCAAGGCCGCCCGGGAGCTGGTGAGCCGGAGCCTCGCCGAGTGCCTCCGCCTGCGGAGCCATGGGGCCACCCCGGAGGAGCTCGACCGCGCCAAGATCCAGGCCCGCACCCAGCTCGTCTTCGGCCAGGAGAGCGCCAGCAGCCGCCAGTTCTCCCTCGCCCACCAGGCCATCCACTGGGGCGAGCTGCGGAGCCTGGACGAGCAGATGGCCGAGATCGAAGCCGTCACCGAAGCGGACCTCCGCCGCGTGGCCGAGGAGATCCTGGATCCAGGTCGCCTGGGCCTCGCGGCCCTCGGCACCCGCAAGGGCTCGGACATCCGGGCCCAGGATCTCGTGGCCTGACCGCCCTACGACTTACAAGCTCTTCATTTACGGCCGGCTGGAAGGGGGACGTCATCCCCGCCCCGACAAACGGTCAGCTCGAATCGAGTCAGTCTGTTTTGAGAATCCATCCCATAGATGGCCAATCCATCCTTTAGGATGGGCGCCTTTAGAATGGGTGACTCCGAAGAAACTTCCACCCACCGATCCTGGGGCGACGGCTTGAGCGTGGAGGTGACGGGATCGAATTCGAGCATCCGCAAGATGTAATCAGATCCTTCAAACGTCCAGTCCTTGGGCGGCCATCGGCCTGCCTGGACTTGATATGCACGGGATTCAGGCGAGGAGGACTCCCAGGCCTCTTCAAGTTGCTCCTTTGTCCATTTTTGTTTTTCCCGGAGATTCAATAGGAAGACGATTTTCCCTTCGGATGTGAGTACCGGGTTCCCAACGATCATAGGTGGTTGTTGCTCCCGAACCCCCTGCCCTAGAACCACTTCCTGGATATAGTTCGGGAACATTTGAATGAGTTCAGGTGTGGCTTCGACCTTGAACCTGGAAGTGGACACGACGTATCGATGAATGACCCCATCGGACCATATCAAAAACACTTCTCCATCACGGACGACCGCTTTCGCATGAAGACGTGCCTGTTGCCTTCGCTCGGCAATCACGCGCGTTTTGGAATCGGCAAAATCCAGCGCTTCAACAGTCAGAAATTTCGAGCCGTCCTTTTGCTCCGGAACCAACATAAGAACCATCAAGTCGGTCGCTGCCAATACCATTGCATTGTTGGGCAATTCCAATCGAGTTGACCAACTCCAGGAGGGTCCTACCGGTGTCTCAAGTTTGAAACCGTATTGGATGATTTGCTGATGAGCCGGGGTCATGAAATTGCGATATACAAATTTATCGTCGACGAAAATTTGACCGTTCGGGACATCATTACCAAACCCAAGAGCCACCATTTCGTTATAACAATTGGATTTAATTATATTTTTTTCATAATATTTCCCCCCAACCACAATCCGCTGGATGGACCCTACTTGGTTCATGGTTTGACCAAACAGAGCGTTAATTCCAGCGATAATGCACAGCAAGTGCCTCATTTTATATCCCTTACCATGAGGTGGGATTCTTTGATCGGAACAAATGGGAATTGACTGGGACCGTATTGACATCCCACCGTAGGAATACCCGGAGGCCCAAATGTGCAGCTAAGATATGGCCCCAAACACCTTCCCTCATATTGAGGGTAGTGAAACACGAACCAACAGGTGGCATCACAGTACCCCACACAATTTGAGCCCCCACCCGCGGAACCCCCTCCGCACCTCCATACTCCGGTGGCCTCATCGAAAACGGCCACCTCGCATCCCTCCGATATTTTTTGCTGCACTCCTGAATGAGACTGGGCGTCCAACCCCCCGCAAATCAGAAAGAGCAGAATCACCCACAAACAGTTTGTAGTTCGCATCAGCCCGCCTTTTGAGGTCCTCAAAAGGTGGGCAATCAATACAGAATTGTCAACGAGCTTAAATTTATTTTTTTAATCACTATACGATGCATTACGGACGCACCCAGTGGCAGGTGTACCCGCCGGGATGCTTCACCAGGTAGTCCTGGTGCTCCTCCTCGGCCTTCCACCAGGCCCCCGCGGGGGTGATCTCCGTGACGAGGGGCTTGGGCCACTTGCCGCTGGCGTCCACCTCGGCCTTCACCCGCTCGGCCACGGCCTTCTGCTCGGGGGAGTGGAAGAAGATGGCGCTCCGGTAGGAGGAGCCCACGTCATTGCCCTGGCGGTTGAGGGTGGTGGGGTCGTGCAGGCGGAAGTAGAAGCGCAGCAGGGCCTCGTAACTGGTCTTCGTGGGATCGAACCAGATGGCCACGGCCTCCGCGTGGCCCTCGTGGTTGCGGTAGGTGGCGTGGTCCACCTTGCCGCCGGTGTAGCCCACCTCCGTGCGGAGCACCCCCGGCTGGGAGCGCAGGAGGTCCTGCATGCCCCAGAAGCAGCCGCCCGCCAGGGTGGCCAGTTCCTCGCGCACCTCGGGGGCCTTCTGGCCGAAGAGGGGGAGGAAGCGGCCGTAGCCCGCCCCCTCCAGGTCCTTCACGGGGATGAAGCGCAGGGAGGCGCTGTTGATGCAGTAGCGCAGGCCGCCCTTGTCCCGGGGGCCGTCGTCGAAGACGTGGCCCAGGTGGCTGTCGGCGTTGCCACTGCGCACCTCCGTGCGGACCATGCCATGGGTGAGGTCCCGCTTCTCCACCACCTTGGCCTCGGCCAGGGGCTTGGTGAAGCTGGGCCAGCCACAGCCGGAGTCGTACTTGTCCTTCGAGGAGAAGAGGGGCTCACCGCTCACGATGTCCACGTAGAGCCCTTCCTCGTGGTTGTTCCAGAACGCGTTCTGGAAGGGCGGCTCGGTGCCCGCCTCCTGGGTCACGTGGCGCTGCATCGGCGTCAGCTTGGCGAGGGCTTCGGGCGAGGGCTTCTGGGGGGCGCTCATGGGGGGTCGATCTTCCTTTCGGGGTGAGAGGGCCTGGCGGGTGACGGTGACGAAGGCGAAGAGTCCGGTGGCCGCGAGGGCGACCACGGCCCAGCCGAGGAGGCGTGTGGAGGTCATGGGGTTCCCTTCCTGGGGCATGGGATGCCTCCCGGATCCGTTCCGTTCCAAGGATGGGCTCAGGAGACCGGGCGTCGAGCCGACAGGTGGCCCAGCACCCAGGCCAGGCCCACGGCCGCCAGGAGGTGCTTGAGGGTGTGCCCGCTGAGCCTCCCACCCAGGGACGTGAAGATCTCCCGGTCGAAGTGCTCGCAGACCTTGGCCGCCACGTAGGCCACGGCCAGGAGGCCCAGGTCCCCGCCCCGGTCGTAACGGGCGGGGAAGAGCAGGAGGCAGAGCGGGAGGGCCACCAGCGGGTAGAACTGGACCACCAGGTAGAACCTCAGGTCGCCCACGCCGCGCAGCTCCCCTTGCCGCCAGACGAGGACGCTGAGGATCCCCAGTCCCAGGAGGGGGAGCAGCAGGGCCAGGCCGGCCCGTGCATGGACCCGCTCCGCGACGGCCGCTGCGAAGAGGGCCATGAACACCAGCGTCATGGGCAGCCGATCCCAGAACAGCGTCCCGTTGTCGGGATGGGCGTGATAGTAGGCGCTGCCGAAGCCCACCAGCATGGTGCCGAGTGCGATCACCAGCCAGGGCCACCGGTCTCCGGGCTCTCGCCAGGCGGCTCGCCGCCAGCCCAGGAGCCCCAGCGCCCCGGCGGCGACGAAGGGGAGGTTGCTCAGCACGTCCCCCGCATTGGGCACGCCCCACCAGGACCGCGCATCCGCGAAACGGTGGTATCCGGGATCCTGGGGGATGGGCGGGAGGCTCAGGGCCACGGCCGCGAACACCAGGGCCAGGACCCCCAGCAGGGCGAGGCGGAAGCGGAAGGCCGCGGGGCTCAGCTCAGACATGGGGCAGCATGCCATGGATGCCCCACCCCAGTGCCCCCGAGCCCAGGAGGACCCATGTGGGATTGAGCTTCGTGCAGCCGATCAGGACGCCCCCCAGGAGGGCGAGGAGCCCCGTCCAGGGATCCCCCAGGGAAGCGCGTCCCAGGGGGAGGAGCACGGCGGCCATGAGGGCCAGGCTGGCGGCATTCACCCCATCCAGGAAGGCCCGGGCCCGGACCGAAGCCTGGAGCCGGGCGAGCAGGCGCCCGGAGGCGGCCACGAGCAGGAAGGAGGGCAGGAAGATCCCCACGGTGGCCAGCATGGCGCCACGCCACCCCTGGACGAGGTAGCCCACGAAGGTGGCGGTGGTGAACACGGGGCCCGGGGTGAACTGCCCCACGGCCACCGCGTCCAGCAGCTGGTGTTCCGTGATCCACCCGTGGCGCAGCACGCACTCCGCCCGCAGGAAGGCCAGCAGCACGTAGCCGCTGCCATAGAGCACGGAACCGATCTTGAGGAAGGTTAGGAAGAGGCTCCCCCCTGTGCCCAGGCCCGGAAGGAGGGCCCAACCCGCGGCCGCGCCCCGGGGCAGGCCCGTGCGAACCGCCATGAGCAGGAGCCCCGCCCCCAGGAGGATGCCCAGCTCCGGCAGGCCCAGGGCCACCGAGAGCAGCGAGAGCAGCGCCACCATCCACCGCAGGCGATCCGTGAGCAGCGCCTTCCCGAAGGTCCAGAGGGCCTGTCCCACCACCGCCAGGAGCGCGGGCTTGAGCCCGTAGAGCCAGCCCTGGGCCGAAGGCAGCGTCCCGAAGCGCGTGTAGGCCCAAGCCAGCCCCGCGACCATGCCCGCCGCGGGCAGGATGAAGGCGAGGCCGGCCACGATGAGCCCCGGCGTGCCCGCCCGGAGCTTGCCCAGGTGGAGGGCCATCTCCGTGGAGTTGGGACCGGGGATGAGCTGCGTGAGCCCCACCAGATCCATGAAGGCTTCTCGGGTGAGCCAGCCCCGTTGCTGCACCACCTCCCGCTCCATGAGGGCCAGGTGGGCCACGGGACCCCCGAAGGCGGTGAAGCCCAGCCTCAGGAAGAGGAGGCCGACCTCCGCCAGGGGACTCATCGGGCCTCCTTGAGGCGCCGCACGGCTTCCCGGAGCTCCCGGGGCGCCAGGGCCGCGAAGCCCAGGCGGAGAAAGGGGAGGCGTCGCCGGCGGAAGTCGAAGCGACGCCCCGGCATCACCAGCACCCCCGCCGCCTGCGCCCGCGCCGCCCAGGCCTCCGGGTCCAGGTCCGGGGAGGTGCGGGCCCAGACGCTGAGCCCACCCCCGGTGGGCACCACCGTCAGGTCCCCGGGCAGGTGGCGCGCCAGGGATTCCAGGAGCACCTCCCGCCGTTCCCCGTAGATCCGCCGCATCTTCCGGGCATGGCGCTGCAGGAGCCCGTCCTCGATGAACGCCGCCACCGCGCCCTCCATCACACGATTCCCGTGCACATCCACCTGGCGCCGCAGGGTCCCCAGGGCCTCCACCACCGCCCTGGGCCCCGCCACCCAGCCCAGGCGCAGGCCCGGGGCGAGGATCTTCGATAGGGTTCCGAGGTAGATCACGACGCCGCCCTCGTCCCCGCTGGCCAGGGGCAGCACCGCGCGGCCCTCGAAGTGGAACTCGAAGTCGTAGTCGTCCTCCAGCACCGCGATGCGGTGGCGGCGGGCCAGCTCCAGGAGGCGCAGGCGTCGGGGGGCGCTGAGGGTGGCCGTGGTGGGGAACTGGTGGTGGGGGGTGAGGTAGAGGGCCCGCAGGGGCAGGTGCGCCTCCAGCTGGTCCACCCGCAGTCCTTCCCCGTCCACGGGGAGGGGCACCACCTCGGCCCCCGCCGCCTGGAGGGTCCGCCACACGGGCGGGTACCCGGGATCCTCCACCCCCACCCGATCCCCGGGGCGGAGGAGCAGGCGGGCCGCGAGGTCCACGGCCTGCAGGCTGCCGGAGGTGATCATCAGCTGCTCCGGAGGGCAGGCGAGGCCGCGCACCTCTCCCAGCAGGCTCGCAAGGGCCTCGCGCAGGCGGGGCTCGCCGAGCGCCGAGCCGTAATCCAGCAGGGTGGGGCGCGCTTTCAGGGCCCGGCGCAGGGCCCGGCCGAGACCCTCCACGGGAATGAGCCGGGCGTCCGGGAGGCCGCCCGCGAGGTCCAGGCCCCGCCAGCCGGGGGGAGCCAGCTCCGGCAGGGCTTCCGGTGACGTCAGATCGAAGCCCACGCCGGAGCGGGGCAGCCGCACCGCCTCCGGGGCCGCCGGCAGGTCCCGGGCGATCCGGGTCACCCGCGCCTCCGCCTCGATCCACCCCTCCGCCTCCAGCTCCCGCAGCGCCGCCAGCACGGTGTTGCGGTGCACCCCCAGCTCCGCGGCCAACGTGCGGGATCCCGGCAGGGCATCTCCCGACCGCAGGCGCCCCCGTCGCACCTCCCCCGCGATGCCCCGGGCGATCTGCAGGAAGAGCGGCACCGAGGCGTCGGCCTCCAGGGCGAGGGGGAAGGTCCAGGGGCGCATTGGTCCATCCAGTATTTCAAAAATGGATCTTTTGAACAGACCACCTCCCGGGGATCCTGGGGCCACCGAGGCACCCCATGCGACTCTCCAAGCCCCACTCCGAGCTGTCCCCGGAGCCCTACCAGGCGCTCCTCACCCTCTACCGCCACACCCGGGCCTGCGGCCTGGAGCCCGGCCTCCTCCACCTGGTGGAGATGCGGATCTCCCAGATGAACGGGTGCGCCTACTGCCTCGACATGCACGCCACCGACGCCCTGAAGGACGGCGAAGATCCCCGGCGCCTCGCCCTGGTGGCGGCCTGGCGGGACGCCCCCTGCTTCACCCCCCGGGAGCGCGCGGCCTTCGCCTGGGCGGAGGCGCTCACTACCCTGGACCGCGGAGGCGTCCCCCAGGCGCTCCACGAGGCCACCCGCGCCCACTTCGAGGAGCGGGCCCTGGTGGACCTCACCCACGCCATCGCCCTCATGAACACCTGGAACCGCCTGGGGGTCGCCTTCCACCCCGAGCTTCCCACCTTCTCGGTGACCCCATGACCTTCCGCCTCGCCTGCCACACCCGCCCCGCCCTGCCCGCCATCCAGGCCCTCTACGCCGCATCGCCCCTGCGACGCCCCGTGGACGACGAGCCCCGCCTCGCGCGGATGTTCGACGCCGCCAACGTGATCCACAGCGCCTGGGAGGGCGAGCGCCTCGTGGGCCTGCTCCGGGGATGGACGGATGGCGCCTTCGATGGCTACCTCTGCGACCTGGCGGTGCATCC
>CAZVKM010000022.1:0-6242 GCA_964627685.1 uncultured Solibacteraceae bacterium | reverse complement strand
TCCGGACTTCCAGAAGGCCGGCGTCGGGCGCGCACTCATGGAGCCCCTCTTCTCGGAGTTCCCCCAGGTGCGCTGGGTGCTCCTCGCCTCCCCTCTGGCGGAGGACTACTACGGCCACGTGGGCTGGAAGCCCCTGGACAACGCCTGGGTGAAGAGCCACCCCGACCACCAGCCCATGCCCAGCTACGCCGAGTACCAGGCGCGGGTGGGCCACCTGGCCGCCCAGGCCTGAGGGGCCGGGACCCGCTAGGCTGGAAGCATGACGCCCCGACGCCTGCTCCCCCTAGCCCTGCTGCCGGGTCTGTGCCTGGTGGCCGCCCCGAAGGCCGTCCCCTTCGCCGACCTCCTCCACCGCTGCTACGAGGAATACCTCACCCTCTACCCCATCGAGGCCGGCATCAACGGCGACACGGATCCCCGCTTCCAGGGGATGTGGCCCGATGACCTCAGCCCCGCCTGGCGGGCCCGGGTGCAGGCCTGGAGCCGCAAGTACCAGGCGGAGCTGGCGCGGGTGGACAAGGCCAAGCTCAGCCCCTCCGAGCGCCTCAGCTACGACAGCCTGCGATTCAGCCTGCGCATCCGCGAGGAGGCCACGCGCCGCCCCCTGCACCTGCTCCCCATCAACCAGATCGCCTGCGAGACCCTCACCTTCGCCCAGATGGGCTCCGGGGCCTTCATCCACCCCTTCAAGACGGAGCAGGACTACCGCGACTTCCTGGGCCGGGCGAAGGGCTTCAGCGCCTGGGTGGACCAGGCCCTCGCCAACATGAAGGAGGGCATGGCGAAGGGCATCGTGCCGCCCCGCATCCTCATGACCCGGGTGCTGCCCCAGTTCGCGGACCTCATGAAGCCCGAGGCCGAGGGCAACATCCTCTTCGACCCCCTGAAGACCCTGCCCGCAGGAATGGATGAAGCGGCCAAGGCCAAGCTATCCGGCGACTACCGCGCGGGCCTCAATGAGGTCGCCCGGCCCGCCTACGCCCGCCTCCACGCCTTCATCCAGGACGTGTACCTCCCCGCCTGCGGCCCCCACAGCGGCCTGGGCGCCCTCAGGGGTGGCCCCGAGGCCTACCGCACCCTGGTGCGCCTGCAGACCACCACGGACCTCACCCCGGACCAGATCCACGCCCTCGGCCTGCGGGAGGTCGCCCGGATCCAGGGCGAGATGGAGGCCGTGAAGGCCAAGGTGGGCTTCCAGGGCACCCTGCCCCAGTTCCTGGCCTACGTGGCCACGGATCCGAAGTTCGCCCCCTTCAAGACCGAACGGGAGGTGCTGGACGCCTACCGGGCCATGGAGGCCAGGGTGAACGCGGCCATTCCCAAGCTCTTCGGGAACGTGCCGAAGACCGGCTTCGAGATCCGGGCCACCGAGGCCTTCCGTGCGGCTTCGGCCTCCGTGGAGTACATCGCCGGTGCCGCCGACGGCAGCCGCCCCGGCACCTTCTACGTGCCCATCGTGGACGCAACGAAGATGCGCACCCCCCGCATGGGCTCCCTCTTCCTCCACGAGGCCATCCCCGGCCACCACTTCCAGCTCTCCCTGGCCATGGAGAACCAGGCCCTGCCCCGCTTCCGCCGCACCGATGGCAACAACGCCTTCGTGGAGGGGTGGGCCCTCTACTCCGAGCGCCTGGGCTTCGACCTGGGCCTCTACGACGACCCCTACCAGGCCTTTGGCATGCTGCTGGCCGACATGCACCGGGCCATCCGCCTGGTGGTGGACACGGGCCTGCACGCCAAGGGCTGGACCCGGGAGAAGGCCCTGGCCTACGCCGCCGAGCTGGAAGGCGGCAGTCCCGAGGCCCAGATCCCGGAGATCGAGCGCTACATGGCCAACCCCGGCCAGGCCCTGGGCTACAAGCTGGGCCAGCTGAAGTTCCTGGAGCTGCGGGCCTTCGGGGAGAAGAAGCTCGGGAAGGCCTTCCCCCTGCGGGACTTCCACGATGAGATCCTGCGTGAAGGCGCCCTGCCCCTGGCCGTGCTGGACACCCACCTTCGCCAATGGATCCAAGGGAAAGCCCCTAAGAAGCGATAAACTGGGGGGATGGCCGAACCCGTCCTCAACGCCTGGGACCGCCCCGCCCCTGAGAAGGCCGGGCTGCCCTCGGTGTGGGCGCTGCTGCCGGAGGACTTCGCGGCCGGAGCGGCCCCGGGCCGCCCCGAGCACCTCTTCAACCGCCTCCACCGGGTGCACCTGTGGAAGGAGTGCGCCCCCTGGATCAGCCGGGCCCTGCGGGAGTGGGCCGCGGCGCACACCGACACCTCCCTGCCGGAGATCCTGGAGCGCCACCCCTCGGGCGACGGGTCCACCAAGGTGGTGCTGAGGCTCAGCGACGGCCACCGCATCGAGGCCGTGCACATGCCCCGCAAGGTGAAGAGCCCCCGGGTCACCTTCTGCATCAGCAGCCAGGTGGGCTGCGCCATGGGCTGCACCTTCTGCGCCACGGGGGCCATGGGCATCCTGCGCAACCTCACGGCCGGCGAGATCGTGGGGCAGGTCATCGCCCTGATGAGGGACCTGGGCCCGGCCCACGGCGAGCAGGTCACGATCGTCTTCATGGGCATGGGCGAGCCCCTGCACAACCTCGACCACCTGCACCGGGCCGTGCGCGTGCTCACCCACAAGGAGGGCCTGGGCCTCTCCGCCCGCCGCATCACCGTGAGCACCTCGGGCCTGGTGAGCGGCATCGAGCGCCTCGCGGCGATGGACCCCCGCCCCCTGCTGGCCCTGAGCCTCAACGCCACCACGGACGCGGCCCGGAGCCGCACCATGCCCGTGAACCGGGTCTGGAACCTGGCGCGGCTCCGGCAGGCCCTGGACGCCTGGGGCCTCACCCGCGGCGAGAAGTTCACCTTCGAGTACGTGCTCCTGGCCGGCGTCAACGACACCGAGGCCGACGCCAACCGCCTGGCGGACTGGCTGGGGGACCTGCGCACGGGCCACAACGTGAACCTCATCCCCATGAACGAGCACGACCACGCCGCCTTCCGGGAGCCCGCCGAGGACCGCATCCAGGCCTTCAGCGACCACCTCAAGGCCCGGGGCTGCTTCGTGACCGTGCGCCGCAGCCGGGGCCGCGACGTGCGCGCCGCCTGCGGGCAGCTGGTGAAGGAGAAGGGCGCCGGGCGGGGCTGAGTATCCTGGGGGGATGCACATCCCCATCCCCGTCCACCCGCTCCCCCATGCTGCCGGCCTCGACCTGCCCGCCTTCGCCACGCCCCACAGCGCGGGCATGGACCTCCGGGCCGCAATCCCGGAAGGGGAGACCTGGACGCTGGCCCCCGGGGAACGGCGACTGGTGCCCACGGGCCTCGTGATGGCCCTTCCCGAGGGCTTCGAGGCCCAGATCCGGCCCCGCTCGGGCCTGGCCCTGAAGCACGGCCTCACGGTCCTCAACAGTCCGGGCACCATCGACGCCGACTACCGGGGCGAGGTGCAGGTGCTCCTCATCAACCTGGGACAAGCGCCCTTCGAGCTCCTCCGGGGGGAGCGCATCGCCCAGATGCTCGTGTCCCCCGTGGTCACCTGGGCCTGGGAGCCCACGGCGCTCCGCGAGGCCCTGGGAACCACCGACCGGGGAGCGGGCGGCTATGGAAGCACGGGCAAACACTGAGAAGGGCGCCCCTCGGGGCGCCCTTCTCACGGCTGGGTGCCGGCGCAGTTCTTGTTGGGGCCGGCCGCCGCGGGCTTGGCGGCGGGCTTGGCGGCGGGGGCAGCGGCCTTGTCCTCACCGGCATCCAGGCGCTTGGCCACTTCGGCGGTGAACTGCTTGATCCAGACCTCGTCGGCCCACGCCACGGGGGAGCTCTCGAGGGTGAAGACCACCTGCAGCTTCTGCTCGGCGGCCAGCTGACGCACCACGGGGGCGGCCAGCTCGTTCAGGGCCTTCTGGACCTTCTGGGAGACCTTGTTGAACTCGCCCTGGCTGTCCTCCTGGAGCTTCTTGAACTCGAACTCCAGGTCACGCAGCTGCTTCTGGATCTGCTCCTTGCCGGCATCGCTCAGGCTGCTGGACTGCAGCTGGGCCTGGAGCTTCTGCCCCTCCGCCCCCTTGGCCTGGATCTTCTCCTCCAGCTGCTTCTTGGTGGCTTCCAGCTCGGAGTAGATGCGACGGGCCTTCACGCTGGTCTCGATGAGCTGGCCCATGGAGAAGAAGGCGAGCCGGGGGGACTCGGGGGCCTGGGCCGAGAGGCCGAGGCTCGCGCAGGCGAGGAGGGAGAACAGAACGCGACGCATGAAAGCTCCGGGGATTCGAAAGTCCATTGTATCGGAAGGCGGTTCTAGAAGGTGGTGCCCATGCTGAACTGGAAGTCCGTGCGGCCTTCGGGGTCGAAGGCGTAGGGATTCAGCTTCTTGGACCAGATGAGCCGCATGGGGGCGGGGCTGATGGGCAGGAAGAACCGGAACTCGATGCCGGCGCTCCGGCGCAGGGCCTCCGAGAAGACCTTGGAGCCGGGGGCCCAGGCGTTGCCGAGGTCGTAGAAGGTCACGAACCGGAACTGGTCGGCGATCTTGAACTGGTACTCGAAGTTGGCGATGAACTGCTTGTTGCCACCCACCACCACCGGCCGCCCGGCGGGATCCGGCAGGACACTGCCCACGTTCCCGTAGCGGTAGCCCCGGATGGAGTTCTCGCCACCGGGCCGGAAGAGCTCATAGGGCACCAGGGGATCGTTGCCCAGCTTCCGCATGTACCCGTAGGTGGTGTTCATGGCGAAGATGTGGCGCTCGTCCACGTTGCCGAACTTGCTGAACTCGAACATGGAGCGCAGGAACGGCCGGTCCCCGCCGAACTGCCAGCCGCCGTACTCCAGGCTGAACCCGATCTTGGTGCCCGTGGTGGGCTTGAAGGGGTGGTTCACCGTGTCGTAGGTGATGCTCGGGGTGATGCTGGAGCTGAGCTGGTCCCGCAGGTCCCGGTAGTAGTAGTTCCGCCCGCCCTGGATGTCGATGATGCGGTAGTTGTACCCCATGGCCAGGGTGGTGAAGGCCGCCCAGCGCTGGGTGGGGAACCAGTTGGCGAAGCGCGCCCCCATGTTGACGCCCAGGCCCTTGGTGGTCTGGCGGTAGGCGTTCTCCACACCCACGCGCGAGGCGTCGTAGTCCACGGACTGGTTGAAGAGGCTCGTGGTGAGGCTGTAGGGCAGGTCGAAGACGTAGGGTTCCGTGAAGGAGATGCTGAAGCTCTTCTGGAACTTGCCGCCGTTGTAGCTGACCGAGAGCGTCTCACCGCCACCGCCCAGGTTCCGGGTGCTGAAGGAGGCGCCCAGCGAGAAGCCGAACACGGATCCGTATCCGCCCTGGAAGAGCACCTCGTTGACGCCCGCCTCCTCGCCCTTGATCTTGATGTCCATCTGGGGCTTGTCCGGCACCGGGGTCACGTCCGGCTCGGCGTTCTTGATGTCGAAGAAGCTGAGCTGGCTGATGCGCAGCATGGAGTCCTTGAAGGCGGCGAGCCCGAAGGGATCGCCTTCCTTGAGGAGCAGGCTGCGGCGGATCACCTTGTCCTTCGTGGTGCTGTTCCCCTCGAACTCGATGCGGCGGATGGTGTGGGGCTCCCCCTCCTTCACCTTGAGGGTCACATCCACCTTCTTGACCCCATCCTCCTCACGGACCTTGAGGTCCTTCTCGGAGTACATGCGGACGTAGGCGGCATCGCCGTACATCTCCTTGATCTTCTTCTGGGCTTCGCCCACCGCATCGAAGTCGAAGACCACCTTCTCCCCGGGCTTGGGAGCCTCCAGGGAGGGCTTGATCCCGAAGAACTTCCGGAGTAGGGAACGGTTGTCCCGCTTGGCCTCGGCGTACTTGCCCAGGAGGGCCTGCTCCTGGAAGACCTTGGCGTCCTCCACCTTGAAGGTGCCCTCGTAGAACTTGTCCCCCTCGAGGATGGGGATCTCGAGGACGGCCCGGAGGTCGTACTTCGGGCTCTTGGCCTCGGCGATGCGCTTCTCGTTCTTCTTCTTCTGCTTGGCGGTGGTGAAGTCCTCCACGGTGATGGTGGGCTTCCCGATGAAGACGTCCTTGTACCCCAGGCGCCAGTAGGCCTTCTTGAGGTTCTCCAGGTCCTCCTCGAGGTTCTTGTCCACCAGCAGGTCGTGGCTGGTCAGCCAGGAGAACATCCAGTGCTGGCGCGTCTTGGCCATGGCCGCCCGGAGGCGCGCATCTTTGATGGTCTTGTTCCCGCGGAACTTCACCTTGTAGATGTGGACCATGCCGCCTTCCTTGATGTCGAAGACCA